>NC_014207.1:2753883-3059871 GCF_000093025.1 Methylotenera versatilis 301
GTGAATAGCCTAAACCGTAAGTCGCCTCTGCAGCCAGCGTACTATTTGGGTAGTCTTTTAAGAATTTATCATAAGCATTAAACGCATCTTTATGCTTGGACTCTTTGGATAGACCATTAGCCAGCTCTAGCAATTGATACTCTTGCGTATTTTTAGCTGGTGCGGCTGCCACAACTGGGGTTGACTGTGGCGCTGACGCATCACTTGAACCCGCTGCTGCAGGAGTAGCGCCGCTTTCTAGCTTGCGCAAGCGTGCATCGGTATCGCCATACAAATCTTTTTGTCGTTGCTGAGTCGCATCGACATTATGATTGGCCACTTCCAAATCACCTTTAAGCCTTGCTACTTCTTGCTTAAGCGACTCGATCTGATTCTGCATTTCCATCAAGCCACCACCTTTAGTGATGGCTTCAATGGCTTGCAAACGCTGCTCGAAGTTCTTTTTTACATTCGCTAACTCAGTCTGATTTGCCTGATCCTGGCTATTCATTGTCGTTTCTACTTCAAGAATTTTTTTGCGCGCCTCTTTGTCATCAAACAAAGCCGCATGGCCACTTATTGCAAATAGCTGCGCAGACAATAACACACTAGCCAGTATCAGTTTCTTCATCATACTTTTTAAGTCCTAAATAGTTAGCTCTAAGTAAACGATTCTACAATTACTCGTTTTCGTAGACCACATCTACACGACGATTTTGTTTTGAACATGCATCATCCGCACAGCCTTCTGTCGCTTTTTCTTCACCAAAGCTTACTGTTTCAATTTGTGCATCTTGCACGCCAAGTAAGTTAAGTGATTTTTTCACAGCGACTGAACGGCGTTGACCTAATGACAAGTTGTACTCACGAGTACCGCGTTCATCGGTATTGCCTTGTAGAATTACTTTTGCTGAAGTGTGTGCTAGCAAGTATTTAGCATGTGCCTCAATGAGCGGACGGAATTCAGCTTTAACTGCATCGCTATCAAAATCAAAATAAACATTACGTTTAGACAAAATATTGTTCGGATCTTTTAGCGGGTTATTGCCTGAATCTGTCGCATTGCCGTCAATCGCCACTTCTTTAACGGCTGAAGTATCTGCACCTGTATTTTCTGCAGGTTTAGTCACTTGCGCTGGACTTTTATCTTCCACAGTCACAGGCTTAGTGTTCATTGGTGTGCTTTTACAAGCGCTTAATACCAATGCCAGCAATAAGCTGCTTAGTAACTTGGTATTCCATGTAGATTTATTCATATTACTCTCCTCAAGATGTCATGCTTTATAAAATATACTTAAAATTAATACTTTTTTATTGCTACTGCTGTTACCTGTATTACTACAATTTTTATTACCAATTACCTATTCAAATCGCCTACTATTTAATTACTGTAAACTATTTAATTAAAGGTCCCCAAGCTGGTTCACGGATATCTCCGCCAGATTCATTCAGGCGTTGTTTCACCCGACCATCTGCCGATACGGCAGCTAAAGCACCATGCCCACTTGAACGTGTTGCATAAAGAATTACGCGACCATTTGGCGCAAAACTTGGCGACTCATCTTGCGAGCCTTCGCTTAACAACTGCACTTGCCCTGTCGTTAAGTCTTGCAATGCCACTCGGAATTTACCGCCATCATTACGTATCATTGCCAAAGATTTACCATCTGGCGAAAAACGTGGGCTAACGTTATACGCGCCTTCAAAAGTCACACGTTGCGGATCACCACCATTAGCAGAAACTTTGTAAATTTGCGGCTTACCACCACGATCTGAAGTGAAGTATATCCACTTAGCATCTGAAGACCAAGTCGGCTCGGTGTCAATCGCATTGCCTTTTGTGATGCGGCTCAAACCAGAACCATCAGCGTTGATAGTATATACCTGAGAATTGGCGCCATAAGTGAGTACGATAGCCAATTTACTGCCGTCTGGCGACCATGCTGGCGCGCTGTTATTTCCTTTAAAGCCCGCCAATACAGTACGCTGACCACTTAAGGTCTGCACATAAATAATCGGCTTTTTCTTTTCAAAAGATACATAGGCAATTTTATTGCCTTCTGGTGACCATGCTGGCGAAATAATAGGCTCTTTTGATGACACCATTGTCAAAGGATTTGCGCCATCGGCATCCGCCACCTTAAGCATATATCGATCGTTAGCCTTAGTGATGTAAGCGATACGGCTGGCAAAGATGCCTGATTCGCCAGTCAGTTTCTGATAAATCACATCGGCAATTTTATGTGCAGTTGTTCTTAGTTGATTGGGTGCAATGGTGTATTGCATACCGGTTAATTGGCTTTGCTTAAGCACGTCAGCTAACTGAAAGGTGACCTTCAAACGGTTATTCGGCAACGTCTCTACCACGCCTACCGCCATGGCCTGCGCTTGCAGATTTGCCCACTCTGAATATTTGATTTGCGTAATATCAGTAGGTTTATTCACCACGCCGCCTGTTTCTAATACGCGAAATAAACCGCTGCGTTTCAAGTCTGCTGCAATAATGCTGCTAATGTTGTCTGCGCTGTTACCACTTTGCTCAAAAGGCACAATCGCGATTGGCACTTGCTGTGCGCCACCGCCGCTAATTTCAATTTCTAATGCTGCATTAGCTAAGGATGGAATAAACAGACTTGCAGAAAATATAGCTAAATTAAGTATTGTGGAGAATTGCAGTCTTAAAAACCGTGATTTTGAAAATTTAGGTATACGCATAGGCTATGTTTAATGTCTTTAATTAATCATTCATTAAAATTTAAGACTTGGAACTCAGAACCAGTAACTTAGTTCTCATTGAATTCTAATCCAAGCTTATTTTGACGCCTCAAGCATTTTGACGCCACACGATTTACACTTTGTTACATTCAAACATGCTTTTATAAGACATGAAAAACTAACTTAATCATTAGGGCGGAATTTTAAATTTAAGTTTCTAAATTGTGAGAAAAGCGTTGGATCAGTAGGCAGCGGCAATGGCTCAGATGCCATAATTGCTCGCTCTACGGCCTCATCACAGGCAGCACTGCCACTTGATTTAACCAGTTTAGGACTACCGCTCAACTCACCTGTTGGTAACAAGCTTATATCAAATCTAAGCTCTGGGTTACCTTCACCGCACAGCGCTTTAGTGACATTGCCTTTAATTTTAGACTGTATTTTATTCTTGAACTCACCGACCACACCCGCATTAGCTGAGGCTTTAGATGATAAAGCTTGTTGCTCCCCTGCCGTTTTCTCTTCCGCCAAGGCTTCTTGTTGTAATTTCTTTAAGGCGTCATTTGGCTTACTTACTTTAACTGCAGGCTTCGCATCATCCTTAAGCGCTTCTAACTTAAGCGCATCAAGCTGTTTCTTTTGCTCCAAGGCTTTCTCTTTTTTAAGTTGATCTTCTGCCTTCTTCAACTCTAATGCTTTTTTCTTTTTTTCTAGTGTGATATCGACTTGCGGCTCTTCTTTTGGTTTTTCTTCTACGATGGGTTTAGGCTCAGGTTTAGGTTCTGGCTTAATCTCCTCTTTAACTATAGGTTTTGGCTCTGGCTGCACGACTGGTGCTGGTACAGCTTGATTAGGGATGCTGTCCCACAGCTCAACTTCGGTAACATTTAAAGTAGTGTGCGCGGCTTTCCAGTTAAATGAAATCAGCAACGCACCAAGTAAAGCCAAATGCACAGCAATCGCCAGCCCGCCAGCCTTCCAAGAAACTTCTTTTTCGTACGTTCTAATCATTTTAATAAACTGGCCATCTTAATAGTTCTGCGAGCCTATTTCGCTGGCGCTAACAACAGCCCAACTTTATCCACTTTGTTCTGTTTGAGTAAATCCATCACGCCAATCACATCGTCATATTTAACATTTTTATCTGCGGCAATCACCACAGAGCGTTCTGGCGATTTTGTAAGCGCTTGGCGCACAGCTAACAGCAGCTCATCGCGCGGCATAGGCTTATTCTCGAACTCTATTTTGTGATTGAGTTTAACCGTGAGTACCAAAGGTGGCACTTGCGGTTGCTTTAAAGCCTGACCAACTTTAGGCAAATCAACCACGCCAGGATTAGTCATAGGTGCGGTCACCATAAAGATAACTAACAGCACCAAAGTCACGTCAATGTACGGCACTACATTGATTTGATTCATCACGCGACGTTTGCGAGTACGCGCCATGATTTAGCTCTTTCTTTGCAGAATATTAGTGAACTCTTCCATAAAGCTTTCGTAGCGCACTGAAAGCCTATCGACTGAACTGGCAAAACGGTTATAGGCAATGACGGCTGGAATCGCTGCAAACAGGCCTATTGCGGTTGCTACCAAAGCCTCTGCAATGCCAGGAGCGACTTGGCTAAGGGTTGCTTGCGCCACATTAGACAAACCTCGAAACGCATTCATAATGCCCCACACTGTGCCAAATAAGCCGATATATGGACTCACAGAGCCAACTGAGGCTAGAAACGGTAGATGTGCATCCAGATCATCTAACTCACGGTTGTAGGCTGCGCGCATCGCGCGACGTGAGCCTTCCATCACATCAGAAACATCCATTGTCGTTTGTTGTTTGTGACGTACATACTCTCTAAAACCCGCTTCAAATATACTCGCCATACCTTGTGGTTTACGACGACTTGAGGCGAGTCCTTCGAACAGCTTATTCAAATCGCCACCTGACCAAAATGCTTTTTCAAAGTCTTCCGCATTAGTCTCAGCTTTTTTAATCGTTGCCAGCTTGATGAAAATATACCACCAAGAAAATAGTGAGGTGCCTATTAACACCAGAAGCACCATCTGCACAGGCAGGCTGGCGCCAGCCACTAGCGAAAAAATAGACATATCATTGGCCGCGCTTATACTCATAACTTCTCCACATTTAAACTCATTGCTTGTATGTTAATCATGTCTTGCTTCATAGCAGTAGGAATGGCTACTGGACGAAAAGTTTCAGCTTCGACAAATGCCGCTTTAACATGTGCCTGAATCAATTCGACGCCATTGCATATAATCGTTTGCGCCATTTCTATGCTGCCACGCCCGACATTTGCCAACTCGCAACGCACTTCAAGCATGTCATTAAACCTTGCAGGCTTCTTGAAATTAATCGATAGGCTATGCACCACAATAATGACGCCTAGCTCATCTTTAACCACAGTTTGCTCGTAACCTAAATCGCGTAGCCATTCGGTGCGAGCACGCTCCATAAAGTTCAAATAATTCGAGTGGTAAACCACGCCGCCGGCATCGGTATCTTCGTAGTACACACGGACTGGCCAACTAAATCGATGACTACTCATATTTACTCTTGCCACGTTTCACCACTTAAATGCTTGGGCATGGGCAATTCAAAATGCTGATAGGCTTGCAGTGTGGCTATGCGCCCACGTGGGGTGCGCATTAAATAGCCCTGTTGAATCAAATAAGGCTCAAGCACATCTTCAATCGTATCGCGCTCTTCGCCTATGGCTGCGGCTAGATTATCCAGACCTACAGGACCGCCGCCGAATTTTTCTATCACGGCGAGCAACAGTTTTCTATCCATCACATCAAAGCCCAATTTATCGACATCGAGCATTTTCAACGCAGCATCAGCGATTTCTGATGACACAATGCCATTGGCTTTTACTTGCGCGTAATCACGCACACGGCGTAGCAGCCTATTAGCGATACGAGGCGTGCCGCGTGAACGTCGTGCAATTTCGAGCGAGCCTGTATCCGCCATTTCGACTTCTAATAGACCCGCTGAGCGATGAACAATTCGAGCCAACTCCTCAGAGGTATAAAACTCTAACCTTGAAACAATCCCAAAGCGGTCACGCAATGGGTTAGTCAGCATACCAGCACGAGTCGTCGCGCCTATCAAGGTAAATGGAGGCAAATCAAGCCGCACACTGCGCGCGGCTGGACCTTCGCCTATCATGATGTCTAGTCGATAATCTTCCATCGCTGGATATAAAATCTCTTCAACCACGGGAGATAGTCGGTGAATCTCATCAATGAACAATACATCATTAGGTTCTAAATTAGTCAGCAAGGCAGCCAAGTCACCCGCGCGCTCTAACACTGGACCTGAAGTTTGGCGCATATTCACGCCCATTTCTTTGGCAATGATATGTGCCAAAGTGGTTTTACCTAAGCCTGGTGGGCCAAATAACAGTACGTGATCTAGTGCTTCGCTGCGACCACGGGCGGCATTAATAAATATCTCTAATTGGCTACGTGCTTTTTCTTGCCCGACATACTCGTCTAAAAGCTTGGGGCGCAAAGCACGCTCTAATGCCTCCTCACGAGGGCTTTCAGCATCTGGGGCAATCAGGCGGTCAGTTTCTATCATAAGTTCATCTTGTTTTTGGGTTTTGGTGCTCTGGGTTTTGGTGCTCTGGGTTTTAGTGCCAAGGCGCCATTAAAACACGTGCCTATCTATTGTGCATGCAATTTTGCATAGCGCTCAATCAATCCTTTGACGGTCACAGGAGCACCTAAATACAGACCTTGCCCATAGTGTACGCCTATGCTTTTCAATTCACTTAATATCTCTTCATTTTCGACAAATTCAGCCACCGTTTTAATACTCATGGCCTCTGCTACACTATGAATCGAGCGCACCATTGCATGGTCAATTTTATTAATATGCATTTCTTTAACAAAAGTACCATCAATCTTCAAATAATCCACGTCAAAATTTTTCAAATAAGTAAATGATGACATGCCACTGCCAAAATCATCTAGCGCGAAACTACAGCCTAGTTTTCGCAAGGCACTGAATAACAAAATAGTATTTTTAAGATTAACAATTGCCGCCGTTTCAGTGATTTCAAAACAGATAGATTGAGGTGGAATTGAATACTTGATAAACATATCTTGTATAAAACTTAGTAAGCTTTTATCACCTAATGAGGTGCCAGATAAGTTGATTGAAAATATATAGTTACACTTTTCGGCATTAATCTCCAACAACTTTTGGTAAGCTAAGAAAACATTTTTAATAACCCATCTATCGATATTTGGCATCAAATGATACCGCTCGGCAGACGGTATAAATGTGGTTGGCAGAATTATTTTGCCATCGAGATCAATTTTTCTAAGCAAAATTTCATAATGTTGCAATTGTGTCGTCGCAGAGGTGAGTGGCACAATTGGCTGACAATAGAGCATAAATTGCTCATCATCAATTTCGTCGGTAATATCTGATATTGATTCCACTGCACTACGCTGGCGAACCACTTCCACATCACCTGGATTAAACAGAAAGCTCTGATTTCGCCCAGCTGATTTTGCTGAATAACAGGCCAAATCAGCTGCATGAATAATCTCACTCACATTTTCGAAGCCTTGATTAATCACAACCAAACCAATACTGACGCCAATATTAAAAATCTTATCATCGTGAATAAAACGATAATCCCGGATAGTTTTCAACAAAGCATTATTGATTTGATTCGCATCTGTCAAAGTACAGTTTTCTAGTAGTAAACCAAACTCATCACCACCTAAGCGCGCCAATGTGTCTCTCTCTCGCATTTTATTTGCTAATAAAATGCTCACTTGCTTAAGTAACTCATCACCTGCGGAATGCCCGCAAGTATCATTCACTAATTTAAACTGGTCTAAATCTAAAAAGCAAAAAATATGTTGTGCATTATTTTCATGCACGCTTTTTAGACAGCGTTCTAAGCGCACTTCAAACTCACGGCGATTAATTAAACCGGTTAAATCATCATGTTGCGCTTGATGGCGCAGCATTGAGGTAGCGTCATTGATCTTTTCTTGCATACCGTCATAAGCATGCTTCAGACTACTAGACATGGAATTAAAACCTTTTTGCAAGGTTTTTAGCTCACCACTGGAGTTCTCCATAATCGTATGTGAAAACACACCTTCACCAATACGATTAACCGCCTGCGCAATCTCTTGAATAGGTTTGGTGATATTTCTACCAAGCTTCCATGCCAGTAACCCGCTTAAAGCCAAGCCGAAAATAGCCGTCAAGAAAATCTTTACAATTAAATCTTGCTTAATATTTTGTAAAGTTTGATTACTAAGCTCTATATACACCTGACCAATTTTCTCTGGGGTGTAAGATTTTTTCAGTTCTAACTCTTTGCTGCTTAGATTAGAAAAATCATCTATTTCAACCAGACTTCGGTAAATAGGAAACGTAAAAATAATGCCTTTATCTTGTGGGATTTGCTCGAGATTTTCTTTAGCAATCTCAGCAATTAACGCTTTGGGTAATTCACGGCCACTTAATGCCAGCGTCAAGCCATGGCTATCGACTACCATCACCGTTCTTAAGTCCTGCTCATTAGACAGCGCTTGCTGTACCAACCTTTGCAGCACCTGACTATTGCCAGAAATCACACCATATTCTGCTGCGGGAGCCAACTGTGAAGCAATCACCCTGCCTCGATCTTCAAGTGATTGATCTAACACTCCAAAAATATTGGTGATTGCATATCCAACTAAAATAATAGCGAATAGCAAAGCAGGGATCGTACCCAAAAATATAACACGTGATTTGATGCCGAGATTCTTCATTTTACATAGCCTCTGGTACGTCAGACTCAAGCATTTTCTTTAAAATCTCATCTTCATCCATTAAAGGAATATTAAGTGAGCGCGCGACTTGGTAGTTCAACATAATAGAGAAATATTTTGGCAATTGCGGCGGTGGCAATTCGCTAGGGGCTGGACGCGATTTAATCGCAATTTCTGCTGCCTGTTTTGCCAGCTGTTTGCTTGTGCTAAATACCGCAGCTAAAGCGCCGGCACGCACATAGGATTGAGAATATCCAAAAATAGGTTTTTGATAGCGATAGCTGGTTAACAAAATAGGCTGTGCCGTTTCACGGCTATAAATAGTTGGGTCGGGAATCGCTAAAATAGCATCGACGCTATCCAAGAGTTTTTTTAATTGAGGAATCAAGTCAGCTTCTTGATTAACTTTCTCTTCCAGAATACTTAGCCCACGTTTTTCACCCTCTTCTCGCACATACTCAATATATTGTGCAGAAGTCGTGCCTAGTAAAACGCCTATTTTTTGTGCTTCGGGTAAAACATATTTAATCAGAGATATTTGTCGCGAAAAAGGTTGATCTAAGACAATGGCACTAAAGTTACCTAAATCACGTCGACTTTTCGCCATCACACTATTGAACGCGGGTAATGGCGTAAACACCCCTAACACCGGTGTTGTCCGTTTTAATTTACTGGCAGCCTCCAGCGCTTTTACGCCTAGCGCAATCACTAACTCACTGTTTTCTGCTACCACCAATTTTTCGGTATCTGGCAGTGTAATCACATTCACTCTAAGATTAATTTGCTTATTCTTGGCAAGCTCGGCATTGAATTGATCAACAAATTCAAGGTTTGCTGGCGTTTGTACGCTCATCACAATCGTCACACCTGTATAAGCATTCGCAACAAATGGTACAAGAAGCCCCAGTACTAGCATTACGCCTGCAAGTACACCATTCATCCAGATTTTTCTATTTAGCATCAATAACAAAACTTATTTCTCAACCATTCAATTCATTATTAAATTGCATTAAAAATCCAACCTAACATTAAGACGAGCGCGGCGCTTGAGCGTGTTGTAATCTGCAAATTCTTGATAATGTTCGTTAAACAAGTTTTCAACGACAGCAGAAACTTCTCCGCTAATATGTTCCGCTTTAAACTTACGTGCCACTCGAATATCAGATCTTCTCGCTAAACCAACATAGCCGCCATCCCCCAAAGCGGTAACCTCACTGGTTTGATAATAGGCGTAACTGGCATCCCATTGCGGGTTGAAACGGTGAGTTAACAACCCGCTAAAAGTGCTGCTTGGCATAGACGTAGTAATGTTATTTGCAGTTTGCTGTTCGTCAGCATCAATGTTCACATAGGCGTAATTTAGTAATAAACGGTCATCATTAGTAATCCGCCATTTGACTTGTGTTTCAAAGCCACTTACGTTGACGTTACCCGCATTTGTATAAAATGTAGGTTGTTTTATCAATACATATCCTGATGGTGTAAGCGAACCTATATTGAGACTTCTATCAAGATTAGATTTAATATAGTCATGAATATCATCATAGAAGACCCGAGCATCCAAGCTAAGTTTACCAAAATCACCTAAATAGCCAATTTCTCTAGAAACTATTCGTTCTGGCTTAAGGTTTGCACTATCTGCAAAATATTCTGCGATATACGGCGCAGTATTTAATCTAGGGACAATAATATTAGTATTGAATTTTTCCTCTAAATAATTAGGTGTTCTTAACGCAGTTGAAATACCAAATCGGACGGTTTGATTCGCATTGAGTTTGAAATTAACACTAGCACGAGGTGAGGTATTCGTGCCTGTAAAGCTGTTGTTCTCGACCATAGCTCCTAAATTTAACACTACATGATCTGATGGACGCCACTCAGCATGACCAAACAATCTTTGCAAATTAAATGTGTCCGTATTGTGCGTACCAAGATAATAAGGCGAGTACATTGTATCTTGACGAACGCTGGCTCCCCAAACGCCTCTTAAAGATGAAGAGATAGAAAAGTTGTGCTGCGCCTCAAGGTCGTAACGCTCCATTTCAATATTATTGTCAATTTGTATAAAGCTTGGAGAAGCAAGATGAGTGAAAAATGGAAAACTACTTAGATCAACACTATTGATAACATCATCAGAAGTATTTAATGAGTGATAAGCTTGTAGTGAAAAGTCACTATTGTCATTTACGTTATGTCGCCAGCGAATTAATTCATAATTATTTTCGATGCCTCTTAATCTAGGCTGAAAAAAACGGATTGTATTAAGTGACTGGTCATCTTCGCGATCACCATTGACTAGCCCAAACTCGAACTCAAGATTATTTTTATCATTCACCTTATAATCCATCTGTGTATTTAACAAGCGTGTACGCTTAAAATCATATCGATTATCCAATCCATCGTCATCGCGATAGCCCGCAGTCACCCTATAACTTAAATCATTTTGCTTAGCGCCATATCGTGCAAACGCCTCATGACGACCATCACCATAGGTTGCACTTACGCTAGTACCAAGCTGATCTAATGGGCTTTGCGTGATGATATTAATCACGCCAAAAAAAGAATTGGCACCATAACTCGCGGCATTTGGACCACGCGTGATTTCAATGCGATCAATATCAGCTATCGCAATAGGCAACTCACTCCACTGCACACCTCCATAAAGGGGACTGTAGACCGACCGACCATTCACCAGCACTTGCATAGAGCCTGCATAAGCAGTCGTCATGCCGTGGTAACTGACAGCATGATTGGTGTTATGTACGAACCCTGCATTGGTACCCACATAAAAACCTGGTACTAAACGAAATATTTCTGGAAGATCAACAATTCCAGATGCGCGTATGGTTTCACGGTCTATTACCGTAACGGCCGAGGGTGCATCAGCGATGGACTGTGACAACCTAGATACCGTAAGCACTCTAGGCACCTCACCCATATAGTCATCTTCAGAGACCTCATTGATCGGCTTTTCTTCAGCAGCTAAAACTGGGCTAAAGCTTAAAAAAACTACAAAACTCAATGTAAAAAAACTTCTATTAATCACGTTATTAATCATTAGTTCCCCCTAATTTTTAATAAACACCAGCATAAATAATACGATTCTTCATCATTCTGGAGTCTCCAGCAGCTTCTTATTTTGCAAGGCCATCCAATGCAGCATGAGCGTAAAACCTACAGCGAGCAACGTTGGTCCAAGAAAAATACCAATAAATCCAAAAGTTAAAGCGCCACCAAGCACGCCAAACACAATCAGTAATAAGGGCAGGTGTGAAGAGTGGCTAATGAGTATTGGCTTAACTACATTATCTACGGTGCTGATAGCTAGTAAACCATATAGTGCTAAAAATATTGCCCAGCCATGTTCGCCCTGGCTATAAAGCCAAAAGGATGCGCCTCCCCAAATTAAAGGTGGGCCAACAGGGATAACAGACAAAAAGAATGTTGCACACGCTAGTAACAACGGCGCTGGTGCTCCTGCAAGTAAAAATCCGATCATCGCTACGACTGATTGTGCTAAAGCGGTGCCAAATATCCCTAGCATGACGCCCTTCACGGTATTGCATGAAAGAATAAGCATCTCCTCACCAAGCTCGCCACCTAGCCTGCGCACGATGGTAACAAGCCCTTGAGCTATTCTAGTGCCATCGCGGTAGAAGAAGAATGCCACAAAAACGACTAGAAGCAATTGTAGAAAGCCACCCGCCACTAATTGCACCGCACGTAAAGCAAAAGTGCGCATAGGTTCATAATACTGCCGTAAGAGCTTCATCAGCTCTTCTTGACTGGCCGTGGCACGCTCCCATGAATGACTAATTTGCTCGCCAACAATGGGTAGGTTACGCACCCAATCAGGCACTTTTGGCTGTAAGCTTTGCAATCTAGTACCCAGCTCATTAAATAACTGATCTGATGAGTCAGCCAAATTCATAGCAAGATATGCCATAGGTAGAATCAAGGCGATCAGCAGTAGCAAGGTCATAATCATGGCTGCCCATGTATCTCGCTTGCCTAAGCGCAACCACAATCGATGATAAAGCGGCCAAGTAAATAAACAAAATATGGCGGCGAATAAAGCCGCTGCCATAAAAGGCTGCAATACATAAATGCAGCCTATCACCAACAAAGTGATGATTGCGATTCGTGTGACTTGGTTGGTATTGATCATTGAGGTCTTGCCTTAAATTTAACATTCAATTACTCGGCTGCCAAAGTCTCGCAGACTTACTTCGAACTACTTGCTTTGCCATCTCGCTTTAATTTTAGTCCACAATTTGCGCGCTAAAATTAGCATAGGAATGCTAAATAACAACCACGGCAATATCGTTACAAAGAACGTAATTACAGCTGCCAAGCTTTCCATCATCACATGTCCAGCCTCTTTAAGCGCATGTGCAACAGGTGAGAAGAAGCCTTGCTCGGTAATGCCTTGTTTGGCAGTAAAATCAATATTCACCGAGACCAATTCGGTTTCTTGCGCCAATACTTTTCGCACGCCTTGAATGGTATCAAGCTGGCTTTGCGTATCCACCAACTCACGCTGCACTTCAATTAGATCTTTAAATTTAGCGGATTTATCTGTCAGCATTGCGCGTAAACTATCGCGGAACTCCGTCAGGTTTTTAATGCGCGCCTCTGCATCTATCACAGCATCCGTTTTATCTTCACTATCTTGGCGGTGTTGCAACACTTCTGCATTTTTTGCTAAACCCGAAAGAAATATCTCAACTGACCTAGGCGGTACACGTACGGATAAACTCGCAGAAGGCGGGCTATATGGTGTTTCACGATTATAATTTGCACTCAGAATTTGGCATTTTAACAGCTCACAATGCGCGACTGTCGCATCAAATGCCGCCTGCATTTTTTCGCCCTCAGTTTCAACCGTCAGTGCGTGGCGCAATGCGATATAGCGTTTTACTGTTGAGCTAGCGGCATTTGGCTCGCTCACTTCAGTCAGCGACTCTTCACCTCCGCCTGTGCTATCCGCCATTTTGGCTCTTGCCATATCTGGCGCGGGTGCTGACTTCATCGCCACACTTGCCGCGGGCATGGCTTCTGTTGCACGATCATTATGTTGCCCACAAGCCACGAGTATCGACACCGCAGCAATCAAAAACAATTTACTCAAAATATTCATAATGTCTCCGATGCTGGATTAATGCTTAGGCTCATTCACTGAGCTTCACATCAACCAGTCCTATTTAGATAACGATTTCAACGCTAATTTAATGCCTTCTGCTACAGTCGCATCTGCAGGCAACAGCTTCACAGCGGCCAAGGCTTCGCGCTCATTGTAGCCCAATGAAATCAGGGCATTCAGCACATCACTACTAGCTGATTTTGGCTGATTGCTATTGCTTGGGCTTAATCCAGCAACCGTAAATTTATCCTTTAACTCTAATAATAAACGCTCGGCTGTTTTCTTGCCCACGCCCGGCACGCGTGTAAGCATGGCTGTATCCTGCATGGCAACAGCCTGCACTAAATCATCAATCGACAAACCGCTTAAAATTGAAAGTGCTGACTTAGCTCCGATGCCATTCACTTTAAGCAACTGCCTGAAGGTCGCACGCTCTTGGTCGCTGCCAAAACCATACAAAAGCTGTGCATCTTCACGCACTACAAAATGTGTGAGCATCACCACTTTTTCACCAATGGCGGGTAGATTATAAAATGTACTCATCGGCACTTCACATTCATAGCCCACGCCATTGCAATCAATGAGCACCAACGGCGGTGTTTTTTCCAGCAAAATCCCGTTCAATCTTCCTATCATGGCATCATCCAAATCATTACTAGTGTTAACAACTGTATATTTTTAAAACTATGTATGTTCAAAAAAGAAAAGCATCATCAAACCAACCTTCCGCCACGTACTCGATAGCCAGCGGTAGCAAGCTTGCCCAATCCTTGTCCGCCATGCGCATGGCAAATGGCACAAGCCAAGGCATCGGCTGAATCTGGTTTAGGTGTTGCGGGTAAGTTGAGTAAGCGTTTTACCATTTCTTGCACTTGTTCTTTTTGTGCATGGCCGTTGCCGACTACGGCTTGTTTGACTTGTAGCGCCGTATACTCGGCTACAGATAAATTACGAATCACCGCCGCGCTAATAGCGGCGCCACGGGCTTGACCTAATAACAGAGTGGATTGTGGATTGATATTCACAAACACCTTCTCAATCGCCACTTGGTTAGGCTGATAGGTATCAATCACCTCAAACAAACCATCTAAGATGATCTTCAAACGAGCGGGCAGCTCTTCTCTATCGTCTTCGCCTTCAACCTTATTCTTTTTGCCGCTAGCAGTTTTAATTGTGCCACTGGAGATGTAAGTGATTTTTTCACCTACTTTTTCAATAACCCCAAAGCCTGTTAAGCGCAGGCCAGGGTCGATGCCTAAGATTCTGACATTACTCACAGTGCTCAAAAAAATAATCGCTTAAAGTCATACAAGGCGCGAATCAAAAAAGGCATTAGACGATTCACTTTTTAGTCTTCGATGACAGCGGAAGTATAGACATCCTGCACATCGTCTAAGTCATCTAGCGCATCTAAGATTTTTTGCATTTTCACCGCATCATCACCTGTAAACACGGTTTCCATATTCGGCTTCATCGTCACTTCTGCCATCACAGCTTTTAAGCCTGCAGCTTCCATGGCTTCTTTAATCACCATAAAATCGTTTGGTGGCGTGATCACTTCAATACTGCCATCTTCATCCGTCACCACATCTTCTGCGCCAGCTTCTAGCGCAACTTCCATGACTTTATCTTCATCAGTACCTGGCTCATAAATTAAGCTACCGCAGTGTTTGAACATAAACACCACACTGCCGTCTGTACCTAGATTACCACCGTGTTTGCTTAGCGCATGACGTACATCCATCACTGCACGTTGTTTGTTATCGGTTAAACAATCAATAATAATGGCCGCGCCGTTAATGCCGTAACCTTCGTAACGGATTTCTTCGTAGTTCACGCCCTCTAATTCACCCGTACCTTTTTTAATGGCACGAATGATATTGTCTGCCGGCATGTTCTCTTCTTTAGCTTCTGCCACCGCTGCGCGTAAACGTGGATTCATGTTCACGTCACCGCCGCTCATGCGCGCAGCCACGGTAATTTCTTTAATGATTTTAGTGAAAATTTTGCCGCGTTTTGCGTCTTGACGACCTTTGCGGTGCTGAATATTTGCCCATTTACTATGACCAGCCATGTTACCAACCCTTAGTTCTTGAAAAATAATTGAATTTTAACACAAGCTTACGTTGCTACTCACTCCTGACCCTGTGCGGGATCAATCTGCGTATGTTTAATAATACTGATGCCTGAAATGGTCACCAAAGACAGTGCGATAAATACCATACCTATCAACTCATAAGTATTTGGCACTTCATTTAATTGAATCCATGCCGCTATTACACCGATAACTGGTGCCAACATACTGGCCATACTTGCCACGCCTGCTTGCAAACGCTGCAGGGCATATAACCACAACACCCAAGCCAGACATCCACTTAATAAAACATTAAATAGCACAGCAAAAATAAAAGTCGGTGTCCACTGCATAGGTTGAGCCGGCAGAATAAAGGCAATCACGACAACAGGAATTGACCCTAGAAACATAGGCCAAGCAGTGAGGTTGAGTAAATCTAAATGTGGCGCGCGGTGATGCAGTTTCTTTGAAACAATAGCTGAAATGGCCCATGAAACGCCTGAGCAAACTGCCAGAAACATACTAAAACCATCTGACTTAATATGCAGCGGATCAAAAATAAGCACCATGCCAAACAATGCAAACAACACGGCCAACCACTGCCAACCTTGTATTTTTTCGCCCAACATTGGCCATGCAAACAACATGACCCAAAATGGCATCGTGTAAGTTAACACGGCAGTTTTACCCGCACCGCCTTCTACTAAAGCCCAAATCAGCAGCCCTGTGAAGCCGCAGGATTGCAGAAGCCCCAACACTAGCATTGTGGGAAATTCTTTAAGTGCTAATGGGCGCTTAGTCAAATAAATCAGTACAAATAACACAATAGAGCCAAAGAAAGTGCGTATCGCCGCAAACTGAAAAGGGCTGGCAAACTGCACCGCTTGCTTCATCACCACCCAGTTATAGCCCCAAATAATCGTGAGTATAAAAAGTGCAATAAACGCCTTAACAATGAGCTTTTTCTCTTGCTTACTTTCAGTTTCTTTTTGCATGAATGATTTTTTTGCAGAATTAGATGATTTTGAATTTGCTTACACCATTATAAGGTGTATATTTTTATGGTAGTACTAAATGTGAGGAGAACAACATGAAAACATTACAACAATTACTAGATAATAAAAAACATAAGACCGTTATTTCTATTGCTCCACATCGCCCTGTATTCGATGCCTTAGTGGTGCTTGCGGAATACAAGATAGGTGCATTAGTGGTACTTGATGGCGACAAACTTGTCGGCGTTTTCTCTGAGCGTGATTACGCGCGGGAAATCATTCTCAAAGGCAAATCTTCAAAAACCACACCTATAAGTGAAGTCATGTCGTCTAATGTGCTCACTGTTAAGCCTAACGATACAGTGGAGCAAGCGATGAATATTATGTCTGATAAGCATATCCGCCATTTACCTGTATTAGAAGGTAACAAAGTCATTGGCATGCTATCGATCGGTGACTTAGTGAAAGAAACCATTGAGTATCAGCAAACGCTAATCAAACAACTTGAGAGCTATATTACTGGATAGTCTTTAGCTAGATTTTATCTAGCTAAAGACTACAAAAAGCATGTTTTAGCGGTGATTTATGCTAACTGTCTGATGAGTAGCACATTGAAAATGCGTTTAAGCTTAGTGTGCTGCCTCTGACGAGCTGCCTGAAATCATCGGTTTCAGGAGATTTTTCTTTTGCAATTTTGACATGAGCACAACCGCAGCTATGTGCAATATGACTAAACCCTGCAAAGCATTAGAAAA
This sequence comes from Methylotenera versatilis 301, assembly GCF_000093025.1. Lineage (GTDB taxonomy): Bacteria > Pseudomonadota > Gammaproteobacteria > Burkholderiales > Methylophilaceae > Methylotenera > Methylotenera versatilis. Next base: position 2,771,349 of record NC_014207.1, read on the forward strand.
AATGACGTGTAAATCAACAGGCCAATCTTCACCCCAAAAAGCATCTGTGCGACTCAACCAACCAGTCAATGCTAACGCTGCAATTAATGCCCAAATCAGATAAACAGCTAATTGGCCGAGCGGATTATGTCCAATATGTGGTGCAAATACTTGCGTGCGAATCTCATGAATATGTAGCTTAATATTTGCAATGGTAGGCATGTAAAACTTAGAGGAAGCTACTTTACTTAGCCATAGTCCATAGCCAATTCTTGCAAACACTAGGGCCAAACAAAAGTAACCAATGACACGATGCCAAAAACCGGTATCGTTAAAAAAGTTAACGAGTACAAAAAGCGCTACCAACCAATGCGTGATGCGTACAAAAAAAGACCAGACATTAGCCTGTGTTTTTGTTTCAGAAAGACTCATCTGCTTAAGCTAAATGAACGTTTAGTCTTTAAGACCTTCAGCTTTAATGATTGCTAATGTTTTTGTATCAAAATAAATCTCTACTTTCTTGCCTTCTTTATTTCTACCGTACATTTCATAGCAGTTACCATCTACTTTGAATTTTTTGATGCTATAGCCTTCGTCCGTTAATGCTTTTTTTAAAGTTTCTTCAGCTGCCCATTCTGATTTTGGATAAACGGGACAATCCGCTGAGGCCAATGCTTGCAATGGAAGTAAGCTAAATAGGGCGAATATTAAACGCATGATTTTTTCCTTAATGTTGTATTTCAAGTGCTAGGTTTTAAGAGTTTGATTTGAAGCAAGCGAGTATTGAGAAAGCCTCTAAGTATCGGCCCACATACGTATCAAATTATGATAATTGCCCGTTAGCCTAATCACCGCGGCATTATCACCAACTTGCTGACGTAAAGTCACAATTGCCGCATCCATATCAAATAGCAAGGTTCTTTGTGCGTCGTCTCGTATCATACTTTGCACCCAGAAAAAGCATGCTAAGCGCGCCCCGCTTGTGACAGGGCGCACATGATGCAAACTGGTGCCTGGGTAAAGCACCATATCACCTGCTGGCAACTTAACCATATGGTGTCCATAGGTATCCTCTATGACTAACTCACCACCTGTATAACTATTAGGGTCAGCAATAAAAAGTGTGCAAGATATATCTGTGCGCACATGCAAACCAGTAATGGCATGAGTACGCACGGCATTATCAATATGTGCACCGAAATCCATCCCCTCACGATATTGGTTGAATAGTGGTGGATAGATTTTTTTTGGTAAAGCCGCAGAATAGAACAGCGCATGACGACTTAAAGCTCTGAGCACGATTTCACGGGCAGCCTCTGCATCTGGTGATGTTTCTGGCAACTGAATATTACGTTTAACCTGTGCCGATTGAGTACCCGCAGTGACCTTACCATCTGTCCACTCAGCCTTGGCCATGAGTGCTTGCAACTTTGCAAGCTCATCCGCATTTAATACTTTGGGTACGCGCAACAACATTTTTTATGTCCTAAAACGTAAGTTGATTAAAATTTATACTCAGTAGTAAGAATAGCCTGACGACGATTGCCTGGCACAGTGAAGCCACCATTATCATAAACATCACCGTAGTAAACTTTATCAAACAGGTTTTTAACGTTTAAACGCACGGCCCATTTTTGCACCTCATATGCCAACATTGCATCCCAGCGTGTATATCCAGGTACTATATTCGGTTTAAACTCACCATTTACAAAGTTAGCTCCAGCTCCGCCACTCGGATTATAGCCATAGCGTTCATCTTTAGCCTCAAAGCCACCGCCTACTTTCCAGTTACCCGCAAACTTGTAAGTTGTCCACATATTAAAAGTAACAGGTGCAGTATTACGAGCTCGCTGTCCTTTATATCCAGAATATGCAGGGGTAATAATGGTCGTTCCACCTGGTCCTGCAGTTGCATTTTCAGCGACTTCCAAGATTTTTGCATCCATAAATGCTAACCCGCCAAATACCTCCCAATTATCAGTCACATTACCAGCCACCTCAAACTCTAAGCCATCTGTACGACGTTTTTTCGTTAGAATTGATGATGTTGCCTCCAGATCGGTGCTCCGTTCCCAATCTTTAGTTGTGCGATAAAGTGCTGTTCTAAAAGATAAGTCGCCATCTAAGAACAACCATTTTGCACCCAGTTCTACTGATTTACTTCTTTCCGGTGGTTGCGGCACAATCGTCAATTGATACAAATCAGCCGTTGGACTAAACGAATCACTGTAACTCAGGTAATAATGAGTTTCTGGCGTTTGATGCCAAGATAAACCTGCACGGTAGCTATTTTCACCATAGCTTAACTTGGGTGAGGTGGCACTTGAATAGTTCGCACGCATTTCATCCCTACGTACACCAACCAGCAAATCCCAATTAGGAATAAATTCAACAGTATCTTGCGCATAAACCGCATAGTTATCTGCACTAAATGTGGAAACAGCACCTGTCCCTTGGCTTGCTGTGTACAGCGGATTTGCGGCAGTACCTATATTACGAAGTGCCTGGCGGCTTGAATCCTCTTTTAAATACTCCACACCTGTGAGCAATTGATGCTTCATACCAGCCAAATTAAACTTAGTACTGAAGTCCGATTGCAAATTCAACGTATCGTAATCAAGTTTACGAACTTGATTACCACCCAGCACAAGTGTTCCATCAGTAGGTACAGCATTGGCAGCAGTGCCTTGCGGTGTTTTTGCCCAATAAGCACGCTCATAACTGCCACTTCTCAATTGAGTCCGCAACTGTGTGTCTGGTGAGAATTTATGTGTAAAAATACCTGTGGTAACATTCACGTCACTGTCATCAAAGTTTTTGTCACCTCCATAAAATGTTTTATCATCTTGTTTGCCCGTTGCTAAAGTGCGGTCAACAGGTTTTTTATTGATAAATCCAATCCCATAATCAGGCACATCGCGCGTTTGTGTATAGACATGGTTTAAGAAAAACTCGTTATCTGTGCCTATGCCAGCGCCAAAACTAATTGCCACCCCGGCTCTATCTGTTTCCGGGTGGTCGCCTGTCGCAGGGTTTTCACGGTAAGTCTCGTCATGTCTATCCATGACATTCACGCGTACTGCGGCAGTGTCAGTAAGCTGCTTATTAAAATCCCCCGTGAATTGATGATAATCATACTCACCAAAACTACCCGTCACTGTATTCTTATCGCCAATCTCAGCCATCTTGGTCACTTGATTAATCACACCACCAGCTTGACCACGACCAAACAACATAGCAGCAGATCCGCGAAGCACATCAACTTGTTCTAGGTTAAATGTCTCTCGATAGTATTGAGCTGTGTCACGCACACCATCTAGATAAATATCACCAAAAGTATAAAAACCGCGTAAATTGAAGTTATCACCACCTCGCCCGCCTTCTGCGGCATTAAAAGTTAAGCCTGAAACATTCCTTAACGCTTCGCGCAGCGAGCTCACTTGTTGATCTTGCATCAAGCTATGCGTTACCGTAGTAATTGCTTGTGGAATATCGTGCGGGTCTTGTTGCACTTTACCTACACGTGTTTTAGTGGCTTGATAACTGTCCGAATTAGGGACAGCGCTAGCCTTCACGTTAACCTCTTCAAGCGCTTTTGGTTCCTCTACCTTTACTCCGTCACTTTTACTTGATTCAGCTTTGGCTACTTCAGCCATTGCTAATGACGTATTGAATGTGAGTGCTACTGCTAAATATAATGATTTTTGCGTAATATTTTTATTGCCATACCGGTTCATAGTGTCGCCCTTTTATATTTTTTGGCTGGCTAACTAAGTTCAAGACTTACTGGCTGGCTATTATTTGTAATTAATTTTTGTTAAAACTCGAGCTTATTTTTTCGGCTCGCTGACAAAGCCTAGTTTTGTAACGCCTGCATTTTGTGCATCCGCCATGACCTCTGCCAATACTTGATAACGTGTTTCTTTATCTGCACGAATATTCAATTCTGGCTGCGGTTTTTTGCCTGCAATTTCTTGCAACTTTACCTTCAACTCACCTTGCACCAAAGCTGCATCATTCCAATACATTTTGCCTGCCGCATCAATCGACACCGAAATCACTTCTGGCTTCTCAGGTAATGGCTGGCTGCTGGCTTGTGGCAGATCAATTTTCACCGCATGCGTCAGCAATGGCGCCGTAATGATAAAGATCACTAACAGCACTAACATCACATCGACCAGAGGCGTAGTATTGATTTCTGACATTGGCGTCGTGTGTGAAGCTGATCCTACACCGTTTCCTGAACCTATCATGCTGGCACTCCTGCAATATGAATGCGCTCTTTAGTTTCTGCTGCGGATTTTGTATCTTCATGGTTAACGTTAATCACCGCACCCGTTGTGAGCAATGTATGTAGCGTATAACCAAAGTCCTCAAGTTCAGCTGCTAGCAATCGATTACTGCGCACCAAGGCGTTATAGGCTAACACCGCTGGTATTGCTACGGCTAAGCCCAAAGCCGTCATAATCAGCGCTTCACCTACAGGACCAGCCACTTTATCTAGTGTCGCTTGACCGCTTTGACTAATACTTGCAAGCGCATGATAGATGCCCCATACAGTTCCAAATAAACCTACAAATGGCGAAACGCTACCTACCGACGCCAACACACTGAGACCGTTTTCCATCTTAGTGTTTTCTTCTGCAATACTGCGATTTAAGGCACGTGCTACAAACTCATCTTGAGCTACTTTCTCGCTATTTTTGGACACATGTGTTTTATGGTGTTCAGCCGCTGCAATTGCGTTCTTGGCTAAGCTTGCAAGCGCCGTTTTGTTATTTTGCTTCATCGCAACCGCTAAATTTGGCGCATTCCAAAAGTGTTGTGCGTAGACTTTAAATGCTTGGCGTACGCGCCATGCCTGCAAACTTTTTGAAACGATTAAGTACCAACTTGCCACTGACATCGCGAGCAATATTAGCGCTACCCCGATTGATACTGGACCACCTGCTGTGATAAACGCCAAGCTATTAAATTCATACCCGTTTTGCATTTTGTTTCCTTTTAACTCTCTATTGAATTTTGTTGAATCGAATTTCGTTTACTTCATATACTTAATTATTAAGCGAAAATTTCACCGGCACCAAAACATAGGCGCTTATCGCCTCATTGCTGCGCTTGGCTGGAATGAAACTCCACTTTTTCACAGCTTCGATTGCAGCCTGATCCAGCTTTTCAAAGCCACTGCTTGTTGCTAACGCTACAGTTTCTGCCGTACCATTTTCACCTACTAGCACTTTCAATAATACGCGTCCTTGCTGGCCTAACCTTCTAGCCATCTGCGGGTAATCAGGTGCGGGGTTATGCAAATAAGCTGCGCCAAATCGTGGTGGCTCAATTACCGGCTCAGCAACGGCTTTTGGTGGTGGTGCCTCTACCACTTCAGGCTCTTTTGCAACCACTACTGGCGTGGTGGGCGTAGGTGGCGCTTCAGTAACCACAGGCTGCACGACTTCTTGTGTAACAGCAACTGGCTTGGGCGTTTGTTCTTGCTGTTTAATAATAGGTTTTTGTTGTTTAATCACACGCTGTGGTGGCTTAGGGATTAAAGGTACAACTTCAGGCTCTGGTGCAGGACTAGTTAGCAAACTGACCATCATTGGTGTTTGCAGATCCTTAATGATAGGCTGTGTCGCCTTGGCATTTATTAGCGCCAACACTGCAACTATATGGATACATACCACCAACGCCAGCACACCGTATGAGTTTTTCGCTTTCTTAGAGTTACTTTTATGCCCAACGTGGACAGATGTTAATCCCTTAACTTTCAAGTCATAAACACCACCCACATCGCTTTGTGTTTGGTTTTTATGAAGATTATTTACAAGCGTTAATGTCTGCATATTATGATTTTCATTTCCTATTGCAAAATACTCCAACTACTTAGTTAAAATTAGCTTGCCTTGATTAGTCAACCGCAAACGATAGTCTTCACCTGCATGTTTAATTACCAATTCACGGGCGCCAGAAAACAACACTTCACTAGTCACCACCCGATTACTGGCAACATTTTTTTGCGTTTCTTTATTTAGGCGATCCAACTCTAACTGGCTAGGCATTTCATTCTTCATTTATATTGTTCGTGAGTACTACTTTAGATACAAATACAAATGATAACAATTATCATTTGTAAATGCAATCCCATGTTTATTGTTAACTTTAGACTCAATGCAACCCAAAGTTTTGCTCCATGGCTTGCGTAAATCTAGCTTTTTCTTGTTTATAAGTTTTCATGCTTGCTGAAGCTTCATTCATTAATTGACATAACAACTCTAATGAGGGTGAATCTACCCGCAGACTAACTGCTCCGATTTCCAACTCCATCACGTCACAACTCTCACAAAATGTAATCGCACCCCCTTCATTTTTAGATAGAAGCACTCTTGAATGTTGGTTTCTAGGTCTCATGGTTCTTAGTTCTCATCCAAATAAATAATTAATCACCAATAATGTTTGCTTAGGCATGATGCAATTCTGTTTGCATGACCAGCTTTGCTGCCGCTTTACGCAGCATTTCATTCATCATAAAAAAGTTTCGCGCTTCAAATCTTAATGAAGTGCCGCCAACCTCTAACTCAATCATGTCTTTTGCTTTGTTATAAAGCACTTTGCATTCTTGATTGCCAGCCAACTTTGCTTGGCTAATGATTAGCTGCTATTTCATGATTAACTTTCCGTATCATTGATTGATAGTTAATGATAATCATTCTCATTTAAGATGTCAACTAGTTATAATATTTAGCCATTAAATTAAATAACTGAACCCAACAATGCTAACTAATTCATTGATAAAAATAAAAAGGGGGCGTAAGCCCCCTTAAAATCACTAAGCGTAAGACATGTCTAAATATACTTAGACACCATGGCATTACTTAAATCATTCGCCGCAATGGGCACGCGAACATAGTAACCACTACCAGAAGCCTCTTGAATATTCTCACCCTTTTTATTAAACATCTGCTCAACCACCAACTCCTGATTACCTGTTGGATGAATGATTTGCAAACGATCACCTACCGCAAATTTATTACGCGCTTCAATATCTGCCAAACCTTTTTCGGCATCATAAGCCAACACATCGCCTACATATAAACTACGGTTAGAGGTTGAATAGCCTTGCTTGTAATTTTGATGCTCAGCAGTGTGATGGCGTTGATAAAAACCATCGGTATAGCCACGGTTAGCCAAGTTTTCTAAATCACTCACCAAATTCCAGTCAAACGGACGACCAGCCACCGCATCATCCACCGCTTTACGATAGTTCTGGCAAGTCCGCGCCACGTAATAACGTGACTTGGTGCGACCTTCAATTTTCAACGAATCTATGCCCATTTTAACCAAACGCTCTACGTGTTCAATTGCGCGTAAGTCTTTGCTGTTCATAATGTAAGTGCCATGCTCATCTTCAAGAATCGGCAATAATTCACCTGGACGACCTTTTTCTTCGATGAGATACACATTATCTGCCAAGGGATGGCGTGGCAGACTGCCGCAGCCTGAAAGACTGGACTTTTCCATTTCCGCTTTGAAGTCAAACTCACTCAAACGAATCACACCTGCGGCATCCTCGGATGCATCATGCACTTTGTAATCCCAACGGCAGCTGTTGGTACAAGTACCTTGATTAGGATCGCGGTGATTAAAATAACCTGAAAGTAAGCAACGCCCAGAATAGGCAATGCACAAAGCACCATGCACAAACACCTCCAACTCCATATCTGGGCAGAGTTGGCGTATCTCTTCAATTTCATCCAAAGACAGTTCACGCGATAAAATCACACGGCTTAAGCCCATGCTTTGCCAGAATTTCACCGTGGCAAAATTGACTGTATTGGCTTGCACAGAAAGATGCACTGGCACTTCCGGCCATTTTTCACGCACCATTTGAATCAGCCCGGGGTCAGACATAATCAGCGCATCTGGCTGCATGGCAATCACTGGTGCCATATCTGCCATATAGGTTTTCACTTTAGCGTTATGAGGGGAAATATTACTCGCGACAAAAAACTTTTTGCCACGCGCATGCGCTTCTTTAATACCAATTTCAAGATTCGCCATCGTGAAATCGTTGTTTCGAGCACGCAAGCTGTAGCGTGGTTGCCCAGCATATACAGCATCTGCACCATAATCATATGCTGTACGCATACGGTCTAAATCGCCCGCTGGGGCTAACAACTCAGGGAGTTTCATTTCATTACCAATTCAGTCAAGCATTCCAAGCCAGTTGCTCAGAAAATTACCTGCAGGATAACAAATAGAAAGCTACCGAGATTTGATATGAGTCAGTTACTCACCAATAATCTTAACTAAAACGCGCTTCTTTCTGCGACCATCAAATTCACCGTAAAAAATTTGTTCCCAAGGGCCAAAATCCAAGCGCCCTTCAGTAATTGCCACCACCACTTCACGTCCCATCAACTGGCGCTTCATGTGCGCGTCTGCATTATCTTCACCTGTGTCGTTATGACGATAGCTACTTACAGGCTCGTGCGGTGCAAGTTTTTCTAACCATTGCGTGTAATCGTGATGCAAGCCACGTTCATCATCGTTAATAAAAACACTGGCAGTAATATGCATGGCATTAATCAGTACCAAGCCCTCTTTTACGCCGCTCTCGCGTAAGCATTCATTCACCTGCTCAGTAATGCGAATAAACGCCACGCGGGTTGGCGGGTTAAACCATAGTTCTTTACGATAGCTTTTCATTGTTGCCTCCTGTGTTAATTGCGTACTATTTTAGCATTACAGAAAATACTAAACCCAATAAAAAAGGCCTCCAACTGGAAGCCTTTCTGACGCTAAAATAAACTTAGCCTTTCACGTCTACTTGCTGCACAAAAGCCTTACCTTCATTGTCTGTTGCAGTCACTTCTAATTTACCGGCTGCATCAGGTACAAAGTTAAATTTAAAGTATGGGTCTTCTGCAGTACCAACGCCCACATCTATAGTTAACACTGGTTTGCCGTTATAAGAAAACTCAGTCTTTTTAATGTAAAACGCTGGTACAAAACCTTGAGATACTAGATCACGCTGTAAGCCAGTGCGCATCGGGTGTTTGATATTAAATGTTGTTGAAGTTGCACTACCAATAGCAACTGGTTCATCCACCTTGAATTTGATTTTACCTGCACTGGCGCGAATCGCCGCTTCGTCACTCTCTACCGTGCCCCCACATCCGCCAGCAGCGCGAATTTCACGTGAAGCTAAATATAACTTACCGCTAGCATCTTCACCTACTAAGCGTACAAATGCATCAGTTTCAAAGCGAATACGTGTGGCTAATTGGAAATTACCCAGCGCATCAGTTAAATGATAAGTAGCAGTTAATGGAATTGGATTAGCATCGACAAACGCATACAATTTGGTGATTTTCACACCATTGGCTGCGGCGTTATCTACACTGTAAGTCACAGGCACTTGCGCACCACTTTCAGCACGGCGCGGCGCGTCTATCTTAATAAAATCCACTTCTTGCATATCACGCTTTGCAAAAAATGCTTCTTTCATCACTGGCCATAACTTAGCATCAGGCTCGGCAAAAGCAGAGGCGCTCGTTAGTAATAAAATAGCACTAGCTAGAACACTCCATAAGATTTTATTTAAGTTCATCATTTTCCACACTCGCAACTTTCGTTGTACTAAATTTATTGTGCTAAAAAAGCGGTTTGTCGATATGACCATTATCGATTAAGACTACTGAATGCTATTTTAGTTTTATTCAAGCGTTTGTATGTGATGCGAGTCACACAACACACATTTGCCTATCAGCCATTAAAGATTGCGAAACTCTTCAAAATTCAATTCAATGCCATTGCCCGCAGGATCTTTAAAGTTAACTTGCCGCACGCCATTCATTAACACTCGGGTGGTATATGGCACTTGATGTGCCGTTAAATGGGCTTCTGTGGCGGGCATATCGGTACAAGTAAAAGATACATGGTCATAAGTGCCATTCACATGCAAATCTGGCGCACCTACCCCCTTGTTGTATTCAGCAATATGCACCACATCATTATCACCAATATACAACCAAAAACCGTAGCTGGTCGTCGCAGTGCGCGGCCCAACTTTTAAACCAACAATATCACAATAAAAATCGCGCAAAACATCCATCATTGCACGATTCGCACGCAGATTAATATGATTGATTTCGGTGACAGGCATAATATTTATGTGCTTTTAAGTTAAGTGGAAACTATTTAACTCGTCATTCTGAGCAAAGCGAAGAATCCAAGCAACGTTGTCAGTGTTGGATTCTTCGCTTTGCTCAGAATGACGGATCTTGCTAATTCTTTTGGAAATATCAGCTCTATTGTATCGCGCAATGTAAACAAGCAAACCATTAATCACCCTCAAACTCACATAAAGAAAAAGGTTTGAGTCCATTTTCAACCAAACGTTTCGAGCCGCCCAAATCTGGCAAGTCGATCACGAACGTGCAACCCATCACAACACCGCCCAGCTTTTGAATCAGTGCCGCAGCGGCTTCCGCTGTGCCACCCGTAGCGATTAAATCGTCGACCAATAACACTTGTTCACCGTGAGCAATTGCATCGGTATGAATTTCTACGCGGTCAGCGCCATACTCCAAAGCATAATCATGGCCAACAGTTTCAGCTGGCAACTTACCAGATTTACGAATAGGTACAAAACCCACACCCAGCTTATATGCCAGTGCCGCACCAATGATAAAACCACGCGCCTCTATACCCGCGATTTTATCTATTTTTTGATGAGCGTAATGATGAGCGAGTGCATCAACCACCATGCGAAAGCCGATTGGGTCTTTCAACAAAGTAGTAATGTCGCGAAACTGAATGCCTTGCTTGGGGTAATGCGGAATGGTGCGGATTAGGGATTTGATAGGCATGCGTTTAGAGTTTTAATTTTACGTAAACTGCCATTAATTAGAATTTAAGGTAGAGTTTTAACTCTACCTTATGTGTCACTTTAAACTTTCACAAAAATGCAATTCGCGATACGGCAAACGGATGTAACGACGTTATCGTGAAGCGAGTGCATTTTACGCAGCTGGAGTTTGTGAACGAACGCGAATATGCAACTCACGTAACTGCTTCTCATCCACTTCATTCGGCGCATTCGTCATCAAACACTGTGCACGTTGCGTTTTAGGGAAGGCAATTACATCACGGATAGATTCTGCACCTGTCATCAAAGTTACCAAACGATCTAAACCGAACGCTAGGCCGCCGTGTGGAGGTGCGCCGTATTGCAAGGCATCTAACAAGAAGCCGAACTTCTCTTGCGCTTCTTCTTTGCTGATTTTTAATGCGTCGAATACTTTAGATTGCACATCTTGTTTATGAATACGCACTGAACCACCGCCTACTTCCCAGCCGTTTAACACCATATCGTAGGCTTTTGATAGCGCAGCACCTGGGTTAGTCACGAGCAAGTCTTCGTGACCATCTTTTGGTGCAGTGAACGGATGGTGCAATGCAGCCCAACGGTCATTTTCTTCGTCATGTTCAAACATTGGGAAATCCACCACCCACAATGGCGCCCATGCGCGGCCATCGACATGACCTTTATCGTGACCGACTTTAAGGCGTAATGCGCCTAGTGCTTCATTCACAACTTTAGATTTATCTGCACCAAAGAATACGATGTCGCCATTTTGTGCGCCCGTACGGTCGATAATCGCTTGCAATGCTGTCACGTGAATGTTTTTAACGATAGGGCTTTGCAGGCCTTCTTCATTTAGTTTAGTCACATCGTTAATCTTAATATACGCCAAACCTTTAGCGCCATAGATTTTGACGAATTCTGTGTAGGCATCAATTTCGCTACGAGCGATTGCCGCGCCGCCTGGCACACGCAACGCAGCCACGCGACCTCCAACCATGTTAGCTGCACCTGCAAACACTTTAAAATCTACGTCTTTCATTACGTCTGAAAGCTCAGTGATTTCTAGCGTCACGCGCATATCTGGCTTATCTGAACCGTAACGGGTCATAGCCTTGTGGAATGACATGCGTGGGAAAGCTGCTGGCAAATCTACGTTTTGCACTTTTTTCAGCATTTGACGAATCATCTCTTCAACAATGTCCATGATTTGATTTTCAGTCATGAATGATGTTTCGATATCGACTTGTGTGAACTCTGGCTGACGGTCTGCACGTAAGTCTTCATCGCGGAAGCATTTAGTGATTTGGAAGTAACGGTCGAAACCTGACACCATCAATAATTGTTTAAATAGTTGCGGTGATTGCGGCAAAGCGAAAAACATACCGTGATGCACACGGCTTGGTACTAAGTAGTCACGGGCACCCTCTGGGGTTGAACGCGTTAACATTGGCGTTTCAACTTCAATAAAGCCGTTGTCATCTAGATAATCGCGCAAGTTTTTAGACACTTTATAACGCAACATCATGTTTTTTTGCATCGCTGGACGACGTAAGTCAATGTAACGGTGCTGCAAACGCACGGTTTCAGTAAGGTTTTCGTCATCTAACTGGAACGGTGGCGTGAGTGATGCATTGAGAATTTCAATCTCAGTAGCAATCATTTCGACTTCACCTGTTGCCAAGTTAGCATTTGTTGCACCTTCTGGACGCGCTTGCACTACGCAAGTCACTTTTAGTACATATTCACTGCGTACGCTTTCAGCAATGGCAAATGCTGCTTTTGCATCTGGATTAATCACGATTTGCGCCATACCTTCACGGTCGCGCAAGTCAATAAAAATCACGCCTCCGTGGTCACGGCGACGATGTGCCCAACCACATAAAGTAACTGTTTGGCCAATGTGTTCGCGGTTTAGATGTCCGCAGTAATGTGTACGCATAATGTTAAGTTCTTGTTAAATAGTCGGTTAATTAAATGGTTTTTATTGCTTTAAAAATTCTGTTAAGTTTTCTTGGTTTTAAATTTTATTAGTTTTTAAATTTACTTGGTTTTAAGCTTTTTAGGCGGTGCAACTACGCCCATACTAATAATGTATTTCAGCGCCTCATCCACGCTCATATCAAGCTCAACAACATCTGCACGCGGCATCATTAAAAAATATCCGCCCGTTGGGTTGGGCGTTGTTGGCACATAAACGCTAACAAAGTCGCCTTGCAAGTGATTCACAATATCGCCACCAGGTTGGCCTGTAATAAAAGCTATTGCCCAAGTGCCCTGTCGTGGAAACTGCACCAATACTGCATGACGGAAAGCGTTGCCAGTATCAGAAAACAAGGTATCAGATACTTGCTTCACGCTGGCATAGATTGATTTTACAAAGGGCACGCGAGAGAGCATCGCCTCCCATAGATTAATCAACTGTTTACCAAAAAAGTTGGTCGCTACCACGCCAGTAAAAAGAATAATCACCACGGTAAGCACCGCGCCGATACCGACGATCTCATGGCCTAACAGAGCTTTAGGACGCCAGCTCATCGGTAACAGGAACAAGCTTTGATCCATAATGCCGATAACACTAGACAGCACCCATACTGTGATAAACAGCGGCACTAACACTAGCAAACCAGTAATAAAATATTTTTTCATGTGCCTAGTGAGTCAATTGGATTTAGTGACAAGCACAGCCTGTGGCACAAGCAGCTGGGGCAGCTGCTACTTCAGACTTTTTTTCAGCTGAAGTCTCGCTTTTAGCTGCTGGTGCAGATTTAGCGCCATTTTTAAAATCAGTCGCATACCAACCACTGCCGCTTAATTGAAAGCTAGGTGCAGATAATTGCTTGGTAAAAGTTTCAGCGCCACATGATGGGCATGCCTCAGTGCTCGCCGCGCTGATTTTGCGCATGACTTCAGCCTTATGGCCGCAACTAGTACATTGGTAATCGTAAATAGGCATAAATACCTCATTAAACAGTTAGATAACCGCGAATTATACCTTATTTGACAATTTAATTTTACGACTTAGCTAATCGTACTCACCAAAAATCAAACCTTATCAGTAATGCGTTACGATCAAAATACAAACTGGCTATAGGTGTTGTAAGCAAATCCTCTGCCATCAACTGCACTGTAGCTATTAAATAGATTAAAATTATTATAGAAAAAAGCCCGCTATTGCGGGCTTTCTTGGTTTAAATCAACACTTTTAAAAAACGTACTGATTAAAAAGGAATGTCATCTTCAAAATCATCAAAACCCGAACCGCTAGTAGCAGCTTTTGCAGTTGACTGCGCTGGCGCTTGTTTTGCTGATGATTGATTAGCACTTGATGGCACTTGATCGTAATCGCTGCTGCCACTACTTTGATCCATACCACCGTCGTAGCTAGCATTTGAACCGGCACCATCACGTCCGCCTAGCATTTGCATTTGGTCTGCAATTATTTCTGTCGTGTAGCGATCTTGACCTTCTTTAGTCTGCCATTTACGCGTTTGCAAACGGCCTTCAACGTAAACTGGACGACCTTTTTTAAGGTATTCCCCTGCGATTTCCGCAAGCTTGCGGTACATCACAATATTGTGCCACTCAGTGCGCTCTTGCTTTGCGCCAGATTTATCTTTCCAGCTATCGGTAGTCGCAATGCTGAAGTTACACACAGCTTCGCCATTCGGCATGAATCTTACTTCAGGATCACGGCCTAAATTACCAACTAATATGACTTTATTGACTGATGCCATTTTTATCCCCTCAACAATTGATGTACTTGTGTTTGCAATTGGGTTTCATCCCCATGTTGCGATTTATCTATCTTTAATATTACGGTGCGTTCTTGCGGCAACACCACGGCTTCTATCACGCCTGTCAGCGCTAGTAGCTTGTCTTTTAATTTATCAGCTACGTCTGTAGTTAATTCAGGCGCATCTTCATCCAAGCCGTACATTTTAGTTTTTACTGCAGGTGGCGCTTGCATTGAGTATGCCAATATTAGCCACAAAAGCATCATGATACTGCAAAAAATAAACACACTGGCAAAGCCTACTTTATGTGACAAATAGCCACCTAGTGCACCACCAACAAAGACGCCTAATGATTGCGAAGTGTTATAAACGCCTATCGCTGTTCCTTTAGCAGCAGCAGGTGCAATTTTACTTATAATTGAAGGTAAAGAAGCTTCTAGTACATTAAAAGCAATAAAGTACATAGTAAGCGATAGCACTATGCCCCAGAATAGCTGAATGGAAGCTGAAAACATCAATTGCGCAATAAACATAGTGGCGATTGCGCCGACAAAAACCTGCTTCATTTTAGCTTTTTTCTCAGCATAAATAATCGCCGGCACCATAAAGACGAATGAGGCAATCAACACAGGTAAATAAATCATCCAATGTTGATTTTCATGCATGCCGCTTGATTTAACAAGAGCGAATGGCACGACAACAAACATCGCCATTTGCGCGGCATGCAATGCAAAAATTCCGTAATTTAAACGTAGCAATTGCTTGTTTTTCAAAACGTCTTTTAGCTTGGCTGGCGCCGCACTGGCATCGGAGTGATAGTGACTATGCAAAGGCTCAGGCACCACAAACTTCATTACGGCAATGGCAGCTAAACTTAATAATGCTGTCATCGCGAATATACCTGGCACGCCTATCCACTGGTTAAGTAATGGGCCTATCACCAATGAAACGGCAAAGGCCATACCGATTGTGCCGCCTATGGTTGCCATGGCTTTGGTGCGGTTTTCATCGCGAGTTAAATCCGCTAGTAAAGCTGTGACAGCGGCAGAAACAGCACCTGCGCCTTGTATAGCACGACCTAAAATTACGCCTTCAATATTCATCGCTAATGCGGCGACCATGCTACCAATCGCAAAAATAGCTAAGCCTAAGTAAATCATAGGCTTGCGGCCAAATTTATCTGAAGCCATGCCAAACGGCAATTGGAACAAGGCTTGCGTTAACCCATAAGCGCCAAGTGCTAAGCCGATTTGCAGACCATTAGGTTTGGGTAGAAAATTGTTTGAAGCATATATTGCGAAAATCGGCAAAATAGAAAACATGCCAAACATACGTAAACCATAAATCGCCGCCAAGCTCACTGTTGCACGCACTTCTAAAGGCGTCATTTTATCTGCTGGCAAATCGATTGAGTTTAGTGTGATTGGTGCATCAGTATTTGATGGCAAAGCCTCTGAAGTAAGCTCAGCTGACTTAGCTGCATCTACTGCAATGCCTGCAAAAAGGTCTTGCGTTTGATTGCTCGAATGATTCTTTGGTGTAGACATAAAAAAACTTAAGGCCTAAAAATGTAGCTAAATGCGTAAAAGTATGTATATTAGCAGGTTGCCCTAATTTTCGTAAAAGCATTATGGAATTCATCAAAATACGTGGTGCGCGAACGCACAATCTTAAAAACATTTCGCTGGATATTCCACGCAATCAGTTGGTCGTGATTACGGGTTTATCGGGCTCTGGCAAGTCTTCACTTGCTTTTGATACGCTGTATGCAGAAGGTCAGCGCCGCTATGTCGAATCGCTGTCGGCTTATGCACGCCAATTCTTGGCGCGTATGGATAAACCTGATGTTGATTTGATTGAAGGTTTATCGCCCGCCATTTCTATTGAGCAAAAATCTACATCGCACAATCCGCGTTCGACTGTTGGTACCGTGACTGAAATTCACGATTACCTGCGCTTGCTCTACGCCCGCGCAGGTGACCCAGAATGCCCTGAACATGGCATCAAGCTAGAAGCCCAAACTGTGAGCCAAATGGTAGATAGCGTCTTAGCGCTGCCTGAAGATACCAAGCTGATGATTTTGGCGCCTGTGGTAAGTAACCGCAAAGGTGAGCAACTCGATTTATTTGAAGAGCTCAAAGCGCAAGGTTTTGTGCGCTTACGCGTAGATGGCAAAATCTATGAGGTCGATGCTTTACCGCAACTGACAAAAACCACAAAACATACGGTTGAAGTCGTTATAGACCGCATCAAAGTTAAACAAGACATGAAGCAGCGTATTGCTGAGTCATTTGAAACCGCATTACGTTTAGCGGAAGGCAAAGCCATTGCAGTTGAAATGGATACCGAGAAAGAGCATTTATTCTCAGCTAAGTTTTCATGCCCCGTGTGTGACTACTCACTTGCTGAATTAGAGCCGCGCTTATTCTCTTTCAACAACCCGATGGGCGCCTGCCCAAAGTGTGATGGCTTAGGCAATATCAACTTTTTCGACCCTAAACGCGTGGTTGCATTTCCGCATTTATCACTCGCTGCGGGTGCGATTAAAGGCTGGGATAAGCGTAATCAGTTTTACTTCCAAATGTTGGCAAGTATTGCTACGCATTACAATTTCAACCTTGATACCGCATTTGAGAAGTTGCCCGAATATATTCAAAAAGTATTGCTCAACGGCAGCGGCAAAGATGTGATGCCATTTAAATACCTTAATGAACGTGGTGTTTTCTTTGAAAAAACGCATGCATTTGAAGGTATTTTAAATAATTTGCAGCGCCGTTATCACGAGACCGACTCGCAAACCGTGCGCGAAGAACTCGCAAAATATTTAAATTCACAAAGCTGCCCTGATTGCTCTGGCACACGCTTACGCAAAGAAGCGCGCCATGTAAAAGTAGGTAATAAGAACATTCACGAAGTATGTGAAGTGCCACTTAAGTTAGCGCTTACTTTCTTTGATACGCTTGAATTGACTGGCGCTAAACTTGCGATTGCCGATAAGATTGTGAAAGAAATTAGCAACCGTTTGAAGTTTCTAACGAACGTTGGTTTGGAGTATTTATCACTTTCACGTTCAGCTGAAACATTGTCTGGTGGCGAGGCGCAACGAATTCGCTTGGCCTCACAAATCGGCAGCGGCTTAACGGGCGTGATGTACGTGTTAGATGAGCCTTCAATCGGCTTGCATCAACGCGACAATGACAGATTGTTAGAAACACTGAAGCGCCTGCGCGATATTGGCAACAGCGTGATTGTGGTCGAGCATGACCATGATGCGATTCTGACAGCTGATTACGTGGTGGATATTGGTCCAGGTGCAGGTGAGCATGGTGGCAGAATTGTTGCAGAGGGCACGCCTGCTGAGGTGCTGGCAAACCCAGACTCCCTGACAGGGCAGTATTTAAGCGGCAAAAAACAAATTATTTATAACAAAAAGCGTACGCCGCCAGACCCAGCGCGCTGGTTGAAATTAAGTAACGCGACTGGCAATAATCTAAAAGATGTCACATTGAAACTACCTGTGGGCTTGCTAAGCTGCATTACAGGCGTTTCCGGTAGCGGAAAATCCACCTTGATTAACGACACTTTATACCGTGTAGTTTCGCAGCATTTATATGGCAGCAGCACAGAACCAGCGCCGTATAATGAAATCGATGGCTTGGCATTTTTTGATAAAGTGGTCGATGTAGACCAAAGCCCAATTGGCCGTACGCCACGTTCAAACCCGGCAACTTACACTGGTCTATTTACGCCAATTCGCGATTTATTTGCTGGCGTGCCAGAAAGCCGCGTGCGTGGTTATGGCCCTGGCCGATACTCATTCAACGTTAAAGGTGGGCGCTGCGAAGCTTGCCAAGGTGACGGTGTAATACGTGTAGAAATGCACTTCTTACCTGACGTTTACGTGCCATGTGATGTGTGTAAAGGCCACCGCTACAACCGCGAAACTTTAGAAATCCAATTCAAAGGCAAAAACATTCGTGAAGTATTAGAAATGACCGTGGAGCAAGCGCACACTTTCTTTAGCGCACAACCTGTTATTTCACGCAAACTTAAAACTTTGTTAGATGTAGGTTTAGGTTACATCACGCTCGGACAAAGCGCGACAACATTAAGTGGCGGTGAAGCTCAGCGCGTTAAACTTGCGCTAGAACTCAGTAAACGCGACACTGGCCGCACTTTATACATTCTGGATGAACCCACCACTGGTTTACATTTTGCCGATATTCAACTATTGCTAGATGTGATTCATCGCCTAAGAGATGCGGGCAACACCATAGTGATTATTGAGCATAATCTAGACGTGATTAAAACTGCGGATTGGATTGTCGATATGGGACCTGAAGGTGGCGATGGCGGCGGCACTATTATTGCAGAAGGTACGCCAGAACAAGTGGCCTTGAGCACAGAAAGCTATACGGCTAAATATCTCAAGGCGATGTTGTAATTTGATTAAGAAATTTTTATGAAAATACCAAAAAAATATACAGGCATCCTATTTGCCTTCTTGATGTCTTTGCTCATGGCTTTCATCATGTCAGGCGTGTTAACCGCATTGTTTGCAGGTATTGATGCAAACTTCGCTTCGCACTGGATGAGTGCATTTATTCACGCGTTGCCTGTGGCATTTCCAGCCGTCTTAATTGTTGCACCTATCGTGAGAAGAATCGTCGCAAGCCTTACTGAATAAAGTTTACGGCACCTCTGAAAAGCGCATTCTAGCTTGAATCGTAGCCGTTCTGCGGTTGAGGTATGAGGTTGATTTATGTGCATCGTAATAGCGCGGATTCGGAATCATGGCGGCCAGTTTTGCCGCTTGCGCGCTACTTAAGCCAGCCGCACTGGTTTTATAATAATGCCGCGATGCAGCTTCTGCACCAAACACGCCATTACCCCATTCAATGATATTCAAGTAAATCTCTAAAATACGACGCTTGCTCAATACGTTTTCTAGCATCACCGTAATAAGCGCTTCTTCACCTTTGCGCCAAGGTGTGCGTTTAGTGGATAAAAATAAATTCTTAGCAAGTTGCTGACTAATCGTTGAACCTCCCGCAACGATTTTGCCCTTTTTGAGATTTTTTGCGTAAGCTTTCTCGATGCCTTCCCAATCAAATCCTTCATGATCGACAAACTTTGCATCTTCGCTAGCGACAACAGCACGCTTCAGGTTGTTTGAGATTCTGGAATAATCCACCCACTGATATTTCAACTCTGCGTCAGGTTTTTCTTCTTGAATAATCTCTAAGCGATCCACCATAAAAGCGCTAGACGACGGGTTGAATTTTATCCACCAACAAATGTGCAAAAAGATCCAAAGTTGATACAAAAAAAGTAGCATAAAAAACACTACCAAGCCTCGGGTAAAATACCCGCCGAAGCCCAATGGTTGAGCACCCGGCCGATTATTCAGTAACCAATTTTTCATTATTTTATATTTCTTCTAAACTAAAATTAGTTAAGCCAAATTTCTAATTTTTTTAATCACACTTTGCGTTTCAGGCCGCACACCACGCCAAAGATAAAATGCCTCAGCCGCTTGCTCAACCAGCATACCAAGTCCATCCGCCACTTGTGCGCCACTTTCCCTTGCTTGCTTCATAAAAGGTGTTTCACGGCCGTACATCATGTCGTAAGCCAAGCAACCTTTAGCGAAGATGGTGTTGGGGATAGGTAGAGCTGTATCGGTTAAACCTGTGGAGGTGGCATTGATAATAATGTCAAATTGTTGATCTGCTAAATCTTCAAAAGCTTTGGCATTCAAAAAATAAGAGCGACTTTCATTTTTTTTCTCCACTTTCTTTTGCATACTGCTCGCTTTTTCCAATGTACGGTTTGCTATGACTAACAAAGTTGGTGACTCTTCCAGCAATGGATGTAACACACCTTCTGCTGCGCCACCAGCACCTAATAGGAGCAATCGCTTATTGGCAATATTTATACCAAAATTTTGCTTAATGTCGCGGACCAAGCCCAATCCATCTGTGTTATCTCCGCGAATTTCTGCACCCAAAAATCTCAGCGTATTAACTGCACCTGCATCTAACGCACGATTACTAGGTAAAACCATGTCAAACGCCTCAAACTTAAAAGGCACAGTGACATTCGCCCCTTTGTAGCCTTTGGAGATTAAATCTCGAACTGTCACTTCAAAACCATCAAGCGGCGCTAATATGCGCTCATAACTAATATCTTGATTAGTCTGCTCAGCAAAAGCCGCATGTATCAGCGGTGATTTACTGTGTGCAATCGGGTTGCCTATCACAGCATACTTGTCAGTCATTATTTAGTTAGTCCAAGGCAAGCCAGCATGTTTCCAGCCGTTAATCAGAGTGCGTTGTTTTAGTTCGTTTGCTTCACCCTCAAAGCCTTCTAGCATATTGTAAGCTTTATCAAAACCAAGTTGCTCAGCTAACACTGCCGCATTGTGCGAGCGCCCACCCGTGCGGCACATAAATATCACTGTGAGGTTTTTATCAACCTTATCAGCAAGCTGCTTTGCGAAATCTTGATTTTTTACCATACCTGGATAAGTTGCCCACTCTATACTCATGGCATTGGGCACTCGACCAACCAACTCTAACTCTGCTTGCGTGCGCACATCTACCAAGACAACCTCAGGGCTCTCTTGTAATAGCTCAAATGTCTCACGTGGCGTCAACGCCCCTGCATAAGGAAAGCTGTTATCAGTAGCGCGCTTTTGCGCTAACTGTAAAATTGCATCTACATTACTCATGTGAATCACCTTATTAAATAGTTTTGCTGTTCTTTATTTCGAATCATGCGCTTTATCAAATTTCAACAATTTTACACTCGAAATTCTTAGCAATAATTTCCGTAAAGTATATCTGTAAAATCGTGAAAATATCCACGCACCAACACAGCTAGCTACGCGCACTGATATTGTGCATCAATTATACAAATCGCACGTTTTTGGTGCTTCATTTTAGATTGGATTTTAACACTTCTTTAAAAAAGCCGTTGTTTGGTCTTTTCAGAATGGCACGTTTCCTGCTAATCTACTGAGTTGAATTATTTTGTTTTTTTGTTTTGTAAGTTTAATCCTAACCCACACCACCAATAGGAGATTCTGATGTCAGTGGCTAATGTAATGAAAATGGTAAAAGAAAACGACATTAAATTTGTTGATTTTCGTTTTACTGATACTCGCGGTAAAGAACAACACGTCACCGTGCCTGTTTCACATTTTGACGAATCAAAATTTACAGAAGGCCACGCTTTTGACGGTTCTTCAATCGCAGGTTGGAAAGGTATTCAAGCATCAGACATGCAATTGATGCCAGATGCATCAACAGCAAATATCGACCCATTCATGGACGAGCCAACACTTATTTTAACTTGTGATGTTGTTGACCCAACTGATGGTAAAGGTTACGAACGTGACCCACGTAGCTTAGCTAAACGTGCTGAAGCCTACTTAAAATCAACTGGTTTAGGCGATACCGCTTACTTCGGTCCAGAGCCAGAATTCTTCATTTTTGACAGCATCCAATGGGATGTTGCAATGAACGGCAGTTCAGTGCGCATCAATTCAGAAGAAGGCGCTTGGGCATCTGGTGAGAAATTTGAAGGCGGCAATACTGGCCACCGTCCAGGTGTTAAAGGCGGTTATTTCCCAGTGCCTCCAGTCGATTCATTGCATGACATCCGTTCAGCAATGTGTATGACTTTAGAAGCAATGGGCGTGCCTGTTGAAGTGCACCACCATGAAGTTGCAACTGCTGGCCAATGTGAAATTGGTACTAAATTCAGCACCTTAACGCAACGTGCTGACTGGACTCAAATCCAAAAATACGTAATTCTGAACACAGCTCACGCTTACGGCAAAACTGCTACATTTATGCCAAAACCATTCGCAGGCGATAACGGTTCAGGTATGCACGTTCACCAATCAGTTTGGAAAGATGGCAAAAACTTGTTCGCAGGTAATGGCTATGCTGGTTTGAGTGAGTTCGCGCTTTACTACATCGGCGGTATCATTAAACACGCTAAAGCATTGAACGCGATTACTAACCCAGGTACAAACTCATACAAACGTCTAGTGCCGCATTACGAAGCGCCAGTTAAATTAGCTTACTCAGCTAAAAACCGTTCAGCTTCTATCCGTATTCCTTTTGTGCATTCTGACAAAGGTCGCCGTGTTGAAGCGCGCTTCCCAGATCCAATTGCTAACCCATACTTAGCGTTCTCTGCATTGCTAATGGCTGGTCTAGATGGCGTTCAAAACAAGATTCACCCAGGTGAGCCTGCGACTAAAGACTTGTACCATCTTCCACCAGAAGAAGATGCACAAATCCCAACAGTATGTGCATCACTAGAAGAAGCGCTTTCTGAATTAGACAAAGATCGCGAATTCTTAACTAAAGGTGGCGTATTCACTAACGACTGGATTGACGCTTACATTGGTTTGAAAATGGAAGAAGTGAATAAAGTACGTATGACACCGCACCCAGTAGAGTTTGGTTTGTACTACTCTTGCTAAGCTAAATTCCTTCAAAGTTAATTTTTAACTAGCAGTTGAATTATAAGCAGTAAAAAAAGGGGCGATTTCCGCCCCTTTTTTCATTTATACATGAGGTCAACCTTTAGCCTCTGCCATGCGTTTTCTAAGCACATTGCCTAACTTGGCTAACTCTACTAAACTATTGTTATGAAAAAAATTCTGTCTTTAGTCACACTCGTTATTATCGCGTTTTCCAGTAACGCTATTGCTGAAATATATAAGCGTGTAGATGCGGATGGGCGCATTACTTACTCCAATATCAAGACAAAAGGCGCAACCCGTTTAGAGTTTGACCCTGACGCGAATACGATTGTAAATGACCGTCCTAAAAGCACAGGCGGTTCCTCTAATAACAAACGCTCAGCTACCCCTGAAGGCTTTCCAAAAGTTGATAAGCAGACACAAAATCAACGAGATGGTAAACGCCAAGAGATTTTACAAAATGAGCTTGATTCTGAAAAAGCCGCTTTAGAAGAAGCCAAAAAAGCTTATGCTGAAGGTGAAGCTAAGCCAGAGATATACAAAACAGCCAACGGCGCCACTATGCGCAACGTGCCTAAATTCCAAGAAAAAATGAAAAGCTTACAAGACGATGTAGATAGTCATGAAAACAACATCAAGCTACTGCAAAAAGAGTTAGATAATCTGCATTAAACCAGTCAATAATAAGCTTTTTAAGCATCATTTATTAGCCATTAAAATTAAAGATAGGCCTAGCTGCAAAGTTGGTCTATCTTTTGCTTAGTCATAGTATCATCATTGAAAACTCGTTTAGATAAACACTAAATTCAATATAACTATGATTCAAATTTAATGGTCCAAATTTAATGGTTCAACCCACACCAAATCATTTCTCCGGCTTAGAGCACTTAGCAACCGCCATCATACTGTTAGACGAAAATCGTCGCGTGGTTTATATCAACCCCGGCGCAGAAATCATCTTTGCGTTTAGTGCAACGCATGTGACTGGCATGCTGATTAGCGACGTGTTTCCTGATTGCGAAATTTTAATGTCTGCCATTAAAAATGCGATTCAGCAACAAAGCCCATTTAGAGAGCACGAATTTACCATCACCACTAATCGGCATAACTCGTTTGCGGTTACTTGCACGGCAACACCTATTGATTCGCCCAAGGCATGCTTAATACTTGAGTTTCAGCAAATGGATGCGCAACTCCGCATCGCGCGTGAAGAGCGTATGTTGATTCAGCAGCAAGCCAATGCAGAGTTGCTGCGCAACCTTGCTCATGAAATTCGCAATCCACTTGGCGGTCTACGTGGTGCAGCACAACTACTAGAACACGAACTGCCGTCTCCAAGCTTACGTGAGTACACGCAAGTGATTATAAAAGAGGCTGATCGCTTGCAATCACTAATGGATAGATTGCTGATACCGCATCGTGCACCAAAATATCAACCGACCAATATTCATGAAGTACTTGAGCGCGTGCGCAGCTTGTTATTAGCCGAAACACCAAAAACCGTACTGATTAAACGCGACTATGATTTAAGTCTGCCCGAACTCATTGGTGACCGTGAGAAACTGATACAAGCGGTACTAAATATTGCTCGAAATGCCGTGCAAGCGATGCAATCACACCATACAGCTGGCAGCCAAATCACCTTTAGAACACGCGCTGAACGTCAGGTAACATTGGCGAGAAAACGCTATCGTGTCGCCATTAAATTAGAAATCACTGATAACGGCCCAGGCATCCCTGTAGACATTCGTGACCGTATTTTTTACCCGCTAGTATCAGGGAGTGAAGGCGGCTCGGGGCTGGGCTTAACGCTTGCGCAAACATTCATTACCCAGCACCACGGTATGATTGAATGCGAAAGCGTACCTGGCAACACCTGCTTTACGATTCTATTGCCAATTGAAACAACAGCCATTAAATCTAGTGTAGTAAAACAGTAAACATACGCAATAAAGTTAAATTTTAGAATATTGAGATAACAATGAAACCAATCTGGATCATCGACGACGACAAATCTATACGCTGGGTGTTTGAAAAAGCCCTAGCACGTACGGATTTAGAATTTAAAACCTTTTCTTCCGTCGCAGAAGCACTCAATGCCTTAGAGCGCGAACAACCACAAGTTGTGGTGAGTGATATACGCATGCCGAATGGTTCTGGCTTAGATTTTTTAAGTGAAATCAAACAGAAATTTCCTGACATTCCCGTCATCATCATGACTGCCTATTCAGACTTAGAAAGTGCTGTAGCAGCCTTTCAAGGTGGTGCATTCGAGTATTTAGCCAAACCTTTTGACGTCGATCAGGCGATTGATGTCATTAAACGTGCCGTTGATGAAAGCACAAGGCAAGCGCCTGAGAGTATTGCCATCGAGGCAACGCCTGAGATTATTGGTCAAGCACCAGCCATGCAAGAGGTTTTTAGAGCCATAGGGCGATTAAGTAGGTCGCACGCGACCGTACTTATCAATGGCGAATCTGGCAGCGGTAAAGAGCTTGTAGCGCGCGCCTTGCATCGCCACAGCCCAAGAGGTGATAAACCATTTATTGCGATTAACACCGCAGCTATTCCAAAAGACTTACTTGAATCTGAATTATTTGGTCACGAGCGCGGCGCGTTTACAGGCGCACAAGCCGCCAGACGTGGCAGATTCGAACAAGCCGATACAGGCACACTGTTTTTAGATGAAATTGGTGACATGCCGCCAGACCTACAAACACGACTTTTACGCGTATTAAGTGATGGGCAATTCTACCGCGTCGGCGGGCATCAACCCATTAAAGTGAATGTACGCATCATCGCCGCAACCCATCAGGATTTAGAAGAGCGCGTTAAAAACGGCTTATTTCGTGAAGACTTGTTTCACCGCTTAAATGTCATCCGCCTAAGATTACCCGCACTGCGCGAGCGTCGCGAAGATATACCCTTACTCATCAAACATTTCTTACAACACAGCGCCACAGAGTTAGGTGTAGAAACAAAACAACCATCAGCTGCGGCACTAAAATATTTAAGCGCCGTCAACTGGAGCGGCAATGTGCGCCAATTAGAAAACGTATGCCATTGGCTTACCGTCATGGCACCAGGTCAAAATATTGATATTGCAGACCTACCGCCTGAACTTAAAGAAGATAGCAGCAAATCAACTGCTGCACTTTCATGGCAAGATGCACTGGCCGCCGAAGTAATGGACGCACTAACTCGAGACGAGCAAAACATACTAGAAACCCGCACCAACATATTTGAGCGGATATTAATTGTAAAAGCGCTGGAACACACACATGGGCGTCGGATAGAAGCTGCCAATCAATTAGGCATGGGGCGCAACACACTTACACGCAAGATTCAAGAGTTAGGGATAGAAGAGTAACATTATTGAGACCATTCACCTGGATACAATGTTAAAAATTTGAATGGTGGCTTGCGTAAGCGTGAGCCACCACCCCTAAAATAGCTTCTCTAGAATTAAATCTTAATCGCGTTTACTCTGTTAATTGGAAATGAATCGGCTTTATTAGCATCTATCCTATTCACAAAAAACACTTGAGCTAACCGTGAGTCTTGCAGAGCGCTTCCAAAGAAATTGTTGGCAGCGTGAAATGTATCGCCTTCAAAAAGAATGAGCGTGTTGTAAACATTATTGATTCTCACCACCTCATCAAACATGCTGTGAAAACTTGTATCCATATGGTAAACCTAATGACTATTTATTTTTACCCGAAATGGCGAAACGCAGAGATCACGCATTGCGATACTTAGGTTTTTTATTTAGTTGGGTACTGGATAAAGCAAATCTTAAGTTTGGAGCAAAAGTACAGACTAGAACATTGTATTGTTTGAGGCACACAGCTATTACTTATAGGCTTCTGTATGGTGAAGGAGTTGATCTTCTAACACTTGCTAAGAATGCTCGCACATCAGTCAATATGATTGAACGGCATTATGCATCTACTCTCAATGGTGAAATGAATATTGGATTACTGCATAGTAAGCGCGTAAGAAAATCAAATACTAGCGGAAAATAAAAAACGGCATCCGAAGATGCCGTTCTATTTGTTACTTTAAGCTTAAATTAAGCTTCTAAATTAACAGGGTTAACCCTGTTTAATCCTAGAAGAATAAGATTGCGCCTAAAGATACAGTTTTTGATTTACCAGTTAAATCGCCAACTGTTTTATCTGCAACAGTACGCTCTGTATCTGAGTATTCAGCAACCAAGTTTAAATGTTTTGTAAGAGGATGGTAAGCACCAACTACCCACATTCTGTCAGTAACATCACTGAATGAATCAACTGAGTTACCATCAAGTTTTGACTCACCCCAGCTAACGCCTAATTTAGTACCAACACCTGGAATAGTGTATGTACCTTGAACGTAATATTGGTCTGAATCACGTTGTGCACCTGTTGCATCAAAACCATCAAACAATTGGAATGTTTGACCAATACCAGAACCTTGACCGTAGTAACCAGTTAAACCAAAACCAGCAACGTTTACGTTAGCGCCAATATCAAATGCTTCAGCACGATCATCATTGAAACCTGTAGCTGATGTTGTTGATGTAATGTGTTGAACTTTTTGTGTAATACCAGAAGCCCAAACTTTACCTGCGAAGTCACCAGCCCAAGCGTAAGAAGCTTTACCTTCAAATGCTGGCTCTGAGCCACCACGTTGATCGCTTGATGCGCTACCTGGAATTGAACCAGCTACAGCATCCCATGACTGTGTAACACCAGCTGTGAAGCTGAAGCCATTCCAGTTAGGTGAAGAGTAAGCGATTTGTGATTTCCAGTCAGCATACATAAAACCAGTACCGATACGACCTAGTGTTGTTGTATTGCCAGCAAGATTACCAGCACCACCACCAACGCCTAACAATGTCATGTCGTTCAAGATAGCGTCTGAAGCATAAATGCCTAGATCTTTACCAAGTTTGATAGAACCCCATGAAGCATCACCGAATGTTAAGAACGCTTGACGGTTTTCGTTACCACCTTGAGTAGCGTTAGCGCCTTGAACACCAGCGTGTGTTGTTGAAGCACCTGGTTGAATGCTGATAGTGAAACCAACATCCAAATCGTTTTGACGTGTTTTACCAGAAACTGATAGATAGTTTGGTAACAAACCTGTAGTAATATTAGAAACGTTTTCTTGTCCGCCAGTACCTAGACCTAGAGGTGCAGTAGCTGCTGTTGAGTTGCCGCTGTAGCTAGTGTTTGTGTAGTAAGCGTTTACTCTACTTTATGATTTAATTGATTATTTTCAACTAAAGGTTGATGAAATCTCCTTTCTCATTTATTGTTTAAATATTGAAGGAGCATGAAATGAGCAACGACATCAACGAAAAAAGCTTGCCAGTTAACTCAACTGCATCAGCAAAGAAGTTAAGTACATCACACAAAATTATCGAAGCTTTTGCCGATAAAATAGCCCCCACTCGGCATGTGCCTCATGGCGAACGTTTGGCTCAACTAACAAACGAACAGAAATTGCAAATACAGACTATTGAAGACCATGCAATTTCCAATTTTAGTGGCATGTTGGATGAACTTGAATCAGCCCTTGGCATGTTGCGGATAGGTCATCATTTTGGCTGGAGGACTCTTTATATCCTGCATAGCAAAAAAACCATTCGTAAATATGAAGAAATACTCGACATTAAAATTCGTGACGTATTTGCTGAGGAAGGGCCTAGTGCAGAACGTTCTATTGGCCTTGCTCTGGCAAAGAAAGCAACCAATTTTTGGAAGGCAGTTTCCGGTGAGTTCAAGATTGAAAATCGACGCGAAGTGAAGTGAGGATAATTTATATTTCCTTAAGGGGACTTGAAGTCTAGGAAAATTTAAGGTATTCTGCAAGGACATATTAAGGCTCCTTGCATGAAAGTATACAAAAAACTAGACTTTATTAAGACCGCGTTCGGCTCGGGGATTGGGGCGAGCGCGCTAGCGCTGACCGAATCACCGAACGAAGGCGGAACCACGGCTTCGGAATATGCAGCAGCTTCCCAATCGACCACCCACCCCCGTCTGGTAATACGGGGGGAAAGTTTAAATACTAAATCTCATGAAGATAGCGGTGAAAGCTACGAACTATTCAGCTTTAATGGTAAACCTGTACTTATTTCCACCCCATTACCAAAATCTGATGGTGAACCATATGCAGCAATTACTGATTTTCTAAATTGCACATTTCCCTATAAAGAACACGATCATGATGAATTGGTATTTGATTTAATCAATTGTCTAGGTAACTCCTTCTCCCCACTAAGTAACCGCTTCAGGGGCTTGCATGGCTTGGAACATTCAATCCAGCTAGGAGAGTCTAAAACATTCCTAGCCTATGGTGGGCAAAACAATACTGCATTTTTATCAATACCAGGTGAAGCCTGCCACATGATTCCTAGCTGGGCTAATTTAGCTAAGCTACTCCAGAATAAACTTAAAGCCAAAATCACACGCTGGGATGGCGCTGTTGATGATTTTATTGGCTTACATACAGTCGACTCTGCGGTTGAGTTGTATATAGCAGGTGCATTTAATGCAGGCGGGAAAAGACCAAGTTGCGATCAAAGAGGCAATTGGTTAATGCCAGATGGTAATGGACGCACTTTTTATATCGGTAAACGAGAAAACGGAAAAATGATGCGTATCTATGAAAAAGGTATGCAACTAGGTGAGAAATGGAGTCCATGGGTTAGATGGGAAATTGAACTTCATAATGTTGATAGGGAAATTCCTTGGGATGTTTTACTTGAGCCAGGCAAATATGTTGCTGGTGCATACCCTAAAGCAACTGGCTGGATTCAAAATGAAATGAGCCGTGTTCGTACTATGCAAAATACAACCCGCATAAGCTATGACCACATGACCGCTTGCACCTCCTTAAGTTTTGGCAAACATTTAAATGTCATGCTCGAAGTTGAAGGTTCCGCTGAAAAAGTACTCCAAAAACTCATACGTGATGGCATTCCTAAAAGACTAGATTTACCCATCGTAGACAAGAATGAAGGGTGGGATAAATGAAAACGCTCACACTCGATGAAGCAAGTCATTTTCTTCGTCTTGCACCTCAAGAAATTATGTCCAAAGTCGAAACAGGACATTTGCCAGGTGCAAAAATCAATGATGAATTATTATTCATTGATTCTGATTTAGCTGACTATTTACGTGGTTATTATCACCCGACTGTTTCAAAAACAGCTACTTCACCTAATCCTAATTTACCGCCTGTTACGGTTGATAAATTTAATACGCTATTTAGTGAGCTGGTGCCTCACATGCTGCGCATAGAAGAAAATCGGGTTAGACGTGGTGAACTTAGCCAAAAATCACTCAGCATTACACGCAATCGTTTAGCGAAATGGGTTGAGCCTTACTTTGATGGCATGGCTATCAGTGAGATTGGTTATGTCACATTAGAAGCATTCATACAACAGTTAACCGAGTCAGAGATTAAGGGTGTTGCAATTACGCAGTACTTAATCATCATCAGAAAAGTGCTGAATTACGCCTTACTTACTAACTTAATTACCAGCTTACCGCATTTCCCAAAAGTTAAAGCGCCTAGAGCTTCACGTGGCGCATTTACTATCAACGAGTATAGAAGATTATTAAAAACGGCTTGGCGCATGCGTAACCAACCTTACATGATGCAAAATAGACCAAAAGAGATTCATCTCAACGAGGTTAGTGTCATGGATGTAATCATGCCGTCTGATATGACTCGTTTAATTGGGTTTATGGTGAATAGTTTTATACGTCCGAGTGATTTGAAATTCATACAGCATAAGCATGTCGAAATTGTAGATGGTGAATATCTCTATTTAAGATTGTCTCTACCTGAAACAAAGAAGCACGATCAACCTATTGTTACTTTAACCGCTGGTGTAGGCATATATAAACGGTTATTAAAAGATGCAAAATCTCGCGGATACGGTAAGCCTAATGACTATTTATTTTTACCCGAAATGGCGAAGCGCAGAGATCACGCACTGCGATACTTAGGTTTTTTGTTTAGCTGGGTGTTAGACAAAGCTAATCTTAAGTATGGAGCTAAAGGACAAACACGAACATTGTATTGTTTGAGGCACACAGCCATAACGTATAGGCTTTTATATGGTGAAGGCGTTGATTTGCTGACGTTGGCTAAAAATGCGCGAACTTCCGTCATCATGATTGAGCGGCATTATGCATCTACGCTAAATGGTGAAATGAATATTGCTTTGCTTCATAGTAAGCGAATAAGAAAATCAATCAAGCAACATAACTAAATAAAAAACGGCACCCGAAGATGCCGTTTAATTATTACTTTAAGCTTAAATTAAGCTTCTAAATTAACAGGGTTAACCCTGTGTAATCCTAGAAGAATAAGATTGCGCCTAAAGAAACTGTTTTTGCTTTTGATTTAGTTTCTGCAAAAGCACCTCTAGCATCAACTGTATCTTTAGCATCTGAGTACTCAGCTACCAAGTTCAAGTGTTTTGTTAAAGGATGATATGCACCGATAGTCCACATTTCGCTTGAAACATCACCACGTGCATCATTAGAAGTTGCATCTAAGTTAGAAGTACCCCAGCTTGCACCCAATTTAGTACCAACACCTGGAATAGTATAGGTAGCTTGAACATAACCGCCATCAGAATCACGAGCTTGACCTAGTGCATCATAACCACTTGAGAATTGATATTGGTTACCAATACCAGAACCTGTGAAGTAGTAACCAGTTAAACCAAAACCAGCAACATTAATGGTGCCGCCGAAATCAACTGCTTCACTACGGTCATCCGTGCCAGAAGATGCTGCAGTAGCAGCAACTGGAATTGAACCACCAGTTGTTGGATCGAATGCGAAACCAGCTGCATTACCAGCAGTAGCGCCGATACCTCTCATCTTTTGTGAAATACCAGAAACCCAAACTTTACCAGCGAAGTCACCAGCCCATGAATAGCTAGCTTTAGCTTCAAATGCTGGCTGAGAACCACCAGCTTGTGTTGTTGTTCCGTTTGCTGCATATGGGCTACCTGTACCATTAGCATTCCAACCTTGACTTACACCAGCTGTAAAGCTGAAGCCGTTCCAGTTTGGTGATGAGTAAGCAATTTGGTTTTTCCAGTCAGCGTAGATGTAACCAGTACCGATACGACCTAAAGTAGTAGTACCGTTCAATGTACCAGCACCAGAACCAACGCCTAACAATGTCATATCATTTAAGATAGCATCTGAAGCAAAAATACCTAAATCTTTACCAAGTTTGATAGAACCCCAAGAAGCATCACCGAATGTGATAAATTGTTGACGATTTTCGTTACCGCCGCCACCTGAAAGTGATGAAGTTGTTGCAGCACCTGGCTGCATACTAATAGTGAAACCAACATCTAAATCATTTTGACGTGTTTTGCCTGAAACTGTTAGGTAGTTAGGTAACAAGCCAGTTGTGATGTTTGATTTTGTTTTTGTACCATTGTTGTTTGTACCAGCAGTTAGTGTACCAGCATCATCACCAGTGTGACGTGTTGATGTGTAGTACATGTTTACAACACCACCGATATCTAAAGTCCAATCACCAGCTGGAATCATGATACCAGCTGAAGCGTTTGAAGCTGCAGCTAATAGAGCTGAAGCAACTGCTAATTTAATTGTGTTATTCATATGAATCTCCTAATTATGTAATGCTATTTTTATTACTAAATAACCTCACTATCACCTAGTCATTTTTGACTTTAGATAACAGCGAGAGAGTTTGCAAACTCTCTCAATGGGACTATGTTTAAAATCGTCATTAAGAAGGTGAATGAGAGTATGCCTAAAGCATTTGTGCGAAACAACTAATTATTGGTGTTTTTGTCACATTTGTTTACATTTGTTGTAAATGTGCAACATTTAGTTACTCATTGCAGCCTGTAACCTATCTTACAAATACTCTTCCACGGTAAACAATTTACGATGTTCGCGAATAGCAAAGCGATCCGTCATGCCTGCAATATAGTCAGCAACTGCCCGCGCTTTATCTGTTTCTGCAGATAATTGAAATTCATTAGGTAGCAACCCAGTGTTCTCAAAAAAAGCTTCGAAGAGCTCACGTACGATGCGTGCCGCTTTTGCGCTCATGCGATTTACTTTGTAGTGGTGATATAAGTTTTTGCGTAAAAACTGTTTGAGCTTTTGATTTTGTTCCGCAACTTGACCACTAAAGCCAATCAATTGAGGTAATTGGCGAATATCAACAATACTTTTTGGTTGAGGTTGCGCTATATTTTGAGCACTATGCGTACATAAATCGACCACTAATGTATTGATCATCCGCCGCACAGTTTCGTGTATTAAACGTTTTTGCTCCAACTTCGGATATTTAGCTTTGACTACAGCTAAGTTATTGGCAAACAATTCAACTTTTGCGAGTTGATCTACGGTAATTAAGCCTGATCTCAACCCATCGTCAATATCGTGGTTGTTATAGGCAATTTCATCAGCAAAGTTTGTAAGCTGCGCTTCTAAGCTTGGGCTGGTTTTATCTAAAAAGCGCTGCCCAACATCGCCTAGTAGCCTTGCATTCTTGATTGAGCAATGCTTGAGTATGCCTTCCCGCACTTCAAAGGTAAGATTGAGGCCATCGAACTCCGCGTAACGCTGTTCTAGCTTTTCAACCACCCTTAATGATTGTAAGTTATGTTCAAAGCCACCAAAGTCACGCATGCAGGCATTTAGTGCATCCTGACCTGCGTGGCCGAATGGTGTATGACCCAAATCGTGCGCCAACGCGATTGCTTCAGTTAAGTCTTCATGCAGATTGAGTGTGCGGGCAATACCTCGCGCCATTTGTGCAACTTCAAGACTATGCGTTAGCCTTGTACGAAATAAATCTCCTTCATGGTTCACGAAAACTTGAGTTTTGTATTCTAGGCGACGAAAGGCTGTGGAGTGAATAATGCGATCCCGGTCACGCTGAAAAGCATTCCGCGTTTCTGATGCAGGTTCGTCAAAATGACGCCCTATTGTTTCTTCTGGATTTGCAGCGTAAGTCGCAAGATTGCTCATTATGGTTAATATATTCCAATGTTTAACATTACTTTTCACGATATTCAAAAATTGCTGACATATGTGAAGCTGATCTTTGAATATCGTGTAATGCTTTTATATCATCATACCGCCAATGTTTCTTTTAGTTTTTCCGCATCATAGTCACTGGTGATGACTGATTTACCAATACCCTGCTGCAAGATGAGACGGATCTTGCCATTTTCCACTTTTTTATCTAACGACATCAAATCTAGATATTTTTCCACACCTAAGCTTGGCGGCTTTATCGGTAAGTTTGCACCCTCAAAACTACTTTTAATTCTTGTAACATCATGGTCACTTAACCAGCCCATAC
Organism: Methylotenera versatilis 301; assembly: GCF_000093025.1. Classification (GTDB taxonomy): domain Bacteria; phylum Pseudomonadota; class Gammaproteobacteria; order Burkholderiales; family Methylophilaceae; genus Methylotenera; species Methylotenera versatilis. The sequence goes on from NC_014207.1 coordinate 2,805,808, forward strand.
GTTGTGATAAGTCTGCAGCCATCACCGTGCCAGCAGCAACAGCTTCACCATGCAACCAAACGCCATAACCCATTGCATTTTCAATGGCATGTCCAAACGTGTGACCTAAATTTAGCAAAGCTCGCTCACCTTGCTCATGCTCATCTTTGGCAACTACATCAGCTTTATTTTGGCACGAGTGGTAAATGGCATAGCTCAGCACTTGCTCATCCAACTGCATCAAGCTGGTCATATTAGTTTCTAGCCAATCAAAAAAATCAGCATCGCGAATTAATCCATATTTGATAACTTCGGCAACACCTGCGGAAAACTCTCGCGGAGGTAATGTTTGTAAAGTGTCAATATCCGCCAGAACTAATTGTGGTTGATAAAAAGCACCTATCATGTTTTTACCCAGCGGGTGATTAATGCCAGTTTTACCACCAACCGACGAATCCACCTGCGACAGCAATGTAGTAGGAACTTGAATAAATGGCACACCACGCAAATATGTTGCGGCAGCATAGCCAGTTAAATCACCAATCACGCCACCACCAAGCGCTATGAGCGTAGTGCTTCGTTCACAGCGATTTTGCAGCAAAGCATCATAAATGATGTTAAGTGTTTCCGAATTTTTATAGGCTTCGCCGTCGGGTAATATAATCTGAATGACAGTTACGCCTTCAGCTTTCAAACTGCTACTTAACTGATCTAAGTACAACGGAGCAACTGTTGTATTGGTAACAATAGCAACATGTTTGCGCTTAAGATGAGGCAATATTAAACTCGCATCAGAGAGCAGATGACGCCCGATATGTATTGGGTAACTTCTATTAGCCAGTTCTACTTTTAGTGTTTGCATTTTTATTTATGATATTTAGGTAAATTTAAATTGGATAGTTAGCTTTTTATGTCTACTTTACCGCTTCTTTGTTACTAGCCTCTTTAATCAATTGTTCAATATAACTAGTGATTTCATTTGCGGACTGTGCGCCCGTATCAACAATACAATCAGCTAAGGCAGCATATATTGGATCTCTATCGATATAAAGCTGTTCTAATTTTTGTCTAATATTGCCGCCTTGTAGTAGTGGGCGAGATTTATCGTTACGAGTTCGCAACCATAAGTCATGCACACTAGCGCGCAAATAGACTATTTTGCCATTATTTTTTAAAAGCTCACGATTTTCAGGTAGCAATACAGCTCCCCCTCCCGTAGCCATTACTATATTTTCAAGCTGACACAACTCCTCAAGTGCAGCTGTCTCGCGCTTACGAAATCCATCAACTCCCTCCAATTCAAATATAAGCGGAATTTTAACGCCAGTCTTACGCTCAATTTCATGATCAGAATCATAAAAAACCATACCTAATTGCTTAGCTATTAAGCGACCAATAGTGGTTTTACCAGCCCCCATCAGACCTATGAAATAGATATTGCTCAATTTACCAACCATCACTGCCACCCATCACGCATAAAAAATGCCCATCACAAGTATGACGGGCATTTTAAGGTAATCTTAGAAATCTGTCAGGTTAATGTATTTAACATCAGACTTTAAAGTTTCATCATTACTGTAAGTTTAGGCTCTCATCCATAATTCTAGGAGTAATGAATATAAGCAACTCTTGCTTGTCATTTTGAGTAGTTCTTTTTTTGAATAAATTACCCATAATTGGTAAGTCTCCAAAAAACGGTACTTTTTCCACATCATTACGTACTGTTTGCTCAAAAATACCACCTAGCACTGCAGTTTCACCATTACCAACAAGTACCTGCGTATTAATATTTTGCGTTTCAATAGAAGGCACACCACTAAATACCTGCCCCACTCGATCTTTCTTAACATCAAGCTCCATAATGATTTTATCATCAGGTGTAATTTGTGGGGTTACTTCTAGACTCAATACTGCAGATTTAAATGATACTGTGGCCGCACCACTACTACTTGCTTCCAGGTAAGGAATCTCGGTACCTGCTGCAATTTTAGCCTTGTGTTGATTAGCAGTAGTTACACGAGGGCTAGAAACAATTTTACCATGCCCATCTGATTCCATAGCTGTCAACTCCATATTAAGCACCAATCCAGCAGCTTTACTAAATATACTATACGCTATAGAACCCGTAGCATTTGCTACCGCCAAATTCGACATAAGGTCAGGTAGGCCATCGGAACTTGTTAATACTGAATTAGCGACATTATTATTGTTTAATTGATTAGTATCATTTGTTTGAATTGCACCATTATGTGTACCCTGTGTAAGGGTTGCTGCGGATGAAGCAGTGTATCTATTACCTAAGGATCCACTTATAGTTCTGTTAATGTTGCCGCTAGCGGACTGATTGCCCTGAGTAATACCAAGTCTAGCACCCAGAGCTTTGCTATATTTATCATCAGCAATCACTAATCTTGACTCAATCATCACCTGCTTAACGGCCACATCGACTTTACTTATAATGGCTTGTACCTGGTCTAAATATTTAGATGTATCTTGCACAAACACTGTGTTAGTGCGCGGGTCTAACACAGCACTTCCTCGTTTAGATAAAATCTTCTGCTTGGGATCGCTCAAGATGTCTTTTAATGACTCTGCTTTCATGTACTTCAGAGTAAAGACTTCAGTACGAACTGGCTCCAAATCATTAATTTGCTGTGCAGCTTCCAACATTTGTTTTTCTTTAGCAGCAACCTCTTCAGCAGGCGCGACTAAAATAACATTGCCAGTTTTGCGCATTGATAAGCCTTTACTTTGAGTAATAATGTCCAAAGCTTGATCCCATGGAACATCTTTTAAACGTAAAGTCAGATTACCAGTCACTGTATCGCTTGTAATAATATTCAAACCAGTAAAATCTGCAATCACTTGCAATACTGAGCGCACTTCAATATTTTGGAAATTTAACGAAAGCTTCTCACCCGCATAGCCGGGTTTAGAACCACGAACCAGCTTATTTGGATCTTCAACCACTTGACGCACGTCGATGATGAATTTTTTGTCAGCTTGGTAAGCTGATTGTTCCCAATTCCCCTTAGGCTCGATCACCATTTGCCCATTCTTACCTTGTTTCATCGTGTCAACATAAATAACAGGTGTATTGAAATTGGTCACATTTAGGCGACGCTGTAAGTTTGCAGGAACGTCCGTATTAAGAAAGTCCACAACAATGGTCTTTCCCTTTTGTTTGATATTGATCCCTGCTGAAGCAGATGATAAATCGACAATGATGCGTCCTTCACCATTTTTACCTCGGGCAAAATCAACATTGTTAATTGCAAATTGTTGTTGGCCAAGTGTCGGTTCTGCAAACTTTGTTTCCACACCGACATTTGCACTTGCTTCGTTCGCTTGTAGCATGATGGTTACATCATTACCATTGATTGTGGTGTTATAACCTACATTTTTAGATAGATTTAATACGATGCGAGTGCGCTCTTTAGCCTGTGCAAGTGTGACACTTTTAAGTGAACCTTGATCGGCTTGGATATTCGTTTTAGCAGTGCCATTAGCTACACCTGGAAAATCTAAAGCTATTCGTGCAGGGCTATTCAAAGTGAATCCAGCAGGCGCATTTGCAAGTGGTACTGTAGTTTTTATATGAATGGCAACTCTGCCTCCGGGCAAAGATGAAAAATCTACACTCTCTATTTTATTTTTTAGCGTGGACTGCTCCTCAGCTAATGATAAGCCTGAAACTAATGTTAATCCCAACAGTAAAAAAACCTGTAAAAATTTGCCTACCCATGTGTTGTTTTTCATTGTCTCACCTTAAATTTCCAATTACTTTAATAGAGGCTTCTCTTTAATTGCTAATCATTCTTGCAATGGCAAATTAGAAACTCGCTCTATCCAATCCCCTGAAAGCTCATCCTGCACAATCTCTTTTAGCTCAACTTCGCTATCAGTAATTTTTGTGATCATGCCAAAATTTTGACCCACGTAGTTACCCACTTTAACTTGTTGCACGCCGTTATCTGGTGTTAACAGTAAAGCGTAAGTGAGTTTGGTTTTTGACAACAGACCGACGTATTTAATACTCTCTAATGGATACGCTTCCATAGGCTCTTTAGGCCGGTTCATATTAGGTTGCAAGCTGCTGGACTTGTTCGATGCTTTGCGTGGGTGAAATGGGTCACTAAGCTTGCCATCCGCATTATATTGTAGAGCGAGATACGGCTTCACCTCAGGAAGAGGCTTAATCTTTGGTCGCATATCCTTTGCAGAGTTTTTAATAAAGCTATCCAAATCATCGCCATCACCACCACTGCATGCAACCAAGCATAAGCCTAGCAAAAAAGCTGATGAGATTTTGAACCACATCTTACGTGCAGATTCTCGTTTTAATCGCAAATTCACTGAATTCATCAACTTTTTCCACCTGCTTTATTCTTTGCGTCATTTTTCTTCTTAACTGCAATTTCATCTGCATCTAAATATCTGTAAGTTCTAGCTGTAGCTTCCATGACCAATATCACATCTGCGTTATTTGATTTAGCCTCCTTACCATCTTTACCAGTGGTGACGGAGATATCGTTCAGAGTCACGATGCGTGACAACTTAGAGATGTCGGTGGCAAATGCGCCTAAATCATGATAAGTACCAAGCACCTTAATTGATATTGGCATTTCCGCATAAAATTCTGCTTGTGTTTCCTGACCAGGTTTAAAAAGCTCAAATTCCAAGCCACGACCCAAACCAGCCTGGTTAATATCAGTGAGCAATCCATCCATTTGAGATTTGTCAGGCAACTGCTTTAGCAATGCACCAAAGGTTTTTTCAATCTCTACCATTTGCTGCTTATACCCTGCCAAATTAACTGCCTGTGCTTGCTTATCAAGGAAAGTTTTTCGCAACTCCTCCTCTTTTGCCTTTGCAGTATCAAGCGAAGTAAAAGCATCGGTCCACAAAAAATAGTAGCCCAAAGCCAAAATAACTAGAAATATGAATGCAAGCAATACGGCTTTAACAGCGGCTGGCAAGCTACCAGCATTATTAAAATCTATATTATTAAAATCATCTAACTTCATGATTATTTTCCACCTTTAACTGACTTTTCATCAGTTTCGACTTTAGGAACCTTAATATTTACATTCAGTGCAAAGGCATTCTGCTTAAGCGTATTGACCACCACAGACTTTATTTCAACTAAGCTTGGAGACTCCATCCAATTTGAAGTGGAGAGATTTCTTACCAAAGTGGCAACACGCGCATTAGTGTCCGCAACACCTTCTACTGAAATTATATTACCCTGCTGCTTAATACTCTTAAGGTACATACCTTCTGGCAGTTGCCGACTAAGCTCATCAAGCACAACTACAGCTTGACTGCGGTTTGTTTGCAGATTTTCTACTACTTGCTTACGTTCTAGCATAGTGCTGATTTGATCTTTCAGATCTTTAATATCAGCAATCTCTTTATCTAGTTTCACGATAGCAGCATCTAAGCGCGCATTGCGCTCCGCCTGCGCATCGATTTTTGCTGTGATATAGGTGTAGCCCAAAAAGATAACCACTGCGGCAGCAATCGCTGAAAACAATGCCATCAATCCAAACTCACGCTGACGTGCTTCACGTCTAATTTGGCGATGTGGTAACAGATTTACGCGTATCATACCGTTACCCCCCTCATCGCAAGACCGCATGCGATAAGAAGCGCAGGTGCATCAGTAGCTGCCTGCTGTTGCTTAAGCCTAGTGTTAATCGTCATACTGTGGAATGGATTGGCAACAAGTGTATGGACTTGTGTTCGATCTTGCACTACAACATCAATCGTCGGAATTGCTGCACATCCACCTGCCAGCACAATATGATCGATGCGGTTATATTGCGTTGAACTTGTGAAAAACTGTAACGCTCTAGCGACTTCCATTGCGAGCGTCTGCATAAATGGCTGCAACACTTCACTATCATAACTTTCTGGCAAACCACCTTTGCGCTTAGCGATTTCGGCTTCTTCTAATGACAAACCAAAACGACGCTGAATTTCTTGCGTCAACTGACCACCACCAAAACTTTGCTCCCTAGTGTAGACAGACTTATTATCATGCAGCACATTAATATGCATCATCGATGCACCTATATCGATAATGATCACGGTTTGCTCGCGACCTGCATTAGGAAGCTGACTCGATACTAAAGAATAAGCAGCCTCTGTTGCATAGTTTTCAACATCCATTACCGTAACTTTAAGCCCAGCGCCCTCGGCAGCGGCAACACGGTCTTCAATTTTTTCTTTACGTGACGCAGCAATCAATACTTCTACTTCATCAGGATTATTCGGTGCAGCACCAAGAACCTGAAAATCAATATTCACTTCATCTAAAGAGAATGGAATGTACTGATTGGCTTCCGCCTCTACTTGCGCCTCCATATCTTCCTCACGAAGGTCTGCAGCCATTAACACTTTTTTACTAATTACTGAGGAAGCTGGTAAGGCCAACGCAACGCGCTTTTCTCGAGAACCCAAAAGCTTCCATGCTTGCTTAATGGCATCCGCTACTTTTTCAAGGTCGCCAACATTCCCATCGACCATAGCATCTTTCGCCAGAGGTGCACTAGAATATCCCTCAAGTTTATAGCCGCCACGACCATCATCGGATAGTTCCACCATCTTAATAGAAGTCGAACTGATGTCGATTCCAATCAGCGGAGGGGTCTTTTCTTTAAAAAAGTTGAATTTCAAACTGAAATTCCCTTTCTGGGTTCGTTAGTTACGTTCATTTCTAATAATTTACATTAAATCCTATCAACAACTTTAAGCCCTGTAAAGCAATTTTTTTATTGGTCAAATTTATTGTGGATTTAAATAACCCTTTTTAACGCTTTATTTTTATTGTTTATTAGCATGGTGCATCATAGCAATTTATAATAGTATCGATTCTAACCATTGAAATCGTAAACTTCATGACTCCTACAAAATGGTGGCACTACGTTTTACTCGCTATATTCGTTGGCGGCTTATCTGTTATAGCACTTGTCGCTATTGCTGCCGCAATTATTTACCCATCTCTCCCTTCGCTTGATGCACTCACCAATTACCAACCCAAACTTCCTTTACGCGTTTACTCTGAAGATGGCTATTTAATTGGCGAGTTTGGTGAAGAACGCCGCGCCTTTATTAATATCGACCAAGTTCCGCAAAACCTTAAAGACGCCGTATTAGCCATTGAAGATCGCCGCTTTTATCAGCACAATGGCATTGATACTACTGGGATATTAAGGGCGATCAAAAACAATGTATCAGGCAGATCCCACGAAGGTGCCAGCACCATCACGATGCAAGTGGCCAAAAACTTTTTTACGGTTCCCAACGGGAAACGTACAATGATTACCAAAATCAATGAAGCGCTATTAGCGATTAAAATTGAACATAGCCTGAGTAAAGATAAGATACTCGAGCTTTATATCAACCAGATATATTTAGGTCAGCGTGCTTATGGTTTTGCTGCTGCCTCGCAAGTATATTATGGAAAAACTCTTGATAAACTGAATCTTGCAGAAACTGCTCTACTTGCTGGATTACCTAAAGCGCCGTCGAACTACAATCCATTTACCAATCCAAAACGCTCAATGGGTCGCCAACAAGAGGTTTTACACGATATGTTTCGCTTTGGATTTTTGAAAGAGAATGATTACCAAGCTGCACTTAAGCAACCTTTACGCTTCAAAGTAACAAAACAATCTCGTGACTTATCCGCTGACTATGTCGCAGAGAGCGTAAGAGACGCGCTATATGCTCAATACCAAGAAGAAATTTACAGCAGCGGTTTGAATGTTTACACCACCATTCTCAAAGCAAACCAAGAGGCGGCTAACGCTGCAGTGCGTGAAGGCGTTTTAGATTACGACCTACGTCACGGCTATCGCGGCCCAGAAAAAATATTAGATATTGCATCATTACCAATACCTGAATACTCAGCTAAAAATAAAAAGAATGCGCTTGATATCGCTTTAGATGACTTTGAAGTATTTAACGGCTTTATTCCAGCAATCATTACCAGCGTTTCACCTAAATCCATTCAAGCACATACCAAAAGTGGCGAAGATATTGTCGTTACCGACAAAGGTCTAGCCTTTGTGGACAAAATGCTTCATGACAAAGATCCGGCTAAACGCTTGCTGAAGGAAGGCGCTGTCATTCGCGTCATTAAAAACGAAGACGCTTGGCGTATCGTGCAGCTTCCGCAAGTCGAATCTGCATTAATCGCGCTTGATCCAGAAAATGGTGCGATACGAGCACTTGTTGGCGGTTTTGATTTTAATCAGAGTAAGTTTAATCATGTCACTCAGGCATGGCGCCAACCAGGCTCAAGCTTCAAGCCCTTTATTTACTCTGCTGCTTTAGAGAAAGGCTACACCCCAGCAACTATTGTAGAAGATGCGCCTTTAAATTTTTCAGCTGCTGAAACAGGCAATAAAGATTGGTCACCTCAAAACTATGAGAATTCATTTGAGGGCCCAATCAGTTTAAGAAAGGCATTAGCACACTCAGTCAACACAGTCGCTATTCGTGTACTACAAAATATTGGCCCTGAATATGCGCAAAGCTACATCACACGTTTTGGTTTTGAAGCCAAAAAACATCCAGCCTATCTCACCATGGCGCTGGGTGCAGGTTCGGCAACTCCATGGCAAATGGCGAGCGCGTATGCAGTGTTTGCAAATGGCGGCTACCGCGTTAAACCAAATTTGATTTCTAAAATTGTAGATCAACATGGCAAGGTGATTTCTAGAACAGTTTTTGACCATGCAAGCAATGGTGCGCCACGTGTAATAGATAGTCGCAACGCCTTTATCATGAACTCTATGATGCAAAGCGTTATACGCAATGGCACAGCTGCCAAAGCGCTCAAGCTTGGCCGTAGCGATATTGCTGGTAAAACGGGTACGACCAATGACCATATAGACGCTTGGTTTGCAGGCTACAGCCCCAAACAAGTCGCTATCGCATGGGTAGGGTTTGACACACCAAAACCACTAGGTAGAGGTGAAACTGGAGCTGTTGCTGCTTTACCAATTTGGATTAAATATATGGCAACCGCATTAAAAGGGTCACCTGAAATGGCAATGCGTATGCCTGATGGAGTGGTTGCTATGAATATAGACCCGACCACCGGCACACGAGATGATAGTGGCGTAACTGAGTATTTTTATCATGAGAACCCTCCGCCATTAGTTGAAGCTGATTTACCACCGTTATTAGATGGGAGCCAAAATCCTGATGAGCTTGGAGGGAACTCACCACTCACGAATCAGCCGCAGCAAGTATTACAACCTGATATAGCATTGCCTGCTAGACCAGTTCCAACAAGCCCCAGCCCCCCGCCTTCAAGTGGACATTCTGATGCCCAAAGTAATGCCGCAAGGTTATTAAATACACACTGATCAATTAAATTAATAGTTAGTCTAACTTCTATGACCAAAGAAAACCTTCAGCAATTACGACAGCTTATTGCACAATCAGCAGCCAGAATGATGGCGGAAGATGGTATTTCTGACTACGCCTATGCAAAGAAAAAGGCAGGTAGGCAGGCTGGTGCGTTAGATGGCGACGTATTGCCTTCGAATGCAGAAATTGAAGAAGAGTTAAAACTCTACAATGCACTTTTTTTAAGTGATGAACAGCCAGAAAACTTACGTGAATTGCGTAAAAATGCGCTGTTTACTATGAAGCTTTTAGAGAAATTCAACCCATATTTAACGGGTTCAGTTTTGGATGGCACGGCTGGATTAGGCTCGGAAACGCATATTCATTTGTTTGCAGATAGCTTAAAAGAAGTAGAAATGTTTCTACTTAACCAAGACATTCCGTTCGAAACCAATGAAAAAACTTACCGCGTGATGAACGATGGAAAGCGCGATAAAAAAGGTGAGCACCGCAAAAAAGTACCTGTTTTCTCACTTGAGATGTCAACAGGCGTCATTAAATTAAGCGTATTTGAAGTGGATGAAATAAGAATAGCAACCAAGCGTGCCGCCGATGGAAGCAATGCAGAGCGTGCTAACATTCAAGATGTTAAAGCATTATTAGCTTAATTCCAATATGACGATTCATTCGTCAGAGTTTTTTATTTAGCCAACCCACTCCCAAATTCTGATTCATCGCAATGCTATTTATTTTCATGCTTAGCATGCCAATTCCGCATTGTTTGGTTATAAGCTTCCACCTCATTTAACAATGACGTAGAAACATTGCACACACGGAGTGTTTCAATGTTATATCCAGTAGTAATATCTATCACAACAGGATGCTGACTTGGCGGTGGGCAAGCGCCATTAGCTTGAACGCTTTGCTCATCTAATGTCAGTAGTCGCAGCCTCAATGCCTGAATATCTTTATTTGCAGTTACAACACCACCTTCGGAGTTGATTTCCACCAACAAATCAGCGACACCCTCTTTTGATGGGGTGAACTTAGATATCCTTGCATCAAGTTTTGTTGAAGAAGTCACGCTCTTGTCTAATGCTACTTTTGGCAAAGGCTGTGCAGTTTCAGGCAAACTAATCATTCCTGCAGGCGCGCTTTGTGCCACAGCATTATCTTGCAAACCTGGCGTTGAAGCTTCTGCAGGCGTCGCTGCTACTGGTGCTTGGGATTCTTTTAAGATTGGTGCAGGCGCCTGTGTAACCACAGACAATGAGGATTTTTCTTTACGAGGCGCGGTAACTTGAGTTGATTTCTTTTGTAAGATTTTTTCAGCATTAGCCTCTGTTACAACACGTTTATCTACAGAGCTAGTCACGCCATCTACCGCACTTATCTCCGCGCTTTCACTTACTTTCGTTTTGTCACCTGATGCAGCCACTTTCCGCATCGAATCATCTGGCAGCTCATGCCAAAATATCACCACGACCAACACCGTAGCCACAGCACTTCCAATGCCAGTGATATGCCAGCTTGCACCAAACCATTCACGCCAAATGTTAAAAAGTCGAGTAAGCCAGGTTTCACGGGTTTGCTTTAAAGCGTTGTCGGCATAAGCCAATACTGCCTTTCGCGTAGCATTACTTGGCGTTAGCTCGCGATCTGGCGCATGTTTAATTGCTTGCTGTAAATGTTGATCTTGCAAACTCATGAAGTCGCATCCGCTTCCAAAATAGGCTGCAAATGTGCGCCCATACATAAACGCAGCTTAGACAAAGCATAACGTAAACGACTTTTTACCGTTTCGAATTCAGCATTCAGCACCTGCGACATTTCGTCTAAACTCAAGCCATCATCATGATGCAACAAAAATGCTGCGCGCTGCATCGCAGGCAAACCCTCTAAGCAATGCAAGAGCTGCTGTCCTGCTTTGCGCCAAAATGCCTTCTGCTCAGGCTGCTCAGGCTGCTCAGCGCTGGATGCTGGCCATAACTGCCAAGCTGTTTCGCTATCATCATCCAGCCAACCTTCATCCGCTGACACTTCACGCCCGCTTTTACGCAAAATATCCACCGCACGATGATGCGCCAAGGTATAAAGCCAAGTCTTAAACGCCACACCATCACGCTGTTGCCAACTATCACGCGCATCCACCAATCGCATCCAGGTATCCTGAAATACCTCATCCACCTGCGCCACCAAAGCAACGCCCAACACTCGCCGCAAATACCGATAAAGCGGCTTCTCATGCCGCGCATACAAAGCTTGAAAAGCCTTGCCATCGCCCGCGCAAAATTGACGCATCAAAACATCATCGGAAACTGAAATATCACCCATGTGATAAGTGTGTCATTAGGGAGTTAAACGGTCAATGCATCGATATGGGGTTAAAACAAGTTTATATTTAGCGCATAGAATTTTAAGGTTTGAGCAACTCTAGCTTAATTGTCAAATCTTCCCAGTTAGGATTTGCAGATTCGATTAAAGTAATTTTTTTGGCTCGAGTAATACCTTTTAACGTTTTTTCTCTGGCAATTGCAGTTTGCATATCTTCAAACATTTCGAAATATACCAATATTTTAATGCCATAATTTTTACTAAACCCGTCAATTAAGCCTTCACGATGTTGATACATTCGCTGCGGCAAATTACTGGTAACGCCAATGTATAAAGTACCATTGTATTTACTGGCAATAATATATAAGGCAGGTTGTTTAATCATGCGTTTAGAATCTAAAATTAATAACTCACAATATTAACCCGACTACACTTCCGTCATTAACCAAAACACCGTCATTCTGAGTGAAGCGAAGAATCCAGCAGTTTGAATGTTGCCAAGAGCTGGATTCTTCGCTTCACTCAGAATGACGGGAATTGAGTGGTTATTGCAGTAAACAACCACCCATGAAATTTCAAAGCTTTTGACCTACAATACCCTTTCTACCGCGCCTGCGCTGCTCAGTTTCATGGGAGATTTCGACAAGCGACTGTTTGAGCCAAGTGACTTAATTGGCGAGGTTCCGATTGCCGCCCATGAAGCTGAGCAGCGCAGGGAACAAGCGGGAGGGGGTAGCTTTTTCTTTGGTTATTTTCTTTTGGCTTAGCAAAAGAAAATAACTCGTCAGCCGCGCGAAAGAGACCTCTTACAATCGGCACAATGCCTTTCGGTTATTGTGAAATACTCTAAAAAAATTTATCTCGGTGAGAGATTTAGTTTGGAGATGCAATATATACATGTGATTTACCGTCACCTGGAGCCGTAAGCTCGCCAATCCATATCTGCGGCATACCAGACAACCGGAAAAGGTGAAATGAGAGTAGCTTCTCAATTCTTGCCACCCATTCAACTACAGTGATACGAAAGTTCACAGCTACGGCACCAGCAAAAGGATTTTGAGTGTGAATTACTTTACTGCATAGGTCGTATAGCTCAATAAACTCGTCACGTGTTAAGAAGCCAGCACTCTGGAAGTCAAAATGCAAATGTCTAGGGTTACCTTCACGAACGGCTGGATGAAGTAGCGGTTTTGGATAGAAGTCAGAATGAATTTTCTCGAGCTCATCAAGGAGTGCTTTTGCTCTCCATTTTTTCTCAATCCCAACATATGCGACAGAGTAAGCCGATTTATTTGCAGTAAGTGAGCCGAACGCGATAAGTTCGAGAACTTTTCTAAGATTAACTGAGGCTAGTTCATAGTCAAATAACTCTGAACCTACGGAGAGTGTCCCATTACATATATTCCGAACGAGCTCGAGTCGTACGCGAATCTCATTTAAGAATCCACAATATTGACTAGCTAGCTTTTCATCAGAGTTCAAACTAAAATTCCCATAGTCGCATAACGCTAAATGACATCAAGAAATTTTCAGCCTTTCAACCACCGCGCCGCATCCATCGCAAAATAAGTCAAAATCCCATCCGCCCCAGCCCGTTTAAACGCCAACAAACTCTCCATCACGCAAGCCTTCTCATCCAGCCAGCCGTTTTGCGCTGCTGCTTTCAACATCGCATATTCACCACTCACCTGATACGCAAACGTAGGCACGCCAAACTCATCTTTCACGCGGCGCACAATATCCAAATACGGCATACCTGGTTTCACCATCACCATATCTGCACCCTCTGAAATATCCAGCGCGACTTCTTGCATCGCCTCGTCGCTATTGGCAGGATCCATTTGATAAGTATATTTATTGCCTGAACCTAAATTGCCAGCCGAACCCACTGCATCGCGGAATGGACCATAGAATGCTGAAGCGTATTTAGCTGAATAAGCCAAAATCTTGGTGTGAATATTACGTGTACTTTCTAACGCCTCACGAATTTGACCAATACGACCATCCATCATGTCACTAGGCGCAACAATATCAGCACCTGCATTGGCGTGAGAGATAGCTTGTTTAACCAATACTTCTATGGTTTCATCATTCATCACGTAGCCCGTATCATCAATCAAGCCATCTTGACCGTGGGTGGTGAATGGGTCTAATGCTACATCAGTCATCACACCGAGTTGTGGAAAGGCTGCTTTTAATGCCATCACAGCGCGTTGCGCTAAACCTTCTGGATTATAGGCTTCAGCGGCATCTAGGCTTTTAAATTTGCTATCGACCACCGGGAACAATGCAATAAGAGGAATACCAAGCGCTACGCATTCAGCGGCTGTTTTTAGCAGCACATCAATGCTTTGACGCTTTACACCCGGCATAGAAGCTACTTCTTCTGTACGATTTTCACCATCTAATACGAATACTGGGTAGATTAAATCATCGGTTGTCAGTACGTTTTCGCGCATCATGCGGCGTGAAAATTCGTCTTTACGCATACGGCGTGGGCGGGCGTAGGGATAGCTCATTTTTGTTACCTCAGTTCTATAATTTAACTCACACTATTCACATCAATCTTCGTCATACCGACGAAAGTCGGTATCCAGCGTCTTTGAAATACATAAGCAAAAAGCCACTGAATTCCGTGTCAAGCACGGAATGACAGAGTTTTGTTTATATACAAAAAATTAAAGATTAAAAACCCTAGCCAACTCCACACCAGGGTCTGGCTGACGCATAAATGCCTCACCTACCAAGAACGCATGCACATCGTTGTCACGCATTAACTTCACATCTTCTGGTGTGAAAATACCTGATTCAGTGACCACAAAACGGTCCTCAGGTAGTACTTTCAATAAATCTAAAGTGGTTTGCAATGTCACATCAAAAGTGCGTAGATTGCGATTATTGATGCCAATTAATGGTGTGTCTAATTGCAAGGCAAGTTCTAGTTCATCTGCATCATGCACTTCTACCAACACCGCCATGCCTAAGTCATGTGCGAGTTGTTCTAAAGCGCGCATTTGTTTAACTTCCAGCGCAGCCACAATCAGCAAAATACAGTCAGCGCCCATCGCACGTGCTTCAAACACTTGGTATGGGTCTATCATAAAATCTTTACGCAGCACGGGCAGTTTGCAAGCTTTACGCGCCTGTTTTAAATATTCCGCACTACCTTGAAAATACTCAACGTCAGTAAGTACTGACAAACACGCGGCGCCACCTTTTTCATAACTCTTGGCGATTTCTGCTGGGTTGAAATCTTCACGAATAATGCCTTTAGAAGGACTGGCTTTTTTGATTTCTGCAATTACCGCAGGTTTGTTAGCACTCACTTTTTTAAAGATGCTACCTACGAAATCACGTGGGTCGCCCTGCGCTTCAGCTTGCTTTTGTAACTCAGCCAAACTGACGAGGCCTTTGCTGGCTTCAACCTCTTCACGTTTAGTGGCTAAAATTTTATTTAAGATGTCTGACATTATTTAATTTACCTGATGATATTTCATTCGTAGTTAGAAAATTGAATTTCTAATTGTAAGTGGTGCCCTTGTGTTTAATCCAACCACCCTCTATTTTCCCTTGTGGGTCGCGATGCGTCCAATGCACAATTCCACCTTTGGGGTTATAAACATATTCGCCCCTAAATTGAATGGTATCGCCAACAGCCAGCGGTATAGCTGGCGTTAAGTCGATATTATGTGCAAACAACAATGTTTGTTCATCGGAAATCTTCACTAAAAATTTTTGATGGCGTAAGCCGTTGTCATCTTCAGGCAACAGCTTTTTCACAACGCCACTACCTTCGACAAAAATGTTGCTCTTTTTATCGCGATAAGCTTGTACAACCGCATCATTACTAAGCTGAACCTGCGTGGAAATTTGCGACTCGGCAACTAATGAAACAGCAGGCTCATGCTGCCTACACGCGGCTAAAACACTTAATAATAAAATTAAATATAAGGTTTTTTTCATGCAACAGATTCGTGTTTGAGTGCTTGCAGTTTTGCCATGGCCGCACCATTGTCAATCACCTGCGCGGCAAGGTTAATACCACTTTGAAGGCTACCTGCAACACCAGATACATAAATTGCCGCGCCAGCATTGAGTAAAACAATGTCGCGTGCTGCGCCCTGCATACCACCTAGCACATTTAAAATCATCGCTTTTGATTCTTCAGCGTTTTGCACTTGTATGGTTTTTAAATCATGTATTTGCATACCAAACTGGCTTGGGTTGAGCGTATACTCAGTGACTACGCCATCTTTTAACTCAGCAACATAAGTATCACCAGTAAACGAAATCTCATCCATGCCATCAGCGCCATGCACAACCATGACGTGCGTACTACCTAAACGCTGCAACACTTGTGCTAACAAAATCGTTAAGTCTTTATGAAACACCCCCATCACTTGCCGTTTAGCACCTGCAGGATTGGTCATTGGGCCAAGTAGATTGAACAGGGTGCGTATGCCCATCTCACGACGTACAGGCGCAGCATGCTTCATAGCGCTATGGTGATTTGGTGCAAACATGAAGCCAATGCCGATGCTATCAACGCATTTCGCGACTTGTTCAGGCGATAAATTAACGTTAACGCCTAAAGCTTCCAATACGTCAGCACTACCGCAGGTAGATGACACCGAGCGGCCTCCATGCTTGGCAACTTTTGCACCCGCTGCTGATGCAACGAAAGCGCACACGGTAGAGACGTTAAATGTTTGAATACCATCACCACCTGTGCCACAAGTATCAATCAAGTGGCTTGTGTCGTTAATGGTGACTTTAGTTGAAAGGTCGCGCATAACTTTGGCAGCGGCGGCGATTTCATCGACCGTTTCGCCTTTCATGCGTAAACCCATCAACAAGCTGGAAATTTGCACCGAAGTCAGCTCACCAGACATCATCATGCGCATAATTTCCAACATTTGCGCATGGGTGAAGTTTTCGCGATCCAGGAGTTTCTGCAAGGCCTCTTTGAAGGTGATATCGATTGCTTGTCCTTCAGCCATTATTTTTCCTTCAAGAAGTTATCCAACAACTCGTGACCGTATTCCGTGAGGATAGATTCTGGGTGAAATTGCACGCCTTCTACACGCAAGGTTTTGTGACGCACGCCCATAATCTCGCCATCGTCAGTCCACGCAGTGATTTCTAAGCAATCTGGTATGGTTTCTTTTTCGATGACCAGTGAGTGATAACGCGTTGCCGTGTAAGGGTTAGGCAAGTCTTTAAACACGCCAATATTTTTATGGTGTATCAGAGAAGTTTTACCGTGCATCAAAGTTTTAGCTTTAATGATATGTCCGCCAAAAGCCTGACCAATACTTTGATGGCCTAAGCAAACGCCTAACAATGGAATCTTGCCTGCGAATTCTTTAATGAGCGGTACGCTAATACCTGCCTCATTTGGCGTACATGGGCCAGGTGAAATAACAATATGGTCTGGCTTAAGTGACGCTACCTTTGCCAAGTCGATTTCATCGTTACGATACACCTGAACGTCTTGCCCCAACTCGCCTAAATACTGCACCAAGTTATAAGTGAAAGAATCGTAATTATCTATCATGAGTAACATATTAATTCCCTACTTTCGGTGCCAAATTTGTATTTGAGGTCAGGTCTGGGTTCAAATCTAAGTTCAAGTTCAAATCTAACCCTGCTTGGACTAATTCAGCCGCACGTAAAACGGCTTTGGCTTTGTTCTGTGTTTCTTCCCATTCACTTTGAGGCACTGAGTCGGCGACGATGCCCGCCCCCGCTTGCACATAGAGCATATTGTTTTTAATGACGCCAGTTCTAATCGCAATTGCCACATCCATATCGCCATTGAAGCCCAAGTAGCCCACTGCGCCAGCGTAGATACCGCGTTTGCTTGGTTCTAACTCATCGATGATTTCCATGGCGCGCACTTTTGGCGCGCCGCTTACCGTACCTGCTGGGAAGGTCGCTTTAATCACATCAATCGCGTCCATGCCAGCCTTGAGCTTGCCTTCAACATTGCTGACGATATGCATGACGTGCGAGTAGCGCTCTATCATCATATTGTCGGTGACTTTTACACTACCTGTTTGCGCCACACGACCTACATCATTACGACCTAAATCCATCAGTTGCACGTGTTCTGCACGCTCTTTAGGGTCAGCTAACAACTCGACTGCCAATGCCAGATCCTGCTCACGCGTTTTGCCACGAGGGCGAGTACCTGCAATCGGACGAGCCGTCACAGTGCCATTCTCTAAACGCACTAAAATCTCAGGAGAAGCGCCAACCACATGATGGTCACCCATATCGTAATAGAACATATAAGGCGATGGGTTCAGACTGCGCAAAGCACGATATAAGGACAATGGCGGTGCAGTGAATTTTTGCGACATGCGTTGAGATAAGACAACTTGCATAATGTCGCCGTTTAAAATATATTGCTGTGCTTTTTTAACGGCGGCTTTGAAATTATCCTCACCGAACTCAGAAGTAGCAACTGATGTTTCTGATGGACTGGATTCTGGAATCGTGACGTTTTTACGCAACATTTTGGCTAAATCGTTCAAGCGATTTAGTGCCGTTTCATAAGCATTCGCTTGATCTGTATTGGCATAAACAATGAAATAAAGTTTGCTGCTTAGATTATCAACTACTGCAATCTCTTCAGACACCATCAGCAACACATCAGGCACATTGATTGCATCTGGCTTTTGTACGCCAGCTAAACGCTTTTCAATATAGCGTACGGTTTCATAACCAAAGTAGCCAGCCAAACCGCCAGTAAAGCGCGGTAAGCCTTCATAGGGCGGAGTTTTGTAGCGCGCTTGATAACTTTTCACAAAGTCTAATGGATTGGTATTTTCAACCGTTTCAACCACGACATTATTTTCAAATACTTGTACTTGATTATCATGCGCCACGATGCGCGTTTTGGCTGGCAAGCCGATAATAGAATAGCGACCAAAACGCTCGCCACCTTGCACGGACTCAAGCAGGTATGACAAGGGTTGATTAGCTAATTTCAGATACAGCGACAATGGTGTATCTAAGTCAGCAAAGGTTTCCAGCACTAGCGGGATGCGGTTAAATCCTTTTGCCGCTAAAGCATCGAATTCTGTTTTATTGATTGTGGTAAACATGATGTCAAAATCTTTCTAATAATTTTCTAATATTGGCGGCTTTACACAGCCGTGCTGGCTACATTTCGCCTATTGGTTGCTGGCAAGGTAGGCTCAGCTTCGCCAAGAGCCACGCCAGCTTAGAAAGTCATTATTAAAAGTCATCATATTCACTTATTATTCTGCTCGTAAATTATTAAAGTAAAACTGTAATTAAATCTTGCGAGACCAACTCAGTTAAATCCTCAATCATTGCATCGACCGTAGATTCATCAATCGGCCGTCCCTGATTATAACCGTAAGGCACGGTAACAATAAAACAACCTGCCGCATGCGCCGCGGTAATATCAGTTTCTGAATCACCAACTAACATTGCCTCAAAAGTATGAACGTCTAGCTTGGCACAAATGTGCTGCAACTGTATAGGGTCAGGCTTCTTCTTTGGCAAACTATCACCAGAAACTACCATTTCGAAGAACTCTGCCAAACCGCTTTTTTGCAATAACGGTAAGGTGAATTTTTCAGGTTTATTGGTCACACAAGCCAACTTCAAACCTTTGTCACGCAAAGCTTGTAAGCCCTCTATCACACCATCATACGGCTTACTATCGGTGACATTATTTGCATAATGTGCGAAAAATAACTTCTCCGCTTGCGCAAATAATGCCGCATCAGGTTCATCATTCAACCGACTCACATCCAACTGGCTATTCAAGCAGCGCTTAATAAGCACCGCCGCGCCTTCACCTATATACCTTTCAACCTGCTTTGCGGGCAGCGCTGGCCGATTTAAATCAGCCAGCATTAAGTTGATTGCCGATGCGATTTCTGGCGCACTGTTGATTAGCGTGCCGTCAAGATCCAGCATGACGGCCTTTACTCTAAACATGGCTAATTAACTTAAATGCAAAAAATTCAAACCGCAATGCATCGATATTTGAGTTTTTAAACAGTGGCTAATGCAGCGCGCATTTCGCCAACGACTGTGTTGTAACGATTTTTATCAGCATCGTTACCTTTAGTGAAAATCGCGCTACCCGCCACAAATGTATCCGCACCGGCACGCGCGATTTCAGCGATATTTTGCGCATTCACGCCGCCATCCACTTCTAACCAAATTTGACGACCTGTTTTTTCGTAGTAAGCATCAATTCTAGCGCGCGCTAATTTCAATTTTTCTAGCGTTTCTGGAATGAATTTTTGACCGCCAAAACCAGGGTTCACAGACATCAATAAAATCATATCTACCTTGTCCATCACGTGGTCTAAGTAGCTTAATGAGGTTGCTGGATTAAATACCAAGCCTGATTTACAACCTAAATCGCGCACCATCGCTAGGCTACGGTCAATATGCTCAGACGCTTCTGGGTGGAATGTAATAATGTTCGCGCCAGCTTTTGCAAAATCAGGAATAATGCGATCCACTGGTTTTACCATTAAATGCACGTCAATCAATGCACCTGCATTTTTTGAAATTTCACGAATCGCTTCACAAACTAAAGGTCCGATCGTCAAGTTAGGCACGTAGTGATTGTCCATCACATCAAAATGCACTAAATCTGTACCTGATGTAATCACATCTTCGATTTCTTGGCCTAATTTAGCAAAGTTTGCAGAAAGAATACTAGGGGCAATTCTAAAAGTTTTATCCATGACGAAAATCCAAAAGTCCAAAAAATTAAGTAATAAGTCGTTATTTTAACGCGATTTTACACTTTTTGGATATCAGCCTTGCTTAACATAAGCCAATACATCAAAATTACGACTATGCAGCTATATGTAATCGGCGTCAACCACACGACCGCACCCGTTCAGATTAGAGAAAATGTCGCTTTTAACAGCGAGCATCTAGGGAGTGCCTTGCGCGAACTCACCTCGCATGACGCGACTGAGGCGGCGATTCTATCCACATGTAACCGCACAGAACTCTATTGCAGCGCAGAGAACTCTGATAAGCCGCTGCAATGGCTATCGCACTATCACAAATTAGATACTAGTAGCATTCAGCCTTATATCTACACTTTACCTAATGATGAAGCGGTAAAGCATGCTTTTAGAGTAGCATCTGGCTTAGACAGCATGGTGTTAGGCGAAGCGCAGATTTTGGGGCAATTCAAGCAGTCGGTCAAAATTGCCCAAGACGCAGGCACGCTGGGCACTTTATTGCACAAGCTATTTCAGCGCACTTTTGAAGTCGCTAAAGAAGTACGCACCAACACAGACATTGGTGCAAATTCGATTTCAATGTCCGCCGCTGCAGTAAAACTGGCTCAACGTATTTTTGGCGACATCAGCCAGCAAAAAGTGTTGTTTATAGGTGCAGGCGAAATGATTGAGCTGTGTGCCGATCATTTTGCAGCGCAAAAACCTAAAAGCATGATGGTAGCCAACCGCACCTTAGAGCGCGGCACCGCTTTAGCAGAAAAGATTTCTTCGCAAGGTATTAAGGCACAAGCCATTCTGCTAAATGACCTGCCAGACCGCTTTGCCGAATTTGATATTGTGATTACAAGTACCGCGAGCCAATTGCCGATTGTAGGCTTGGGCATGGTTGAAAGCGCGATTAAAGCACGCCGTCATCGCCCGATTTTCATGGTGGATTTAGCGGTACCTCGCGACATTGAAGCCGAAGTAGCTCAGCTCGATGATGTATTTTTATATACAGTTGATGACTTAGCACAAGTGGTGACAGATGGCATGGCGAGCCGTCAAGAAGCTGCAGTAGATGCTGAAGTGATCGTAACTGCCCGCGTTGAAAATTTTATGCAGTGGATGAAAAAGCGCGATACTGTGCCCACCATCAAAGCTTTACGAGACCAAGCAGAACTGACTCGTCAGGCAGAGCTAGAAAAAGCCCTTAAGCTCATTCAAAAAGGCGAAAGCGCCGAAAAAGTGTTAGAAGCACTCAGTAACGCGCTCACCAATAAATTTCTGCACGCCCCAAGCCATGCTTTGAATCAAGCGCATGGCGATGAGCATGCCAAGCTGGAAGATGTGATTAAGCAGCTTTACCACATCAAAAGCTAAATCTTAAAATTAAAGTAATTCTCTAAAAGAGTAACCCGTATGAAACCTAGCATGATTAGAAAACTCGCCACTTTGAGCGAGCGTTTAGAAGAAATTAACCGCCTGATGAGTTCTGAGGGTGTGACCAACAATATGGATAACTACCGCAAACTCACGCAAGAGCATGCGGAAATCACGCCTATCGTAGAGCAGTATCATCTATTTGAACAAGCTGAAGCTGACATCAAAGAAGCACAATCCATGTTAAGCGACCCTGACATGAAGGAGTTTGCGCAAGAAGAAATTGAAGCTGGTAAAGAGAAGCTAGAGCAAGTTGAAAAATCCTTGCAAGTACTCCTGTTACCAAAAGACCCTAACGACGATAAAAACCTATTTTTAGAAATTCGCGCAGGCACAGGCGGTGATGAGTCTGGCTTATTCTGTGGCGACCTTTTTAGAATGTATTCAAGGTACGCAGAAAAACAAAAATGGAAAGTCGAAATCATGTCTGCCAACGAAAGTGAAGTTGGCGGCTACAAAGAGATTATCGCTAAAATTGAAGGCTATGGCGCTTATTCAAAACTCAAGTTTGAATCTGGTGGTCACCGCGTGCAGCGTGTGCCAGATACGGAAACACAGGGACGTATTCACACTTCAGCCTGTACGGTAGCTGTTTTGCCAGAAGCAGATGAGGTTAGCGATGTGGTGATTAATCCTGCGGATATCCGCATTGATACTTATCGTGCCAGCGGTGCAGGTGGTCAACACATTAACAAAACCGACTCTGCCGTGCGTATTACCCACGCGCCAACAGGTATTGTGGTGGAGTGCCAAGAAGGTCGCAGCCAGCACGCCAACAAAGCACAAGCCATGGCCGTACTCGCGGCGCGCATTAAAGCCAAGCAAGTCGATGAGCAAAATAGCAAAATCGCCAGTGAGCGTAAAAGCTTGATTGGTTCGGGAGACCGCTCTGAGCGCATCCGCACTTACAACTACCCACAAGGCCGCATCACAGATCACCGTATCAACCTTACACTCTATAAAATTGATGCGATTACCGAAGGCGACATGGATGAATTGATTGGCGCCTTGTCGGCTGAGCATCAGGCTGATTTATTGGCAAGTTTGGGTGAAGATAATTAAACTGATCAACGGTTGAAGTTATTATGAATAAAAGATTAATATCTTTATCTCTAGCGACCTTTATTTTATTAAATAGCGTTACTTGCAAAGCAGCAGATATGTCGGCTGATATAGCTGAACAATTAATTAACGAAGGTATTTTGCTTAGCAAAGAGTACAAAAATCAAGATGCAATTGCACGTTTCGACGAAGTTATTATTGAGCTCAAGTCTTCCTCTGAACCAAATACCCAAGCAGAAGTAGCAAGCGCTTTGGTCAATAAAAGTCTTGTTCTCAATAACATGGGACGACAAAAAGATGCTATTGCCATTGCAGATGACGCCATCAACCACTTTGGCTCTTCAAGTGAACCCGCACTGCAAGAGCATATAGCAAAAGCATATTTCAGCAAGGGTGCGTCGACCTTTATGGAAACGAGCAATTTAGGTCGTCATGCATCAGATAGCGATTATATAAAAATTCTTATACCCGCTATTAACTCTTTTGACATTGTCACTGTCAGATTTGGTGAAAGCAAAATTCCAGCTATTCAAGTCTCTGTTGCAAAGGCGTTAAATTACAAAGGTGCCGCCTTTTCACAGTTGCATAATCCCAAGAAAGCAATAGAAAATTACGACGAAGTTATAAAAAAATTCAGTTTATCTACTGATCCTTTTTTACTAGAACAGCTCGTAACAGCAATGTTGTACAAGGGATTTGCATTTGAAGAGCTAGGCCAAAAGCCGGAAGCCTTAACTTGCATGGATCAAGTAATCAATAAGTTTGACAAATCAACTAACCAAGAAATAAGGCGCCAAGTTCAGACTGCGCACAATTTTAAAGAATACATTACTGAAAATAATTAACCAAGCCCTCTCTAGAAGAGTAAGCAGCGTATGTAAATGATTTTACATTACACGTCTTAAATATAAACCTATCGGGCTAAAGCCCGACCTACAGAGTTTTACCTATACAACATGCCAGCATCGCACTCAATTAAAGCTATTTTGGCTGACGCTTCTGTCCTACTCAGCACAGAAGAAGCTAAGCTAGAAGCACAGCTACTTTTACAGCATGTGTTAAATGTAAACCGAGCATGGTTAATTGCACATGCGAACGATGCCCTGCAGCCCAATATCCACGCGGCGTTTGAGGCGCAGCTAAAACGTCGGTTGGCTGGCGAACCTATGGCTTATATTTTAGGTAACCGTGAGTTTTATGGCTTGGATTTGCTGGTAACGCCTGACACGTTGATTCCGCGACCTGACACTGAAACCCTGGTAGAAGCCGCTTTAGCTAAAATCCCACTAAGCGAAAGCACAAAAAACCTGTCATTCCGACGAAAGTCAGAATCTAGCGGCGTTGAGCAGCATGATTACGAGACACTGGATTCCGACTTTCGTCGGAATGACGATTTGAAAGTTTTAGACCTCGGTACAGGCACAGGTGCGATTGCATTGGCGATTGCAAAAAATCGCCCAAAAGCTAGCATTACTGCGGTTGATGCATCAGATGCTGCTTTAGAAATCGCCAAACAAAATTCTCAGCAGTTAAGTATTATTAATGTCGAATTTACTCTAAGTAATTGGTTTGAGAATCTAAGCAATCAACGGTTTGATGTCATCGTCAGCAATCCACCATATATTGAAGAACATGATGCGCATCTTACGCAAGGCGACTTACGTTTTGAGCCGCTATCCGCGCTGGCTTCTGGTATGGATGGCTTAGACGACATTCGCCAAATTATTGGGGATTGCTTAATCTACTTAAAACCACAAGGCTGGTTGATGCTGGAACATGGTTACAATCAAGCTGAGCAGGTCGCTGATTTAATGGCAGATGCAGGATTAACCAACATTGAAACGATTAAAGATTTAGGTAACAATGATCGCGTAACGATAGGCAAAAATCCGTTGATTGTAAGCACCCATTGGGACTAATCCACTTTATATTTTATAGTTCTATTGTTAACACTTTAGTTTTAAGCTCCATCTAAGCAGAAAGTCTTTATGATTAATCACATTCGCCTCGCTATTCGTAACGATTTAGAAGCGCCTGCCGAAGCGCGCACCTTTGGCTCTGGCTGGATAAGTGGCGTTGCGGCTTTAGTGATTGGCATTGCAGGTTTATTTTTAATGCTTAGCTCGCAATACTCTGCATTGTTCTCCACCAAAGAGCTTGGTGGATTATACAAACTGCCTTATTTAACTTTAATCATACAAATACTTTTGGGCATTGGTTATGCTTTAGCTTGTATCAACATGATGCTAAGACGCAACCGAGTGCTTGGTTTTAGCGCAATTGCTGTGGTATTTCTAGCCACTATTATTGGCGAAATGAGTGCTGGTGCATCCAGCGTAAATCCAAATGCCACGCACTTAGCCTCGCTGGGGTTAGATTGGTTTGTGCTGAATATTTTATTCACAGGTTTACTTTTTGTACCGTTAGAAAAAATGTTCGGGCGCTTGAATCAACCACTATTCAGAACCGAATGGCGTGAAGACTTGTTCTATTTCCTGCTAGGTAGTTTGCTGGTGCAAAGCTTGGCATTTCTTACGCTTGCGCCTTCCATGGCAATCTTGCAGCACACTGGTAACTGGACAGGATTTAGACAGATGATGGCGAATCAGCCGTTATGGTTACAAATCATTGAAATCATGTTTCTAACTGATTTTGTACAATACTGGTTTCACCGTGCTTTCCATCAGATTCCATTTCTGTGGGGCTTTCATGCAGTACATCACTCGGCTAAATATATGGATTGGCTGGCAGGTTCGCGTATGCATATCGTCGAAATTGTTGGTTTGCGTTCTATGACGATTATCCCAATGTATGCGCTGGGTTATGCTGAAAACGCGTTGCATATTTACATTTTTCTAGTGTATCTCAATGCAACATTCATCCACGCCAACGTACGTTTTAATGTGGAGTGGCTCAAGCCATTCATCGTTACGCCGCGCTTTCACCACTGGCATCATGGCATAGAAAAAGAAGCGATCGATGTGAATTTTTCTATTCACTTTCCACTGCTTGATCGATTATTTGGCACTTACTATATGCCACCAAACCAATGGCCTAGCGGCTATGGCGTGGGCGGCCACCCTGTGCCAAACGGATATTGGCAGCAGCTTTGCTATCCGTTTAAACGTAAAGCTTAATACTTAGGGCGTGTTTATTCGCCCTTAATATAAGTTTTTCAGTTGCACATAATTATCGGCAGAGGCCATTAAGCCTGCAATTTCCTCTTGCGTTAACGCGCGGATTTTCTTAGCAGGGCGGCCGACATATAAGTGACCGCTTTCCAGCACTTTGCCTTCTGGCACAAGGCTACCCGCGGCGAGCAGTACGCACTTTTGCACCACAGCTTTGTCCATCACGATACTGCCCATGCCAATCAAGCAGGTATCCTCAATGGTGCAGCCGTGCAAAATCACCGTATGGCCTATCGTGACGTTATCGCCAATAATTAAGGGCGAACCTTGCGGGTCATCGCTAGATTTATGATTCACGTGTAGCATACTTAAATCTTGAATATTGGTGTTTTTGCCTATGCGGATAAAATTCACATCGCCGCGTATCACCGCACTAGGCCACACCGAGCTATTCTCGCCTATGCTCACCTCACCTATGACAGTGGCGGATTCGTGAACGTAAGCACTTCCTGCTATTTGTGGCGTTTTGTTCTGAAATGTTTGAATGTTTTTTAATTGCATCATCACGCCTCTTTTATACAAGCTGGTTTTTTACAAGTGAGTTACCTTCAAGTTAAAATCACACTAACCAGAATTACTAGCAGCAGTATTTAATTTACACATAGTATAATCACAAAATGACTGAAAATAACTCCGTTGGCACTGGCTCTGTAGGCATAGTTGCTCCACAAACTGCACATTTCGCGAAACCGCTCACGCTAAAAAGCGGCGCTGTACTGCCGCAGTTCGACCTTGTATATGAAACTTACGGCACACTAAATGCAGATAAATCCAACGCGGTTTTAATCTGCCATGCGCTATCTGGCACACATCACGTCGCTGGTAAATACAGTGAAAATGATAAATATGCCGGCTGGTGGGACAATTTAGTTGGTCCCAACAAACCATTAGATACGAATAAATTCTTTGTCATTGGACTCAACAACCTGGGTGGCTGTCACGGCAGTACTGGGCCAGTAAGCATCAACCCTGACACCAATCAGCAATGGGGATCACAATTCCCTGTAGTGACGGTTGAAGATTGGGTTAAATCTCAGGCTTTATTGGCTGACTATTTAGGCATTCAGCAGCTAGCTGCCGTCATCGGCGGTAGCCTTGGTGGCATGCAAGCCTTGCAATGGACGATTGCTTACCCAGAACGCGTACGCCATGCTTTGGTAATTGCCTCAGCGCCTAATCTCACCGCACAAAACATGGCTTTTAATGAAGTGGCGCGCCAAGCCATTATTACTGACCCAGAGTTTCATGGTGGCGATTACTATGCACACAATGTTCTGCCACGCCGTGGCTTGCGCATCGCACGTATGCTTGGTCACATCACGTATTTAAGTGATGATGCGATGGGCGCAAAGTTTGGTCGCAAGCTTAAAGATGGCGTCAAATACAGCTTTGATGCTGAGTTTGAAATGGAATCTTACTTACGTTATCAAGGTGATAAGTTCGCTGGCGAGTTTGATGCCAACACTTATCTGCGCATGACGCGGGCTTTGGATTATTACGACCCTGCACTTAATCACGATGGCGATTTAAGCGCCGCTTTAAATAAAGTCACTGCAAAATTTCTAGTAGTTTCTTTCACTAGTGACTGGCGTTTCTCGCCTGCGCGCTCACGTGAAATTGTAAAAGCGCTGCTCGACAATGAACGTACAGTTAGCTATGCAGAAGTCACTGCCGCGCATGGCCATGATGCATTCTTAATGCCTGATGCGCACTACCACAACATTTTGCGCGCCTATCTAAATAGTATTGAAGTTGGTACTCACCATGCAAAATAATGTAAATATTACAAATTCAACGCAAGAATTCAGGCAAGACTTTGCAATTATCTCTGGCTGGGTAAAATTCGGCTCAAAAGTACTCGATTTAGGCTGCGGCGATGGTGCACTGCTACAATTTTTACGTAGCGGCTTAGAAGTAAAAGGATATGGCGTAGAAAAAGATGATGCCAATTGGTTAACCTGTATGAACAATGGTGTGAACGTTATTCAAATGGACTTAGAAGACGGTTTATCAGGCTTTGAAGACCAATCATTTGATACCGTCATTCTCTCGCAAACCCTTCAAGCCATGCATAATACAGAAGGTATCGTGCTGGAAATGTTGCGTGTTGGTCGTGAAGTCATCGTCACTTTCCCTAACTTTGGCTATTGGCGCAACCGCGTGCAAATTCTCTCAGGCAATATGCCTGTGTCTAAAATACTGCCTTATCAATGGTTTGATACGCCGAATGTACACCTTTGCACCATTAATGATTTTGACGAGTTTTGTAAAAATCACAAAATTTCAGTGTTAGAACGCAAAGTCATTACCGATGGTAATCAAATAGATTTTATGCCTAACTTCTTAGGTAATTTGGCTATTTATCGTCTGAAAGCCAATTAGTAGTGCTTCAAAACCCCGCTCAGCCTAGCATCTGGCAATCGCTGCTTAGTAAAAAGATGTTGATCTGTGTCTTCTTGGGGTTTACCTCAGGTTTACCACTGTATTTGCTCTTGCAACTGTTACCCGCATGGTTACGTTCTGAAGGCATGAACCTCAAAACCATCGCCGCTTTTGCGTTTATACAGTTGCCATATTCGTGGAAGTTTGTATGGGCGCCACTGATGGATAGATACAACCTCATCGCACCGCTTGGACGCAGACGCAGTTGGATGCTCATCACGCAGGTGGCGCTTTTTGCCAGCATGATTACTTACGGCTTTTATGAGCCCAAGCTCAATATCACCACCATTGCAGTTATTTCTACATTGATTGCATTCTTCTCTGCCAGCCAAGATATTGTTATTGATGCGTTTCGTCGCGAAATTTTGAGCGACCATGAACTAGGCTTAGGCAACAGCATCCATGTGAATGCTTACCGCATTGCAGGGCTCGTGCCAGGCTCGCTTGGGCTAATACTGGCAGACCATTTGCCTTGGTCATCGGTGTTTTGGATTGTTGCGCTGTTTATGCTACCCGGCATCATCATGACATTATTGATACGCGAGTCACTCAAGGTTGTTGCACCAAAAACACTGTACGCCTCTGTCGTTGAGCCTTTTCATGAGTTTATTAGTCGCCAAGGCTGGCAAAGCG
Organism: Methylotenera versatilis 301; assembly: GCF_000093025.1. Lineage (GTDB taxonomy): Bacteria > Pseudomonadota > Gammaproteobacteria > Burkholderiales > Methylophilaceae > Methylotenera > Methylotenera versatilis. The sequence continues at coordinate 2,834,993 of NC_014207.1, forward strand.
CATTATTGGTACTGATATTTATTTTGCTCTACAAACTTGGCGATAGCATGGCAACCGCACTCGCCACGCCCTTTTATTTAGATATGCACTTTAGCAAAAGTGACATTGGCGCCATTGCAAAAGGTAGCGGCTTAGTCTTGCAAATTGCAGGCGCATTTGTAGGTGGCTTGTGGATGCTCAAATTAGGCATAAACCGCGCCTTGTGGATATTTGGCATTGCTCAAGCTGTGACTATTTTAGGCTTTGCTTGGCTGGCACATGCAGGACCTTTTGAAGTCATAGGTGCAACTGAACGTGGCATGTTAGCCATTGTCATTGGCGCAGAAGCCTTTGGCGTAGGTTTAGGTACCGCCGCATACGTGGCCTACATGGCGCGCGAAACTAACCCGATTTACACCGCCACCCAGCTCGCTTTATTTACCAGCTTATCTGCCGTACCACGCTCTGTGTTTAACGCACTCACAGGCGGCATGGTAGAGAATTTAGGTTGGGAGAACTTCTTTTACGTCTGCACATTCTTAGCTATTCCGGGCATGGTGCTTTTGTTAAAAGTCGCGCCTTGGCATGAGCATAGATAAAAACATAAACTCCAGTTTTCTACTCCCGTCATTCTGAGCGTAGCTAAAAATGACGACGCTGTGAAACTCTTGTAAGGTTTCCACAATCTACACGACTAACTCTTACTGTTAAATCAAGGAGTTCCTCATGCGCATTATCCCCAAAATAGCATTCGCTTTAAGTTTAATAAACCTTGTCATGCAACCCGCTATCGCCGCAGAATGCAGCGCCAAAAGCGGCACAGCAACAGTACCCTTACTTGAGCTATACACCTCAGAAGGTTGCAGCAGCTGCCCTCCTGCAGATAAATGGTTGAGCGATTTAAAGCCAGACACTAAGAAAATCATCCCCCTCGCTTTTCACGTAGATTATTGGGATTACATAGGCTGGAAAGATAAATTCTCTAAAGCAGAATATAGCGACCGGCAGCGCAAAACTGCTGCGTTTGCAGGCGCAGGTTTTGTCTATACGCCGCAATTTGTGTTAAACGGACGTGACTTTAAAGGCGCTGACACCTCGCGATTAAACCAAGCAGTTTCCGCCAGCCAGAAACTAGCCTCACGTGCCAATTTAAGCTTAAACGCTATCATGCAGGTGAATGGTGAAATCACACTCAAAGCCACTGCCCAAGCCGTTAACTCTGCCGAGATTAACAATGCTGATATTTTTATAGCGATTTATGAAAATAAATTAGTCAGCCAAGTTAATGCAGGCGAAAACAATGGCCGCGAACTAAAGCATGATTACGTGGTGCGTGATTTACTCGGTGCGTATCAACTCAGCAATAAAAATGAGTTCGCAAAAAGCTTTACCCTAAAACCTGAGTGGAAAGGCAGACAAGCCGGGGCGGTGATATTTATACAGGATTCAAAAAACGGTGAAATTTTGCAGAGCTTACAATTACCGTTTTGTAGTTAAATTTAGAACGATAATAGACCAACCAAAATTTGACGTGAGTAAAAACTGTCGCGTATTTAAGATAGAATATGCCTCAACCCTTAAATATATCGCTGTTACGTGAATACCGACCACCCCCAAAAAGGCATTTTATTCATTTGTGCCGCAGTGTTTCTCTTTGCAAGTAGCGATGCACTATCTAAATACCTCACCAATTTTTACCCTGTCGTCATGGTGTTATGGGTGAGGTATGTTGTGCACGTTTCGTTGATGTTAGTCGTATTAAGGCCGCCATCATTCAAAACATTAATCGTCACTCAAAACCGCAAGCTACAAATTATTCGCGGCCTGTGCATGGTGAATACGAACTTAATGTTCATCAGCGCCTTACACTTTATTCCACTGGCCGAAGGCACCGCGATTATTTATCTTAGTCCATTGTTAGTCACGTCAATGTCAGGCCCGTTATTAGGTGAACGCATCGCGCGCTTACAGTGGATTGCAGTTGCCATTGGCTTTATAGGAGTTTTGTTCATCGTACGTCCCGGTGGCAGCATGTTCCACCCTGTCGCCTTGCTAGCCTTAGGCGCGGCACTCTCGTTCAGCGTGTATCAAATCATCACACGCAAACTTAACCATACCGACAGATCAAGCACCACAAACTTCATTAGCGGACTAATAAGCGCGCTAGTGACCAGCGTGTTACTGCCATTCTTTTGGAAAACACCCACGCTGTATTTTGCTTTACTGATGGTACTACTAGGTATATCAGCCCTCGTTAGCCACCTGTGGATGACCAAAGCCTACCAACATGCAAAACCTTCCACACTTGCGCCATTTTCATACACGCAGCTATTATTTGCAGGCTTAATTGGTTATGTCTTTTTTAATCAAATCCCAGATTTTATAGGTTTGGTTGGCATGCTAGTTATTGTGGCGGGCGGGTTGTTGGTGTTTAGTAAAGTAAGTTACAAAAAATAAAAGGTAATTTTAATTACGGCTTACTACAAGCAAATCCGCCGCATCAGCTGTACACCTCCGTCATTCTGAGCATAGCGAAGAATCCAGCAGTTTGAACTTAGCTAAAAACTGGATTCTTCGTTGCACTCAGAATGACGGATATCGAGAGATTTTAGGATTACTCAATCAACAGTGAAACTTCATCGCCTCTGACTTTCAACTCCCCTGCTACCGCGCCTGCGCTGCTAAGCTTGATGGGAGTTTTCGGCAAGCGGCTGTTTGAGCCAAGTGATTTATTTGGCGAGTTTCCGATTGCCGCCCATGAAGCTGAGCAGCGCAGGAAACAAGCGGGAGGGGGCGCTCTTTTCTTTGGTTACTTACTTTTGAGCAAGCAAAAGTAAGTAACTCGCCTAGAGGCGAAAAGAAACAGAACATACAGCGTATCTAGGATTGAGTTCCAGCCAAACTTCAAACTGTATTTTCAGTGCGCTCATCTCGCATCAACTCTTGATCAGATTTTGCAAGTAGCAATGCCTGCTTTCCCAAAGCTAGTCGATCAGCCCGTGCCAAATTAGTAATATCTGGGAAAATAGACTTCGACTTTTCAACTACATCGCTAAGCACCTCAACCGCTAGCTTCTCAGTGTTTATAGCCATATACCAAATCTGAAACACTTGAAACTCAACAGGAGACTTGTTTAAAAGTCTAATATAATCCTCTACCGCTAGAAACATCAGACCTTCTAAGTTGGACTCTTTTAAACTTGGCAGTACAGCATCTGGATTTCGATCTGCGTGCTTGAAGAAGTTTCGATATGGAGAATTGATATAGTCGTATTTCAAGTCTTTACCAGCAGGGATGTTTTCTCTTGTTTGGTTTGAGAAACTAAGCACGCCTTCTCTGTTGCAAAGTACGTCAATTATCTCCCAAGCATTTGCCGCTAACGATAAAACTGATACGCTATCCTCTCCGTCAAAAAGCAATCTAATAGCTGTAACAAGTTGGCGTTTCGCCACTTCAATTTTGCTAAGCAGTTTATCCATATTTTCTTAAGTACTAAATAAGTTATGAGTTATTTTGATAAAAATTCTAATCCAAGTATTCAACAATCAGCGGCGCATGATCACTAAACCTCTCCGCCTTATAAACACTAGTTGAAACCGCCTTAGCCGCTATTGCTGGCGTAGCAATTTGATAATCAATACGCCAACCTACGTTTTTAGCATAAGCCTGCCCGCGATTGCTCCACCATGTGTAGCACTCATCGGTAGTATTGGGGTGTAAAGTGCGATAGACATCTACCCAGCCAACTTCATCAAATAAAGTAGTCAGCCATGCACGCTCTTCTGGTAAGAAACCTGAATTTTTCTTATTGCCTTTGTAGTTTTTAAGGTCAGCTTCTTTGTGGGCAATATTCCAATCACCGCAAATGATGATTTCACGACCACTTTTAATCAGCGCTTGCATATGCAGCATAAAGCGTGTCATCACACTGAACTTAAAGGCTTGGCGCTCTTCTCCACTAGAGCCACTTGGCAAGTAGAGTGAAATTACGCTTAAGTTGCCAAACTGACATTCTAAATAACGTCCTTCGCTATCGATATCTTGCACACCATCATTTGAGCCACCCAAACCTTCAATCACGGCATCTGGCTTGGCTTTACAATAAATACCTACGCCGCTATAGCCTTTCTTTTCTGCATAGTGAAAATAGCCATAATAGCCAGCTGGGTTGAGCATTTCTGGCGTCATATCCGCTTGTTGGGCTTTTATTTCCTGCATACACACTACGTCTGCATTTTGCGTTTGTAGCCAAGTTTGCACACCTTTATTTGTTGCAGAGCGTATGCCATTCAGGTTTAGCGATATAATCTTCAAAACTTAATTCCTTAATATAATGATCTAGAACATGAGCACGAAACACACTATTGAGCAGTCTGAGCAATTTAGACAAGAGTTTATCGCATTTGCCATTAAAAAAGAGGTTTTGCGCTTTGGCGAATTTACAACTAAAGCAGGCCGCCTAAGCCCATATTTTTTTAATGCGGGTTTATTTAATGATGGCGAGAGCTTGATGAAGCTTGGCGAATTTTATGCAGCCGCTATTAAAAATTCAGGTATAGAATTTGATATGCTATTTGGCCCAGCTTACAAAGGCATTACGCTAGCAGCAAGTATCGCCATAGCATTTGCCAAAAATGGTCACAATGTGCCCTACGCGTACAACCGCAAAGAGGCTAAAGATCATGGCGAAGGCGGTGTCATTGTGGGTAGCCCACTAAAAGGTCGGGTACTCATCATTGATGACGTGATTTCTGCAGGCACCTCAGTAAGAGAGTCTGTTGACCTTATCCGCCACAATGGCGCGACTGCATGTGGCGTGGCTATTGCCATTGACAGGCAAGAGAAGGGTTTGGGCGAGCTATCAGCCGTGCAAGAGGTGATTAAAAATAATGGAATACCTGTGTGTGCAATTGCTAACTTGAATGACTTATTGACCTATCTAGAAAATCAAAATGATATGGCACAAAATTTGCTACTGGATAAAGTCATGTCGTATCGACAACAATATGGCGTTATTTAATTAACTTAAGGTTGAATACAGCGCCTTAGAGAATATTCAAAAAATGGTGAAGAGAAGTATTAACTTTTAAAATGAAACCGTTAGCTGGAATTAATTCACATTTTTCTGACAAGGCAAAACTTGGTCATTCGAGTTCAGCCTTGTCTGCGTTGCTTTTCTCTGGCGTACTGATACTGACTAGCTATACGCACCTAGTGCATGCTGATGGCAGCAAAATAGTGAAATGGAAAGATGCAAGTGGTGTAACCCATTACGGCGACAAAATGCCAGCACAAGAATCTGGTCGCAGCAATAGCGTCTTGAACAATCAGGGTACTGTGATTAAAACAAATGAATCTTTTAATCCCAAAGGTAATTCGCAAGAAACTGAGAAGCTTTCAGCAGATCAACAGAGACAAGATAAAGCCTTATTAGCGTCTTACTCGTCAGTAGACGAAATTGATATGGCAGAAAAGCGTAACTTGAAGAGTGACGAAACTGCTTTACTCACGTTAAGCCAGAATCAAGAAGAGTCTAAAAGGATGTTGGCCAGTATTTATGCAAAATTTTCTGGCAGAAAAATGCCCATTCAAGCCGCTGAAGATGCTCAAAACTATCAAACTCAAATCACAAAAACAAAATCACAGATTCTTGCTGTGCAAAATAGTATTGCTCAAACAAAAACTCGTTTCAGTCAATATCGGTCTAGATATATTGAGCTAAAGCCACAATAAAGCTCACTTACAAATATTAATGTAACAAGTAGTCCATAAAAAATGCCGCCTAAATCCGAAACTTTCTCGGCATTGGCGGCATTCTTATTTCTAGACACTGAAAATCTAACTTAGCCGAGGCCTAGCTTAGCTTCTTCTTCAAAATATCGTTTACTTGTGCTGGGTTGGCTTTACCTTTTGAGGCTTTCATGGCTTGACCAACTAAGGCATTAAACGCTTTTTCTTTACCTGCTTTAAATTCTTCAACCATGGCTGCATTTGCGGCTAGCACTTCGTCAATAATTGCTTCAATTGCTCCGCTGTCTGACTCTTGCTTTAGGCCTTTGGCTGCGATGATATCGTCAACACTTCCTTCAGCATTCCACAGCGCCTCAAACACTTGCTTGGCTGCGTTATTTGAAATCGTATTGTCGCCAATGCGTTTTAATAACTGTGCAAGCTGCTGCGCATTGATGGGCGAATCGCTAATGCTAGTATCGACTGCATTTAGTTTAGCAGCCAATGTACCCATCACCCAGTTAGCTGATTGTTTGGCATCTGCGCCAGCATCAACGGTTGCAACAAAGTAGTTAGCTAAATCTCGTGAAGTTGTCAGCGCGTTTGCATCATAGCTAGATAATGCATATTGTGCTTCAAAACGCGCCTTCATTGCTTCTGGCAATTCTGGCATAGTGGCTTTTACAGCATCTTTATCAGCTTCTGAAATCACCAATGGCAACAAATCAGGATCTGGGAAATAGCGGTAATCGTTTGCCTCTTCCTTGCTGCGCATAGCGCGTGTTTCGCCAGTATCTGGGTTAAACAGCACTGTTGCTTGCTGTATCGTTCCACCATCTTCTAGCGTTTCAATTTGCCAACGTGTTTCATACTCAATGGCTTGAGTCATGAACTTGAAAGAGTTCAGGTTTTTAATCTCACGACGCGTACCAAGCTTTTCTGTGCCTTTAGGGCGCACGGATACATTCACATCACAACGGAAGCTACCTTCTTGCATATTGCCATCGCAAATACCAATCCATTGCACTAGCTCATGAAGTTTTTTTGCATAAGCCACAGCTTCAGCCGCCGAGCGCATATCTGGCTCAGTCACAATTTCTAACAATGGCGTACCTGCACGGTTTAAATCGATGCCGCTCATACCCTCAACCGCACCATGCACAGACTTACCTGCATCTTCTTCCAAATGCGCGCGCGTGATGTTCACCACTTTTTCATAAGCAGCATTTTTACCCACCGCTGGCACTTGTATTGTGACGGCACCTTTACCAACTACTGGCAACTCAAACTGACTGATTTGATAGCCTTTTGGTAAGTCAGGGTAAAAATAGTTTTTACGTGCAAACACAGAGCGTGGTGCAATATGGGCATTAATCGCCAAACCAAATTTAATGGCGCACTGCACTGCCTCTTTGTTCAATACTGGCAACACGCCTGGCAAGGCAATGCTCACTTCGCATGCCTGAGTATTTGGCTCTGCGCCATATTTGATAGAAGCACCTGAAAAAATCTTAGTATTTGTTTTTAATTGGGTGTGAGTTTCTAACCCAATGACGACTTCCCATTCCATTATTTAACTTCCTTTGGCAATACCAGTTCTGGCATTCTCTCGTGCCAATCTGTCACTTGTTGATATTGATGCGCCACATTCAACATACGCGCTTCATCAAAATAATTACCGATAATTTGTAGCCCCACAGGTAACGACACACCATCATCACTTTGCGCAAAACCAGCAGGTATACTCATGCCTGGCAAGCCAGCCAAATTGGTAGAGATGGTGTAGATATCTTGCAGATACATGGCGACTGGGTCATCCACTTTCTCACCCGCTTTAAATGCAGTTGATGGTGCCGCTGGTCCCATAATTACATCACATTTTTTGAAAGCTTCGACAAAGTCTTGCGCAATCAAACGGCGAATTTGCTGGGCTTTTAGATAATAAGCATCGTAATAACCAGCACTTAATACATAAGTGCCAATCAAGATACGGCGCTTTACTTCCGCGCCAAAACCTTCAGCACGGCTCTTGTTATACATGTCCATCAAGTCCGTATATTCCGCAGCACGGTGACCGTAACGCACGCCATCGTAACGCGACAAGTTACTTGAAGCTTCAGCAGGTGCTAACACATAGTAAACAGGAATTGATAAGCCAGTATTTGGTAATGAAATATCTACAATTTCAGCGCCTAGCTTTTTATATTCTGCAATGGCCGCTTCAATCACCTTGCCTACGCTGGCATCTAAACCTTCGGAAAAGTATTCTTTCGGCAGACCAACTTTTAAGCCTTGCAGAGGTTTTGTAGGATTTGAATTGTAAAGCGCGCGAGTGTAATCTTCTTTTTCACGATTCAAGCTGGTTGAATCACGTTCATCAAAGCCTGCCATTACGTTCATCATCAGCGCACAATCTTCTGCACTTTTTGCCATCGGACCAGCTTGGTCTAGCGATGATGCAAAGGCAATCATACCGTAACGTGACACAGCACCATAAGTTGGTTTTAAACCCGTAAAACCACATAAAGAAGCTGGTTGGCGAATTGAACCACCAGTATCGGTACCCGTTGCCGCCGCACAAAGCCTTGCAGCTACCGCCGCCGCACTACCTCCGCTACTGCCACCTGGCACACGGTCAAAACTCCAAGGGTTTTTAACGCCACCAAAATATGAAGTTTCGTTAGATGAACCCATCGCAAACTCATCCATATTGGTTTTACCCAAATTCACCGCACCTGCAGCATCAAATTGTGTGATGATATGCGCGTCATATGGCGCAATAAAATTGGCTAACATTTTTGAACCACAAGTGGTTTGCCAGCCTTTTGCACAAAAAATATCTTTTTGCGCGATTGGGATACCCGTTAATGGGGCAACATTACCATCAGCGATGCGCGCATCAGCTGCTTTGGCTTGCGCCAAGGTTTTGGCTTCATCTAAAGCAATGTAGGCATTAATACTAGGATTGTATTGCTGAATTCTATCTAGAAAAGTTTGTGTCAATTCAACACTAGAAATCTTCTTCGCTTGGAGCATCTCGCCCAGCTGTTTTAGGCTGCTGTTAATCATATTCAAGTCTTATTTTAAGTTCTTACTCAATTACTTTAGGTACAAGGTACAAACCACCTGCAACCGCGGGCTCAGTTGAGCCATTTCCAAGTTCAGGTGCGTTTTTCTGAAACTCGTCGCGTAGATTAGTTTTAGTGACAACATCATCACGCAAACGCTGGCTTAAATCTTGAGAATGCGACATCGGCTCAATGCCAGTGGTATCGACAGCCTGCATTTGCTCAATCAAACCAAGAATTCCTGTCAGCTTAGTGAGTGTTGCCGCAGCATCACTTTCGCTCACTTCAATACGTGCTAAATGTGCTACTTTTTTGATGTCTTCAATGCTCAATGCCATGTTTCATTAATCCGAAATTTAGTTAGTACATTTTGATGTTCAAAATGAGTCACTTGATATGACTTCTCTTTACAATTAAGTTGCAAACACATCTTAATTTTCAACCCAATATGCGGTATTATACCTGCAATTTACTGACGTCTTAATTGCGCTTAAATATTTACTTAGCGCCCCAAATCGTCATCTTGCATCAAATCACAGGAAAAACACAATGTTCGGTTTTATAACTAGCTATTTTTCAAACGATCTTGCTATCGACTTGGGTACAGCAAACACGCTGATTTACTCTCGCGGCAAAGGCATCGTTTTAGATGAACCATCAGTGGTTGCCATTCGTTTAGAAGGCGGCCCAGGTGGCAAAAAAATTCTACTCGCGGTTGGCGCTGAAGCCAAAGGCATGCTTGGCCGTGCGCCAGCAAATATTCAAGCGATTCGCCCAATGAAAGACGGCGTGATTGCGGACTTCACCATTACTGAGCAAATGCTCAAATACTTTATCCGCCGTGTGCATGACGCACGTTGGTTTTCACCAAGCCCGCGCATTATTATTTGCGTACCAGTTGGCTCTACTCAAGTAGAACGTCGTGCGATTAAAGAATCTGCTGAACGTGCTGGTGCTAAACAGGTATTCCTGATTGAAGAACCGATGGCTGCAGCGATTGGTGCTGGCATGCCAGTTTCAGAAGCAACCGGCTCTATGGTGGTAGATATTGGTGGCGGTACAACTGAAGTGGGTGTTATTTCACTTGGCGGTATTGTTTATGCTAAATCTGAACGCGTCGGCGGTGATAAGTTCGACCAAGCGATTATTGATTACATTCGCCGCAATTATGGCATGCAAATTTCTGAGCCAACGGCAGAAAATATTAAGAAAACCATTGGCTCTGCGTTCCCAGGTTCAGCTGTTTTAGAGATGGAAGTGACCGGTCGTAACCTTGCAGAAGGTTTGCCACGTAAATTCACTATTTCTAGCAATGAGATTTTAGAAGCACTGACTGAGCCATTAAATTCAATTGTTGGCGCAGTAAAGTCAGCTCTAGAGCAAACCCCACCTGAGTTGGGTGCTGACATTGCCGAAAAAGGCATGGTACTCACTGGCGGCGGCGCTTTATTACGTGATTTAGATAGACTACTGGTAGAAGAAACTGGTTTACCGGTCATCGTTGCAGAAGATCCACTGACTTGCGTTGCACGCGGCTGTGGTCAAGCTTTAGAAGAAATGGATAAGCTTGGCAGCATCTTCGCCTACGAGTAATAAAGGCTGAATAGCCTTCGCGATGAAGTAAAATTTAGGCCGTGCTATACGGCCTAAATCACATAAGGACATCTCTATAAATACAATTTTCGTCATGATACTGCGTTGCTCACAAAAAAAATAATTCCTTATATAGTTAGATATATACCGCGTCATTATTTTTCTATTCGCGCCTTGTCTCATTTAGAAACTAGTATTTATAAAGATATCCATAAGAAGTTAAACTTCTACCTTTACAGAGAAATTGAATATCGCTTAACCAATGTCGCGCCGCTTTAATCACAAACTCGAGCAACAATCCGCCCCAGCATTTTTTGTGCGCGGCCCGAGTCCGCTTGCGCGTTTGGCTTTTTTCTCTGCTCTTTCACTGGCATTAATGGCGGCGGACTCTCGCCTAGAATATCTCACCACCGTGCGCCAGAACCTACAAGCGCTATTGCACCCTTTGCAATTGCTGGCTAATGCACCATCACGGCTTTATCGTGATACCACCGAGTACTTTTCTACGCATGAATACTTACTTAATGAAAATCGAAACTTAAAGAAAAATGCGCTGAAACAAGCCGTTGAGCTGCAAAAACTCAATACGCTTGAGCTGGAAAACAATAATCTTCGCCAACTATTAAAAACTAATCAGTCGATTGTTGAAACTAGTGTGGCGGCTGAAATTATGCATGTGGGTCGCGATTTATTTACCAAGAAAATCATCGTGAATCGTGGCGCAACACATAACATCGTAGCGGGCGAAGCGGTGGTTGATTCGACTGGCGTGATTGGTCAAGTCACGCGCATTTACCCACTGAGCAGCGAAGTCACGCTCATTACCGACAAGTCACTTGCCATTCCAATACAGGTCGAACGTAACGGTTTGCGCGCTATTGCATTTGGACATGGTCGCGACAACACCTTGGATTTACCGTATTTGCCGACCAATGTAGATATTCAACGTGGCGACAAATTGGTGACGTCGGGTATAGATGGCGTCTACCCTGCAGGACTTGCTGTTGCAACAGTTTCACAAATTGAAATTACGGCCGACTCGCCATTCGCACGCATTATTTGCGTACCGACTGGCGGCGTAGAAAACCATAAACAAGTACTTTTAGTCAGTATCCCACGTATGGCCGAGCCAGTTGAAACGGAAATAATTAGCGCGATTAAGCCAGAGGCGAAAATTAAAAAATCTGAAAATAAACCCATCGTTGCCAAACCAGTAGCAGCCCAACCTGAAATGACAAAACCTGCTGCAAATAACACGGAGGCTGGGAAACCTAAATTAGCACCAGAGGCTAAGCCTCCAGTAACTACTCACCCTAACAATACGAGCAAGCCACATGCCGCCGAGTAAGCTCAAAACTCTTTACCTATCGCTGATTTTAGCGTTCGTTTTCCTACTGCTACCATGGTCTGGATTTGCACTAAAAATACGTCCAGATTTTATATTGTTGGTCATTATTTTTTGGCTAATACGTGCACCTAACTTATGTAATGTAGGTACAGCTTGGTTTCTAGGACTTTTTGTAGACTTAGCCACGGGCGGCATATTTGGTCAATTTGCATTGGCTTACACCATTACTGCATTTTTTGCGGTGACTTATCAGCGTCGCTTAGTATTGTTTAACCACACTCAGCAACTATTTTATGTGTTCTTGTTATTGATGATTTCGCAAATCGTATTACTCATCATTAAAACCTTCTCAGGTGCAGACGCTTTAGGCTGGGGTTATTTCTTACCAAGTATTGTGGGCGTTATATTGTGGAGAGTCGCAGTAATTTTTGGCTTAAATACGGGCGGTCGCTCGCGTGGGACTTAATACTTTGATGGCTGGCATTTAATTATGCGCGCTGAGCTTAAGAACTTTCAGCATGAGCAATATTACTTTAAGCTGAGGTTAGGCTTCACAGCTTTTGTAGTGATAGCGCTGTTTAGCGTGTTGGCACTACGTTTCTCATACTTGCAAATCAAACAGTACAAACACTATCAAACGCTCGCTGAAAACAACCGTATTTCACTCGTGCCGATTGTGCCTAACCGTGGTTTGATTCTCGATAAAAATGGCGTGGTACTTGCCCATAACTTCTTCGTTTACACCTTAGAAATCACACCATCCAAGGTAGATGACCTTGAAAAAACCATTTCCGAAGTCAGCAAATTGGTGGAAGTCAGCTCACTAGACCGTAAGCGCTTTAACAAACTTCGTGAAGAAAGCCGCAACTTTGAAAGCGTGCCGATTCGCACGCACTTAAATGAAGTAGAAGCCGCAAGTTTTGCAGTTAATCACTACCGCTTTCCAGGGGTGGAAATCAAGTCTCGGTTATTTAGACACTATCCACTAGGCAAACTGGGCGCGCATATGGTGGGATACATCGGGCGTATCAACGATAAAGACTTAGAAAATCTTGAGAAGAACGGCGACCTGTCTAATTACAAAGGTTCTGACCATGTCGGCAAAAGCGGCATAGAGCAGTTTTATGAACGCCAACTGCATGGCACCACCGGGTTTCAGCAAGTTGAGATTGATGCCGATGGCCGAGCCGTACGCGTATTATCAAGCACCCCGCCTGTGCCTGGTAGCAATCTTGTTTTAACGATTGATAGCAAAATCCAAGAAATTGCTGAAACTGCTTTTGGCGAACATCGTGGTGCATTAGTCGCGATTAACCCAAAAACGGGCGAAGTGCTCAGCTATGTAAGTCAGCCAACTTTTGACCCCAATATGTTTGTCGATGGCATTGATGTGGAAAACTGGCGTCTGCTCAACGACTCTTTAGATAAGCCACTGATCAATCGACCTATACGCGGCATTTACCCGCCAGGTTCTACTTTTAAGCCATTTGTTGCAATGGCTGGGTTAGAAAATGATAAGCGCGTTCCACCTTTTAGCATCAGTGACCCTGGTTACTTTACGTTGGCCAATAGTGTGCATAAATACCGAGACTGGAAACCGACTGGTCACGGCATGGTAGATATGCAGCGCGCCATCACCATCTCTTGTGATACTTTTTTCTATGGATTGGCGCTGGAATTGGGTATCGACAAACTAACAAGTTTTGTTGGTCATTTTAATTTTGGTAGGAAAACTGGCATAGACATTCAAGGTGAAAATGAAGGCCTACTTCCAACGCCAGAATGGAAAATGCGTCGCTTTAAGCAACCTTGGTATCAGGGTGAAACTGTCATTGTTGGTATTGGTCAAGGCTATACTTTGGTGACGCCTTTGCAGCTAGCGCAGGCCACAGCGACATTGGCAAATAATGGCGTGGCAATGAAGCCGCATTTAGTTGCTAAGATTCAAAAAACCATTACCAATGAAACACAAACGGTGCCATTGGTCGTGCAAGATACCATTCCGCTAAAACCTGAGAACATTGATATTGTTAAACGCGGCATGATTGCGGTAACACAACCAGGCGGTACCGCCGCTACTGTAGGTGCAAATGCGCCTTACTCTATTGCTGCAAAAACAGGCACGGCTCAAGTGATTGGCATCAAACAAAATGCAAAATATAATGCTAGCAGCATTGATGAGCGTCATCGTGACCACGCCTTATTTATTGCCTACGCCCCTGCGGAGGATCCAACAATCGCGATAGCGGTCATCGTAGAAAATGGTAATCACGGCGGCACAACTGCGGGGCCAATCGCCAGAAAAGTCATGGATTATTATCTATTAGGCAAAATACCTGCGCCTGAACAAGCCAAGGATGATAAAAAAGCACTAACAAAACCACCTAACAATGCGTTAGGTGCAGCTACCACTCAACCAGTACCAGAAGAAGAATTGCATGATTAGTCAACTGTTAAAGCAATTTCTTAAACACATCGACTCGTTCCTGATGGTGTGTCTATTTTTCACCTTAATGGTCGGATTGTTTGTGCTGTATAGCGCATCTGGGCAAAGTGTTGCACGGATATACGGGCAAGGCATTAACATCATAGTTGCCTTGAGTTTTATGTGGGTGGCCGCCAATATTGCACCCAATCAACTTGAGCGGGTTGCTCTTCCGCTTTATATTTTTGGCGTACTGCTATTAATCGCAGTCGCATTATTTGGCTCGATTAGCCACGGTGCACAGCGCTGGCTAAACCTAGGTTTTACTAAAATTCAACCTTCTGAGATCATGCGTATTGCCATGCCGATGATGCTTGCCTGGTATTTCTCCAAGCAAGAAGGCAAACCTAAGATGGCTGATTTTGCGATAGGTGGTTTATTACTATTAGTCCCTGTTGCCTTGATTATGAAACAGCCTGATTTAGGCACGGCATTACTTATTACTGCATCAGGCTTTTACGTGCTGTTTTTAGCGGGCTTAAGCTGGAAGTTGCTGCTAGGTAGCGTAATAGCATTTGCTGCATCTACCCCTATACTTTGGTCGATGTTGCATGATTATCAACGTAAACGTATCGAAATTTTACTAGATCCTACACAAGACCCACTAGGCGCTGGTTACCATACTATTCAAGCCATTATTGCAATTGGTTCGGGTGGTACCGCGGGTAAAGGTTGGCTAAATGGCACACAAGCTCAGTTAGACTTCCTACCAGAACGTACCACAGATTTTATTTTTGCTGTGTTTGGTGAAGAGTTCGGATTATTAGGTAATTTATTGTTATTACTATTATTTACCTTGATTATTATGCGTGGCTTAGTGATTGCATCACAGGCGCAGAGCACTTTTGCGAGACTCTTAGCAGGCAGTATTACGCTGACTTTTTTCACCTATGCATTTGTGAATATGGGCATGGTAAGCGGCATTTTACCTGTGGTGGGTGTACCATTGCCGTTAATTAGCTATGGCGGAACTTCTATGGTGACGCTTTGCCTTAGTCTAGGTATTCTAATGAGCATACATACTCACAAAAAATTGGTAGCCACTTAATGAATTTCAAAATTTCAAACCATCAATTGATGCGCTCTCGTTTATTAGTAATGGCAATAACTGCACTGCTGGCAGCTTGCGGAGCAAATCCCCCTTTAAATCCTGTCACTAAAGCGCCTACAACTTCAGTTCCAACAAAACAAGCACCAACGCCAAGCAATGAATCAACGACGAAAACAGAGCCTAAACCAGGTTCAGGCGGTTACTATTTAGATGATGGTCCGGGTGAAAATGCGCCAGCAAATATAGATAGTATTCCAAGTGCCACGTTAAAATCAGAGCAACCATACAGTCGCGCCAATAAGCCATACTCAGCATTGGGTCAGCAATACACGCCTATGACTGGCTACGTGCCTTATAAAAAACAAGGCATTGCTTCATGGTATGGTAAACGGTTTCATGGCAAAAAAACTTCAACGGGTGAAGTGTATGACATGTATGCCATGACTGGTGCACATACCATTTTGCCGATTCCTAGCTATGCAAAAGTCACAAACCCGGCGAATGGTCGCTCTGTCATAGTACGCATTAATGATAGGGGGCCATTTAAACGTGATCGACTTATTGATTTATCTTATGCTGCAGCTTATCAATTGCGCTTAATTAAACAAGGCAGCGGTTTGGTTGAAGTGGAAACGATAGATACCAGTCCCGAAGCTTTGCATAAAGCACCGACAGATGCATCAACCCAAACGGCTTCGGTGTCACAAAACACATTGCCTGAAAACACACAGTCAAGCGTTACGTCCCTTGCTGCACAAACCACTGCGATAGAAGCAACACCAACGATAACATCTGCAACAACTGCAACAACTGCGACTAGCAGTGCACTAAACTCACAATTCTATGTTCAAGCTGGCGCATTTAAGAATGAAGCGAATGGCGATCTGTTACAGAAAAAAATCCAAAGTTTAGATCTGGGCGAAAATGTAGGGGTAGCTAACGTGTATAATAGCGGCCTATATCGCGTAAAGCTTGGACCCTATGCAAGTAGATCTGAAGCCGATGTTTCGGCTGCAAACATCCGCAGACAATTAAACATTGCCGCACATGTCACAAATTAATCAACCTCATTATCAAAACATAATTACATGCAAAAACTGACTTCAACCCCATTCAAAAATCTTTTATGTACCTTTTTGCTTAGCACTACGGCGCTAGCTATCTCTTCTGTAGCTCAGGCTGAAAGTGCGCAAATTGCGCCGCCGCCAAACCTAGCGGTTAAAGCCTACTTACTTAAAGATTTTAATAGCAATTATGTCATCGCATCACAAAATAGCAGCATGCGCATTGAGCCTGCCTCACTGACTAAAATCATGACTGCATATTTGGCCTTTAAAGCGCTCAAAAATGGTCACCTATCACTGACGCAAACACTACCAGTCAGCGAGTTGGCTTGGAAAGTAGAAGGCTCAAAAATGTTTATTGAGCCTAATAAGCCTGTGACAGTGGACGAGCTTTTACACGGTACGATTATTCAGTCTGGCAACGACTCTTCTATCGCGCTGGCTGAAGGTATTGCAGGTACTGAGCCACAGTTCGCAGATATGATGAACAAAGAAGCCGCACGATTAGGTATGAAAAATACCCATTATATGAATGCAACTGGCTTACCAGATGCTCAGCACTTTACTACAGCTGATGACTTGGCAACACTTGCTGCGGCACTGATACGTGACTTCCCTGACCAATATCAGCGTTTATACTCCGTTAAAGAATATACCTACAACAAAATCACCCAGCCAAACCGTAATCGCTTGCTTTGGGCAGACCCCAACGTAGACGGTATGAAAACTGGCCATACCGAAACTGCAGGCTATTGTTTAATTGCATCAGCAAAACGTGATGGTACTCGTCGTATTTCTGTGGTGCTAGGCGCGCCAACAGACTCAGCACGTGCAAGCGAAAGTCAAAAACTACTTAATTATGGTTTTCAGTACTTTGATTCAAAATTAGTCTACAAACAAGGGCAAAGTATTAATCAGCTTAAAGTATGGAAAGGTACTGAAAATCAATTAGCGTCAACCGTAGCTAACGATTTGTTTGTGACTGTACCAAAAGGTGACTACGCTAACGTAAAAGCTGTCATGTCTAGCACTCAACCACTGATTGCCCCTATTAAAAAAGGTCAAGTAATAGGTAGTGTGAAATTCATACTGAATGGTAAAACTATAGAAGAGCGCAGCTTAGTGGCCGTGAAGTCTATTGATGGCGCGGGTATTTTAGGGCGCGCTTGGGATTCAATTAAACTGTTAATGCAATAAATATCATTACAAATTTACTGAGCTCAACATCATGGCTGACATAGAACCGCACACCGCACCCCCACTCATCGACTTTCCGACTGACTTCCCAATTAAAGTGATGGGGAATACAGAGAGCCAGTTTCCCGAGACTGTGATTTTGCTTATTCAAACAATCGTGCCGACGTTCAACCCTGAAAACATTGAATCCAGAATAAGTTCTTCTGGCAAATACACCAGCCTCACCTGCACCGTGCGTGTCGAATCACAAGTGCAATTAGATGACATTTATCGCCTAATCAGTGCGCACCCACTGGTTAAATTTGCACTTTAAAACTAACACTTAATTTTTAAAAGTAATTTCACCAGACTAAAACCAATGACTGTGCAGCAACCTTTCTTAATCAGGCAGCTGGGTCTTACTGATTTTGAAACCACTTGGCATGCCATGCAAAAGTTTACGGCTGAACGCACCGAAAACACGCCCGATGAACTATGGCTAACAGAACACCCAGCCGTATACACACTGGGGCTGAATCGTAAAAATGTGCGCTTACCGATTCGCAATGATATTCCATTAGTGCATACTGACCGAGGTGGAAAGATCACTTATCACGGACCTGGTCAGCTGATTATTTACGTTCTATTTGACCTAAAACGGAATAACCTCAACATTCGAAAATTAGTGAGCCTGCTCGAAAACGCAGTCATAGAACTACTAGATAGTTTCAGTAAAAAAGCAGTCGCAAAGGCTGACGCCCCTGGCGTATATGTTGAAGAGGCTAAAATTGCCTCGCTAGGATTACGCATCAAAAATAATTGCTGTTATCATGGCTTAAGTTTAAATATAAACATGGACTTATCACCGTTCGAAGCCATAGACCCATGCGGCTATGCAGGCTTAAAAGTCACACAAACTAAAGATTTAGGCATTAACGCCAATTTTGAAGTAATAAGGGAGTTGTTACTCAACATCTTAATGAAGAATCTTGGCTCACAAAAAACTTAGCAAATGGAAATACAAATGACTGATGTAAGAACATCAAAAATCGCTGGTGTAAAAGAAATTGATAGTGCTAAAACTTCACGCATTCCTATCAAAATCATTCCGATGCCTATGCTACGCAAGCCTGAGTGGATACGCATGAAAGCACCTGATTCTGCGCGCTATCAAGAGATTAAGAAAATTCTGCGGGAGAATAATCTCCATACTGTATGTGAAGAAGCTAGTTGCCCAAACATCGGCGAATGCTTTAGTGGCGGCACTGCTACCTTTATGATTTTGGGTGATATTTGCACGCGTCGTTGTCCATTTTGCGATGTTGCGCACGGCAAACCACTGCCACCAGATGTGAACGAACCTGAGAACTTAGCACGCACGATTGCCCAAATGAAGCTCAAGTACGTTGTGATTACCAGCGTAGACCGTGATGATTTAAAAGATGGTGGCGCGCAACACTTTGTAGATTGTATACGGGCCGTGCGTGCGCAATCACCCAATATTAAAATTGAAATCCTTGTACCGGATTTTCGTGGTCGTTTAGATGTTGCCATGCAAATTCTGCGCAATGCACCGCCTGATGTCATGAATCACAATCTTGAGACAATTCCTCGCCTGTATAAGCAAGCAAGGCCAGGCTCGGACTATCAAAACTCATTACAGCTATTAAAAACCTTTGGCGAGATGTATCCTGATGTACCAACAAAGTCAGGCTTAATGCTAGGCTTAGGAGAAACTGACGAAGAGATTCTAGAAGTCATGGCAGATTTACGTGCACACAACGTCAGTATGTTAACCTTAGGTCAATATTTACAACCTAGCGTGCATCACTTACCTGTTATGCGCTATGTAGAACCTGCATCATTTGAAAAATTAAAAGAAAAAGCTGATGCGATGGGCTTTAATAATACGGCTAGTGGCCCCATGGTAAGAAGCAGCTATCATGCTGACGTTCAAGCGCATGAAGTCATTTAATAAGCTAGATAAAAGAAAATGCACACGTCGCGATGACAGAGTAGCCTAAACTAGATACCGAAAAGAGATTCTATGGTTCCACATTTAACAACCGCGCTCAATGGCCCTTTACTTAGCTTAGAAAAAAGCATGCTTGATGCCATGCCGAAAATCGAACATTGGTTTCGTTCACAATGGCTAGAGTACTCTTCACCATTTTATGCCAGCGTAGATTTACGCAACTCAGGCTTCAAATTAGCGCCAGTCGACACCAATCTATTCCCAGGTGGCTTTAATAATCTCAATCCTGATTTTTTACCTTTAAGTGTTCAAGCCGCAATGATTGCGGTTGAGAAGGTCTGTCCAGAAGCACATCGATTACTCATTATTCCTGAAAACCATACACGTAACACTTACTACCTACGCAATGTGGTTGAGCTTGTGAATATCATGAAGCAAGCGGGTCTTGATGTAAGAGTCGGCTCTATTTCACCGGAAATTACTGAGCCTACCAAACTAGAAACTCATGATGGTCATACGTTGCTGTTAGAGCCTGTTGTGCGTGTAGGCAATCGGATTAAACTCATCAATGCAGAGCTTGGCGACTTTGATAGCTGTGCGATTTTGCTTAACAATGACCTGTCTGCGGGTATTCCTGCAATACTTGAAAATCTTGAGCAGAATTTAATCCCGCCGCTACATGCAGGCTGGAGTACACGCCGTAAGTCGCAACACTTTGCTGCATACAACCGCGTGGCAAGTGAGTTTTCTGCCCTACTTGGTATTGATGAATGGTTATTAAACCCATATTTTGATACCTGTGGTGAAATTGACTTTCACGCCCGTACTGGTGAAGAATGCCTTGCACTTAAAGTAGAAGAGTTACTGGCAAAGATCAAAATTAAATATGCACAATACGGCGTGACGCAAGAGCCGTTTGTCATAGTCAAAGCCGATGCAGGTACTTACGGCATGGGCATTATGACGGTTAAATCACCCGATGATGTACGTGATTTGAATCGCAAAGCACGTAATAAAATGTCTGTCGTAAAAGAAGGTTTGCAAGTCTCAGAAGTGATTATTCAAGAGGGTGTTTATACCTTCGAAAGTATCAATGATGCGGTTGCAGAGCCTGTGGTGTATATGATGGACCATTTTGTGATTGGCGGATTCTACCGTGTACATACCGGTCGCGGCATAGATGAAAACCTCAATGCGCCAGGCTCACAATTTGTGCCATTAGCTTTCGAAAAGCCATGTACTACACCCGACTGCGCAGGCGCACCAGATGCAGCCCCTAATCGCTTTTATGCTTACGGCGTAGTGGCACGCTTAGCATTACTAGCCGCAGCGATTGAATTGCAAGAACAAGATCCACTTAACCAATAAAGCATGTCAATATGAAACTAGCCTTTATTTTGGATCCACTCGAGAACCTCAAAAGTTACAAAGACACCAGTTTAGGCATCATGCGTGAGGCGAGCCTGCGTGGACATGAGCTGTTTGTTAGTATGCAGCATGAGCTTTTTTTACGCGGCGCAATAGCGAGAATTAGCGCGAAGAAATTCATTTTTACTGAGCAAAGTTACACATTAGAAGCAGCGACTGAATACGCGCCAGCAGACTTTGATGGCATTATCATGCGCAAAGATCCGCCATTTGATAACGAGTATCTATACAGCACATATTTACTTGAAATTGCAGCTAATCAGGGCGCAAAGGTTTACAACAATCCTAGTGCTATCCGCAGTTGGAATGAAAAACTATCGGTTACTCGATTCCCACAATTTGCACCTGAGTTTTTAGTCACGGCCAATAACGATTTAATCAGAGAGTTTTTAAATACTCACCAAGATATAGTCGTTAAGCCACTCGATGGCATGGGCGGCAGTAGCATATTTAGGCTAAGTTTGACTGATCCCAATATCAGTGTGATACTAGAAACCATTACCGACTACGGCAAACGCACGATTATGGCACAGCGTTATTTACCAGCAATTTTGCAAGGCGATAAACGTATCATTGTGATTGATGGTGTTCCATTGCCATATTCATTGGCACGCATACCTAAAGCTGGCGAAACACGTGGTAATTTGGCCGCTGGTGGCACTGGTGTTGCGCAATTACTTAGTGAACGTGATTTAGAAATCGCCACAACGGTTGGTAAAGTACTTAAAGCTGAAGGTTTATTTCTAGTGGGCTTAGACGTGATTGGCGAGCATCTAACCGAAATCAATGTCACTAGCCCCACAGGCATGGTAGAAATCGCCAAGCAAACAACATGTAAGCCAGCGCATATTTTTATGGATACGATGGAGACTAAACATCTAATTAACTGATTAAATGAAGCCTCATTATTTACTCAGTTACTCTTACTTACTTCTTAGCCTCATTAATCTCTATGCGCTACATATTTATCTTAACTTGCTTATTACTTACCAGTTGTCTGAAAGAACCAATTTACCAAAGTCAGGGCTATATTTTTGGCACTTTGATTGACATTACAATCTATGGTGAGACTGAAGACCGTGCACATCTGCTATCTGATAAGATATTACATGATTTTCAATCATTGCATAATCGTCTACATGCATGGAAACCAATATCTGCGAATAAAGCGAGTGAATTAGGTGAGCTAAATAGCGCATTTGCGCAAGGTAACAACCCTGTCCCCATCAGTCCAGATTTAGCATCCATGCTAGCTGACATTACTACACTATCAGTAAAATCAAATGGCTTATTTAACCCAGCAATTAGTCATTTAATAGGGGTTTGGGGCTTTCAACGAGATAACTTTAGCCCAGTAAACATTGATACTGAGAAAATAAAATCTCTAGTAAAGGCAAACCCTAAGATGACGGATATTGTACTTAAAGGTAACACGGCTTACAGTAACAATCCCTCAGTAAAACTTGATCTAGGCGGATATGCCAAAGGCTATGCTCTTGATGTTGCTGCAGCTTATCTACGTGAACAGCATGTTAAAGGTGCACTCATCAACGTAGGTGGCAACATAATCGCCATTGGTCAACATGGCGATAAACCATGGCGTGTTGGCATACAACACCCCCGTGCATCCACAGCAATCGCCACTTTAGATTTGCTCGATGGCTGGGCGATTGGCACTTCAGGTGATTATCAGCGCTACTTCATGCTGGGAGGTAAACGTTACAGTCATATAATAGATCCTCGCACAGGCTACCCAACCCAGCATACACAAGCTGTTACAGTGCTTGTACCACCTCAAGCAATAGGCAAAATTCAGGCAGGTGTACTTTCAGATGTAGTGTCAAAACCTATTTTCATAGAAGCACCAGAGAATAAAAGCAAAGCCGCTCAGGCCTTTGGTATTGAAAACTACATGGTCATTGACGATAAATCACATATTTTTGTTTCGCCAAAAATGGCAGAAAAACTCCATTGGTTAGCAACAGATGTAAAATTTACTACGTTAAATAATCTGGCTCAATCCCACCCTTAAAACAGTCTTATGATAAAAATAACGAAATGCTTTAAGTTAATTTTTTCAAAAAATAAAATGCTGACTCTTGCCCTAGTGGTTTCATTGCTTGTGCATCTTTTATTATTAAGTAAGTTTGTACTAACTCTTCCAGAGCTTAACGAAGGCCAACACTCCATTGAAGTACGTTTAGTAAACGCACAAGCAATGCAAAAAATCTCGTCTCAAAGCATTCAAAAGTCATCACAAAAATCATTAGTAGAGCCAGCAGCCGCAAAGCTTAAATCTAACAAATCAGTAGTGAAAGTCTTAAGTACCATAAACGACACACCCGAACTATCGCTAGATACCTATGATGAAACAGTCACGAGTAAAATAAGTACCCTAACTACTGAACAAGTTGTGAATGAAACAGCAAAAGCACCTTCAGCTTTAGAAGTATTGATGAGTGAAGCCAAAAATGAAACTAGTGAAATGAACAAACCTACTAAAACCAACAATAATGCAAAGAAACCTGCACCGCAAGCCTATAAATATGTAGAAACAGAATTTGAGGTGCGTCACGGAAATGACCCCAGTGACATAGGTATAACTCGTATTGTCTTTAACCTTGATAAGAATCGCACTTATATCCTCACTAGAATGACTCAAACTCAAAGTCAGACCTCCCTTCTTTCTGACACATTGGCAGAGAATAGTGAAGGCATAGTCACTGATAAAGGCTTGATACCGAGCTTTTACTCTTATCAGTATGGGAAAGACCCTAAGAACTCACAAAATGTCCGTTTTGCTTGGTCAAATAGAAAATTGCAAATGCACAGCTCTAAAGCTGATAAATCGGAAGATTTAAGTACAGGAACGCAAGATTCTTTAAGCTATATGTACCAGTTTATGTTTTCGCCTCCTTTAGAAGATACTGAAATCACAATGGCAAATGGTGACAAACAAACAACCTATACCTATAGCCTACAAGGTGAAGAGGAAATATCAACAAAACTAGGCAAGCTAAACACCTTACATTTGCTAATAAGTGATGGTGAAGAAAAAACTGAGCTATGGCTAGGTGTAGATTATCAATATTTGCCAGTTAGAGTTCACACAACCGAAAAAAATGGAAGCTCCGTTGATCAAGTTGTAACCAGTATTTACACATCACTGCCTTAAGCCCTACAGTTGTTATATATCTGTGACCACAATACAGTATATGTATTCGGAATATAACGAATATAGGTAAAGTTAGAAAGTGTGTATACCATTTATACAATAAAAAACCACAGCAATATTACTGTTGCTGTGGTTCAAATTGATACCTAAGGTTGTTATGGTGCGATTAATTCCCTCCAAATGCTTCTAGTACCTAAAAACTCCCCATTTACAGGGGGGTACACATCGCAACCTGAGCCGCCAGGACAACCGTTACTTCCACCTCCATCACCCCTATCATGTCCCACAGAAAACTTACCATCAGTCGTGTTAGTAACATCGTATACAACATATATCCCAGCCATTGGCGAGGTAACCTGTGTAGAAACTAAAGTACTACTTGTTGGGTCGACAGCACCACCAGTTCTATAGTTGAATACATTTTTCCATCCTGTACCAGTTCCACATACCCCTGCTGGAGGAATCATTGTAGGTACAATTAAGGCACCTGATACCAGTAAGGCCTTTACATTTTGACGTTCTCCAGTAGTGGCGCTATTATTCAAATCTACAAACCAACCATTTTTAGATGACCAATCTACAGTATTAGTAGTAGTTACGTCTCTAGTACTGTATGTTTCTGTTAGTGTCTGCTCTACAAGAGTCGCACGTAAGCCTGTAATCGCAGACGTAACATCATTATCTTTAATTCCATAAAGAGTCTGTTGCCTAAAATTTGCAGGCAACAAATCATCAGGCTCAATGTATTTACCGGTGCCGATAAATATCACGCGTTTACTATCAATTTCGCCTAACGTAGGCGCAACGGTAATTGGTTGCGCAATACCAGGAGCTGCACCACTATACAAAGAGGTGAACTTGATCATGGTATTTGTATTTAAATCAAAGCGCCACATATCGCCTAATAGATCACCTCCATAAACATACTGCGCAACATTATTGACAAATGGGCTACTAACGAATGCAGATATTTGTGCTAATCCGCTTGGGGTAGTCGTTGTACCGCTACCTGTAGGAATTCCGCCAGAAACGAGTTCAGCACCTGTTCCAGCATCCAACACAAATAATCTTCCGCCTCCATCACCGGGAGAGGTGTTGTTGTACCCAGAGGTAACTAACACCACCCACTTATTATCAATTGCCCTTTTTGTAATAACAGGCTTACCGTAACTGTACCCCAAATTATTCCAAGTAGCCGAATCATCTGTTTCCCATAGTAAAGTAGGGGCTACACTTGGATTTGTAATGTCTAGGGCAAAATAGCCACGTCCGCCTTGACCAAAACCACTTACAAGGATTGTTTTCCATGCACCACCCACATAAACGTCTGACACAGTCATTTTCGCATTCACATAATTGGTATGATTGTTTCTATAGTCCTGATCGGCTAGCTTCCACATATTTGGCATCACTTTCGTTGGCACGTAGGCCCAACGCTCTTCACCCGTACTTGCGTCAAAAGCATGCAACATGCCGTCATTTGCGCCAACGTAAACCATCCTATCTCTTAGCGCAGTTGTAGCTAAGAAAGCCGTATATCCAGCATCTGCATAAGTAGTCTGAGACTCACCAACATACACTGGATCGGAGTCCACAATATCTCCTAAAACAGCAGTGCGTTGTCGATATAAGCGGTTATCACCAGTTGTGGCTGGAGGAACATTAAGGTTATTAGAAGGTCGCCTATCATACTTAGTTTGACCTCGAAGATAATCAACTAAACTTGCACCGCCTACTTGACTTAATTGATAAGCATTATAGTCAGCCCATTGACTTAAGCCGTGTAGATTTGCCGAGTTGAAAAACGCCTGTTGGGTACCTGTTAAATTAGCATACTTAAACGGTTGCAAACTTCCACTCACATTAGCATAAATAGTGCGTGTATCCGAATTTAGCCCCACCTTTGTACTGAGACCTGATGTTGCGTTTGGTGTACATGCGGGCGTAACACTTGTCTCATTCTCTACACACCAAACAGCGCCTAAGCTTAAAGCGCCATCACCTGCGATAGTACGAGCAAATAAATTACCAGTCCAAGTTCCCGTTACATATCTAGCGCTATAAGCGTAATTATCGCCGGCCACTGGTGTGTTATTACTTAAAGAGGTTGCTGAACCAGTACCAACTGCATCACTGAGCGTTGCCAAGGTTCCACCAATACCAGTAATGACCTGTTGCGGGTTTCTTGCACTAAAATAAGTGCCGTGACCGTTCACAGCAGCATGCCATAGATCATCTACGGTGGCTCGCTCAAGTGCTGTAAACGTTGTGTCTCCATTATCAGGACCAGGTTGTGGCCAACTCGTTGTACCACTAGTTAAGTCAGCATAATCGCCAACTGTAGTTGTTTTATAATTGGTCGAGTTTAACAAACCATCCACACCTAAGCCTAAAGTATAGGTTGTCATGTGCTGTGATGTTTTAGCATCATCTCCTGTCGCTTTAACATCATCCAAACACACATCCGTTCCTAATGCTCCAGTACAATTGACAGGCACATTGGTTGGGCTGCGAAGATCTGTTTCATAATAATACTGAGCCACGTCGGCTAAAGTGTCAGGGATATTTAATGCATCACGTTGTGGTCGTGCTGTGGGTGCTCCATCTTGGTCACCCACAGCACTTCCATCAATTTTTTGACCTGCAGGGCCATTCCAATACCCATCAGTAGTCAGTAAGGTATAGTTTTTTTGACATGAGTACTGCACTGGGTCGTCTGCTACTGCAGTAAACCCTGTAATCGGCTTTTTGCCTGAGTAAATTCTACCTACTGTACCCAACACATCACGTAATGAAGTGCCGCCTGCTGGCCACCTGCTATACAAACTCTTAAACCAATTTTCCTTTTGGAAATTCGTCCCTGTAATAAAGTCTCTAATAGGTATATAGTTACCTGCCGTGTTGTAGTCTTCAACAGTAATTAATCCAACACGATAATTTTCATCCAAAGTATCAAAAGTGCGTCCTACAGCACTTTTCATTAATTGCATACGGGTTTTATAATATGCATACCAGTTTGCAATGTTAGTCATTTCCTCAGCATATGTACAAGTACTACCTAAACAGTCGCTGCGATCTGCACTTTTAGCATAACTTGTAACTGTAGGTTTAACATCAACTCGCTCAAATAAACCATATCTTGCAAATCGATAATCTGAAGCTCCTGTACCTGTATAAACACCTTGGCAAGCAGCCGCATTTGGCGAGGTACTCATATCGGTCGCCTGTGCCTGCGTTTTGCAATAACGCACATAAGCTGGCTCAGTGTATGCCCCCGATGGTGCAGTTGCCATAACGCAATTATTCAACTTAGCCGAATTACAATACTCAATAGCGCGAACGTTATAATAAAATGGGTTAGAAAATTGGTACGTCTCACCAAAAGCATAGACATCTGCCACAGGGTTATCCGTGGTAAGTTTAGCTACGCCATCTTGATGCAATACGTTAGCCAAGTAAAAATTAGTTTTTGAAGGGCTAGTCACTCCACCATCGGAGGTATTTGGGTACGGATACGGATAGCGAGGTGAAGAGTTTGTCACACTGCTAGTGTTTGCAGGTGTATTGTGCATACAACGAGTAGACTCATGCCAAAGTCTATCGCTTGTATAGGCAGCGGGTCTATCAGGTGTGTCACAGTAGACCATTTCTTCCCATTTTTTGAAATCAAAAGTACCATCTGGCGCTTTGTAAGTATTGTTACAAGTCAGAAGGTTAGTTCCTGCAGCATTACAAGCTGTTCCATTTGCGTTTGTTATTGGATCTCCACTAGCATTAAGTCTGGTACCATCTATCCGAACATTAGCCCAGTTTGAAGTATAAGCCGATGTCATAGAAGGCAATCTATTGCCAGGAGATGCTGTCCCCAAGCCAACTAGTGTCGGTTTGGGTGGTGGCACATACTCAACACTAGGGTCATAGAACAAACTTTGCACTTTAGCTGCGACTAGTGGAGGCTCATTGTTATAACATTTTGTATCGTCGCTCTGAAGCACTATGCGAGCATCAGCAATCTCTGCCGCAGTTAAAGCACCAGCAGGTGCACCAGGAGCGATATCAACTTCCAAACTATTTTCACCAGTAGTACCATTAGTACATGACACAAACGTACCAACTGGCGTATCCGCAGGGTCATACCAGTAGCAACTAGTGCTAGCAGTTGAAGTCACTCCGCCTGATGCAGTTTCAAGGAAACCACCACCACGATTATAATTTGTAGTAGTACTGCCACTATTTGCGGGTGCTGCAGTAGTCACTTTACAACCGTTAGTATCTTTACGATCACGTATATAACAACTAGCACTTGGTGTTGCGGTTACGCCTGAAGCATTGACAACAAACCCCCCGCCCAAATTAAGATCAGTCGTTGTATTGCCACTATTTGCAGGTAGCGCAGCTGGTACTGCACACCCATTTGTTGGCGCAACAGGTGGATCAGACAAAGGATTACCTGAATTATATGCAACTACACCAACCTTGTCTGGGGCAACAACACTTGGATTTGTCTCATTAACCTTATAAGGCGAATTTACTGTGAGTGTAGTAGTGTAAACTTCAGTTCCACTAATACAGCCAGTAGTAGTACCATTTTTTGCTTTAATTTTATATACACCAGAATACTCAGGCTTGCCCGGTATAGCTAAATAAACAAGATTACCGTTACTAAAGCCACTGCTTGGCTGAATAGCGAGGCGCGTTGTCGGTCTACTAGGAAAAGCAGCTGTCGGACCAACAGTCAAATTAGTAATTGCTGTTCCAGATTTGTTTTTCATAGCAGCTTTACATTGTGCCGCATCATCCAACGTATCGTTAGCAAGACTTTTATTCATGCTTTGCGATGTGTCAAAGACAAACATCAGGTTGGGTTTAATAGTACCCGCAGCTTTGCCTAAGGGCTTATCTGCAAGCACGGGTAAGGCTGAGAATACACTTGCAGGAAACATAGCCAGTGAGGCTAGTAAGCTTGCCGTTAAGCTAGCTTTCATCAAAATGCGCTTATATTGAGGTATGCGCGCGCATTGATTGAAAAAGTGTTGAGTTAATGAGTTTGTCATGATATCGATCCTGCTCAATATAACGTTCATAAATAATGTTTAGAAAGCAAATGTTTGTATATAGCTCGTGGTGTTCTTTGGGCCGACCACTTTGACCGTAATACGATAAACTATCTGCTTGGTCGGCAGAGACTTTACCTTCTGCACACCAGACTCCTTAGGATTTGGATCTGGACCTGGCGAAAAAAGGCAGTTTGTTAATCTTTTGTCATAACTATTCGTATTAATACCCTGTTGAGTGCACATACGCTGTATTACGTAAGTAATAGTGTTACCTTGCGTGTCTGTCATATCTGCTAAACCACTAGCATCCACTAGTGCTTTAGCATCTAAATGCGGCGCTACATCTGCGGTAGCATAATATCCATTAACCGCCAAATCAGTATTAAGTGAATTGGCATTCTTAGTTTTAAGCCAAGTAATGGCATTCTCTACACCACGGTCTGCCGACAACATGCTAGATTGCTTGAACGACAAATTACCCGCAATTAAGCTATTGGTATCTACTGAGCGGATTAACGCTACTGCCGCAAGCGACATCACCACTAGAGCGATAAGGGCAAAAAACAGTACGACACCTTTTTGATTTTGATTATTTTTACATGATTGCCTATGCGTAATCGCTCTAGCGCAAATCTTGTCAAAACTACTATTAGAGAAAACCATCATAACCGCGCTTTCGTCCACATCATATTTCTCAATGGGATAATGGTTTCATAAACTTTATATCGGTACTGATTCCAATTGGCTGTATTTGACAGGTCAATCACTGGGGCTGCTGATGGATTGAGAGGAGCGGCTGAAGTTGCATCCCAAGCGCAAACACCTGTAGGATTGGCAGCTGTTACAGAGCTGCATGCAAAAGAAACCGCGGGTAATTTTTCAAGTAAACCATTGCGTGCCACTACAGAGATACGCACAGCTTTAATACAGTTTCGGTTAGCATTAGCTGTGTCACAGGTCACACTAGTAATTCCTGGCGCAGCCCAAGCACCAGTAGCATTTACCCAGCGTGCAATTTGATTTCCATTTACACCGTTAGGGCTAGCCGATATGCCGTACTGCGCCTGTATATTCACAATCCCCGCAACAACAGGAATACCGTTCCGAGTAAGTTCATTATTAGCACTCAATGTATAAGTAAATTCGTTCCACGTGCCCAGACAAGCCAAGTTGGTTTTTGATGGATTTATATTAGAGGCATTGAGCAAGGTGATCTTCTGAGGATTTGCGGCTAAGTTTGCTGCCGTATCATTTACCATTGTCATTCTGCAATCACCCGCGCCAGTTGTTAGGTTCATTAAATAAACAACATCATTACTGGCACAAGCCATATTAGTATCAACCGTTACAACCGCACCAGTCACCACGCTCGCCAACACGGGAATACCCGCGTTTGGAGAAGTACCGTAGCGAACGGTAATAGTATCGCTATCAGTTGCCAATGCACCGTTTGTAATTTCAATCGGTATTGTACTGATGTTAGGAGTTGCAGCATTGCCATCATGGTCGAAACTTGTCGTGGCACACTTTAATGGCATATTATCTCTATCAAAAAGAGGCAAGCCAAATCCTGCAAGTTGCAAATCTCTTTGCATGGTATACAAAGCCACACTACCGCTAGTTTGGGCATCAGATGTACCAGAGGTGGTGCGTTTTTGCCCTTCAAAGACAGAGTATATTTGCATAATCACCAGCGTCGCTAGTAAACCTATGACCAAACCAACCATGAGTTCAATTAAACTAAAACCCGTTTGATTAAAACTTTTTTGTTGACCATGCTGATTAATTTGACGCATATTATCTTGCCCCGACAATATTAGCATTTGTCGAAAAGTTATGCTGAGGTTCACCAGGGGCTTGCCAAGTCACCGTTACCGTCACTTCATCCGGTACTAATGCATTGAACGCCGTGGTTCTCAGCCCATTAGGCAAGTCTGGCACGGCGGTATTAACTTCGGCATAAGCTGCTGACAATGCCGCTGGAGTATCTTTTGCATCAGTCCACATCATTGCAACTCTACGCTGCGCAATTACACTGGCATCAGACCTGTTTTTGGCTTCCGAGGCGCCCTTAAGCATAAAACCCTGCAAGCCAGCTAATGCTAAAATTCCCATAGAAAATATTAACAATGCAATAAGTGACTCTAGCAGCGCTATACCATGCTGACGTTTTTTTTGACTTGAAATTACTTTATATCGTCTAGTATTCATCATACTATTTCCCTAATTAACACTTACGTGGATCAGAAGCTGACAAACCTGAGTACGGATCACACGCGCGACCTCCTCCACCAGCACCAATCCTAATTTGCAAAGACCTGCTACCCGACCCTAGTATGGAACTGTTCAAATCAAGCTGAGTAAATGGCACTGAAGCCGCGGGGGGCTAGCTAAAACCGTGCCGAGGTTTGTAAAAACGATGGTCGCTGAAGCGTTCGAAGCCACAATAATACTTGCAGATGAACCTTCACTGGCTGTTCGAGTTTCCAAAATACCTCCTATTAAATCTGGACACTGAGCGGCTGCAACACAACTCACCGTCCAAGCAGAGTTTGCACCTAGCGTAAACTGCACCTGAACATTACGCTTTAACGCCTCAACACGCGCCTTTTGTAGACCAGTTTGTATAGACTCAGCTGCATTACGAATACGTGTATTTTCTATCCAGTCGCGATAGCTAGGCAATGCAAGTGCGGCTAAAATACCCATTACCGAAACCGCCACCATCAGCTCTATTAAAGTAAAACCTGATTGGCATCGACTAAAGCTGCTTATGTGTTTTTTTGTTAACACTAGCATGACCCGCCTTTTTTAGTTAGCCAGCATGTACCACCAGCTGTTCCATCGAAGGTTGAAGTTTTGGCGTTTTGTTCGTTTATGTCGAATGCAAAACTAGTCATGCCCTGCGCTGCAATACCAGTTGCTGTCAAAGTGTAAGACTGCGGAGTTGGCAGTGCACAAGTATATGTGAAATACCGTGCTCCAGCCAGCAGTTGTGCTGCGGTTGGGCAAGTATAAAAACGGTTATCCTGATAAGACTGTTCCATGCGTATTCTAAAGTTTGCTAACATTGAAGTTGCTTCAGCCGCCTTACCACGCTTTATGTAATCAGTGTAATTAGGCAAAGCTATCGCTGCTAAAATACCGATAATAGCTACCACTACCATCACTTCTATTAAAGTAAAGCCTTTGGGGCGTGAATTGACTTTAATACTATTTTTTGAGCTATTGTGCTGAAACTTTACTAAGGCAACCATCGCATTTCCCCTTTTTACGTGACTACATCATGCATGGTCTAATTATCAATGTCTAGCCATAGCCGATAATCGGCATCACGAGAGGGATGAGCGGCACTTATTTTGGTTATTACAGCGTAATGGGCAATTGGAACTTCAATCAAAAGAACAACAACACAAAATATGACTTAGCGAACCTTTATGTTAGAATTTACTTACAATTAGATCAGCCATATCATTAAGAGTAATGAAAAAAAATATTATCTATATACTATTGCTTCTATCTCTAAGCTTTGCACTATGCGGTTGCGGCACTAAAGGACCTTTGTATATTCCTGAAAAAGAATATCCACAGTCGACGCCAGATAAATAAGTAAGCATTTTACTCCCTAATTCAATCTAAATTGACAAGCCATCCTGTGAACTCTTTTACACTTAAAAACAATACATTTCACGTTGAAAACATAGCACTTACTAGCATTGCGGATGAATTCAATACACCTTGCTATGTTTATTCAAAGTCTGCGCTGACTCAGGCTTTTGAGAGCTTTAGCGCGGGCTTTAAAGACTGCGATCATTTAGTGTGTTTTGCGGTAAAGGCTAACCCGAGCCTAGCGATTTTGAATCTATTTGCTAAGCTTGGCGCTGGTTTTGATATTGTTTCTGGTGGAGAGCTAGCGCGTGTTTTAGCCGCGGGTGGTGATCCTAAAAAGATTGTATTTTCCGGCGTAGGGAAAACTGAAGCTGAGATGCAAGCAGCGCTTAATGCTGACATTTTTTGCTTTAATGTTGAGTCTGCCAGCGAGCTGCAGCGTCTAAACGATGTCGCCAGCTTTATGGGTAAAGTCGCACCAATATCTTTACGTGTGAATCCTAACGTGGATGCCAAGACACACCCTTATATCTCTACTGGTTTAAAAAATAATAAATTTGGTGTGGCTTATGAGGATGCATTAGACATTTATTTGCAAGCCGCCAAAATGAGTAACATCGCTATTCACGGTGTGGATTGCCACATAGGTTCACAAATTACCGAGTTATCGCCATTTTTAGACGCTTTTGACCGTGTATTAGCACTAGTTGATGCCTTGGCGGAAAACGGCATTGTCATTCAGCACATAGACGCTGGTGGAGGCATTGGTATTTGTTATAGTGATGAAACGCCTCCTGAGTTCACTGTTTTTGCCACGGCCATGCGCGCCAAGCTTGGTAGCCGTAACGTCAAACTAGTCTTTGAACCTGGCCGCGCGTTAGTAGGTAATGCAGGCGTTTTATTGACTAAAGTTGAATATCTAAAGCATACCGAATCAAAAAACTTCGCAATTGTTGATGCGGCCATGAACGACTTAATGCGCCCAGCCTTATATGATGCCTACCATGACATTAAGGCTGTGCAGCCAAGACAAGATGATACCGAGGCGCTAACTTATGAAATCGTCGGTCCTGTGTGCGAAAGCGGTGATTTTCTAGGCCATGATAGAACGCTTGCACTAGTTGAGGGCGATATACTCGCCATTATGTCTGCTGGCGCTTACGGCATGAGTATGTCTAGCAATTACAACACTAGACCTCGCGCGGCTGAGGTCATGGTAGATGGCGACCAATGCCACTTAATTAGAAAGCGTGAACAGATTGCCGACTTATTTGCACTAGAACAGTGCCTGCCATAAACCAAAACGACTATTTATGTTGCACAAGCTATTCTCTGGGTGTAAATTTATGTTTTGAGGGCATTTAACTCTTAAAACATAAATTTTAAAACAGTTGCTTAGAATAGGGGAAAAGTATGAAAAAAGTTCTTTTAGTTTTATCAGCACTATTTGCATTTAGCGCCATTTCTGCGTACGCAGACGAAGCATTACCTGAGATTGCACCTGTAGATGAAGTGGCAGTTCCACCTCTCGACACTCCAGCTGCAGACGATGGTAAATAGTTAAGTTAGCTGTTTTAAGTCAAAAAAAAAGCGAAGCCAAAATGCTTCGCTTTTTTTATTACTGATTGAACGCTTAATCAAAAATCACAGTTTTATTAGCATATAACAAAATACGATTTTCAATATGCCAGCGCACAGCTTTGGATAGCACAATGCGCTCTAAATCACGGCCTTTTTGAATCAAGTCTTCTACTTGGTCGCGGTGCGAAATACGGTCAATATCCTGCTCAATAATCGGGCCTTCATCTAACACTTCAGTCACATAATGGCCCGTTGCGCCTATCAACTTAACACCGCGCTCAAATGCACGATGATAAGGTCGCGCACCGATAAAGGCGGGTAAGAATGAATGGTGAATGTTAATAATTTGCTTAGGATAACGCGCCACAAAATCTGGCGACAAGATTTGCATATAACGTGCTAACACGATTAAATCAATATCATACTGATCAAACAAAGCAAATTGCCGCGCTTCTGCTTCTGGCTTATTGTCTTTTTTAACTTCAATATAGTGGAAGTCAACGCCGTAAAATTTAGCTAATGCTTCGGTATCTTTATGATTACTAATAATCAACGGAATATCACACACCAACTCACCGTTTTTATGGCGATGCAACAAATCAGCTAAACAGTGGTCATACTGCGACACCATAATAGCAACACGTAGTGGTTTTTGTGAGAGCTTTAACTGCCACTCCATGCTGAACCGTTTTGCAATCTCGGCGAAATGCTGCTCGAAGTCAGCTGGCAAAAGGTTAAAACCTGCCAAATCCCACTCAACGCGCATTAAAAAGAGATTGTTTTCAGCATCTTGGTGCTGATCAGCATGCAAAATATTGGCATTATGCTGGTATAAAAAATCAGCAATGGCTGCGACAATACCTTTGCTATCCGGGCAGGTAATTAATAGTGTTGCCGTATTTTTAGCGGCAGTGGTTTTTACAGCAATATTATTCATATTTTAAGCATGCTTGAATTTTAAGCGCACCCTTATTTAGGTTAATATGTGCATTATACCTTAAGTGAATTTAATGATTAAAAAGTGTGTATGACAGATATCGATTCAAACAAGCAAAATCCGACAGAAATTGTATTAGCAAACCCTCGCGGCTTCTGCGCTGGGGTTGATCGCGCGATTATTATTGTGGAGCAAGCGCTCGAGAAATTTGGTGCGCCTATTTATGTCCGTCATGAAGTTGTGCATAACAAATTTGTGGTGGATGAGCTTCGCAGCAAAGGCGCAGTGTTTGTTGAAGAGTTGGATGAAATACCTGCTGGCAGCACAGTGATTTTCAGTGCACACGGCGTTTCAAAAGCCGTTCGTGCCGAAGCTGAGTCACGCGGTTTAAGTGCTTTTGATGCCACCTGTCCACTTGTGACTAAAGTGCATATTGAAGTCGCTAAAATGCGAGCTGCAAATATGGAAATTGTCATGATTGGTCATAAGGGTCACCCTGAAGTAGAAGGGACAATGGGGCAAGTAGAAGGAAGCGCGGGCATTTATTTAGTAGAAACGCCCGAAGACGTAGCAACATTATCTGTAAAGAATCCATCAAAATTAGCCTATGTGACACAGACTACGCTTTCTATTGACGATGCCTCAATGGTAATTAACGCACTAAAAGCTAAATTTCCAGAAATTAATGCGCCAAAAAGTGATGACATTTGTTATGCCACACAGAACCGTCAAGATGCCGTAAAAATAATGGCAAAGGATTGTGATTTAGTGATTATTGTTGGCTCGCCTAACAGCTCTAACTCAAACCGCTTGCGCGAAGTGGCTGAAAACCAAGGGGTGGAAGCCTATATGATAGATAACGCCAGCTACTTAAAAGCAGAATGGCTTGCAGGAAAGAGGAAAATTGGCGTTTCAGCTGGCGCGTCAGCACCAGAAGTATTAGTCAACGAAGTGATTACTAAATTGCAGCAACTAGGCGCTAGTAATGTGCAAGAATTACATGGTGTGATTGAAAGTGTTGTATTCCAATTACCTAAAAATTTAACGCAAGCTCAGAAAACGCAATAACAAGCTTACGCAATCATCTTTTTTATTCACTATGTTTAAAACTCCCGTCTCCGCTTTGGTGTTAATTCACACCAAAGACCTGCAAGTTCTGATTATGGAGCGCGCGGATAAAGCAGGATATTGGCAATCTGTCACTGGCAGCTTAGAGCAAGGTGAAATGCCAATACAAGCGGCGATTCGTGAAGTGCAAGAAGAGACTGGCTTAGATGCGACGCAGTATGATTTGCAAGACTGGCATGCCTCCAATATATATGAAATTTATCCGCACTGGCGGCATCGCTATGCGCCAAATGTGACGCACAACACTGAACATTTATTTGGTTTAGAACTTCCTTCACCGTTACCTATCAAACTAGCACCCGACGAGCATTTGCGCTATGAATGGGTCGATTGGCGAGAGGCTGCCAAGCGCGTTTTTTCGTGGACAAATATAGACGCCTTAAGTAAATTAGGTGAACGACACGGCTTAAAGTTGTAAACTATTACTTTGAAGTGAATGACTTAATTAAGTAAAAAACCATGCAAACAGAAACTATTAGCACCGAGAGTAAAAGCATCCCCATTAAATTTGAGCGCTTTCAAGCCAGTGAAGACGCCGATTGTCAGCGCCGCATTATTGCCGCTAAAGAGAAATTGGGTAAGCGCTTGGTGATTCTTGGTCACCATTACCAAAATGAAACCGTCTATCGCCATGCCGACTTCACAGGTGATTCACTTAAATTATCGCGTTATTGCGAAACTTTAGATGCAGAATATATCGTATTTCTAGGCGTACATTTTATGGCTGAAGTGGCTGATATTCTAAGTCGCCCAGACCAAATCGCCATTCTGCCAGACCTTGCAGCAGGCTGCTCTATGGCCGATATGGCAAACCTAGCCAAAGTGGAACGCAGCTATCGCGAACTCAGCAAAGTACTTAATTTTGATGAAACGATTACGCCAGTCACATACATTAATTCAGCCGCAGACTTAAAAGCTTTCTGTGGTGAGCATGGCGGCATTGTTTGCACTAGCACCAATGCGCCGAAAATCTTAGAGTGGAGCTTCAAGCAACGCGAAAAAGTGTTATTTTTCCCTGACCAGAATCTAGGCAGATGGTCTGGCTATAAAATGGGCATTCCGCTAGATGAGATGCCGATCTGGGATCCAGACCAACCGATGGGTGGCTTAACCGAAGAGCAAATCAAAAAAGCAAAAATCTTGCTGTGGAAAGGTCATTGCGCGGTGCATCAAATGTTCCGCCTGCAGAATATTACCAAATTCCGTGCTGAACATCCCGATGGCATTGTGATTTCTCACCCTGAAGCGCCATTTGAAGTGTGTCAGAACTCTGATTACGTTGGCTCGACTGAATATATTCTTAAAACTGTTTCTGAGGCGCCAGCCAATACTAAATGGCTAGTGGGTACTGAATTAAATTTAGTTAATCGATTAGCAGAGCAAATGAAGCCACAAGGTAAGTTGGTGCAGTTTATGAGCCATGTGGTGTGCGAATGCTCCACTATGGCAAGAATAGACCCGCAACACTTGGCTTGGGTGCTAGAAAACTTGGTAGATGGCAATGTAGTGAATCAAATCAAAGTGCCAGCGCATGAAGCTAAATTAGCAAAATTGACTTTAGATAGAATGTTAGCGGCGTCTTAATGGCTGAAATGACCACATGCGCATTATGCGTACCTACGCCGCACGTTACACTCTGGCAAGATAATTTCTGCCGTGTGGTGTTGCTGAATGATGCAGATTATCCAGCCTATTGTCGCGTAGACTTAATCGAACACATCAAAGAAATGACTGATTTAGCGCCACTGCAGCGTGCGCGCATGATGAAGACAGTGTTTGCAGTAGAAACTGCGCTTAGAGAAATTTTTAACCCGGATAAAATCAATTTAGCCAGCTTGGGGAATAAAACCCCACATATACATTGGCATGTGATTCCGCGCTTTGAAAATGACAAACATTTTCCAAATTCGCATTGGGGCGACGCTATGCGTGATGGTAAGGCTGTTGCGCTCGATGACTGCGCCATTAAGAAGCTGAGCGAGAAAGTAAGCTCACTAGTCGAATGTGCGTTGGATTCAGCCACAACTTAAAGACTAAATAGCAAGACGTTCCACCACTTTGCCATTGATTAGATGGCTCTCAATAATCTCGTCTATGTCTTCATTATCAACAAAGGTATACCAGATCGCTTGTGGGTAAATCACCAATAACGGCCCTTCTCCACAGCGATCTAAACAACCAGCGCGATTAATACGCACTTTTCCCTCACCACTTAAACCCAACTTTTTAACGCGCGACTTCATATGGTCAAATGCGGCTTCTGCACCTTTATCCATGCAACAGGCTGTACCGTCAGCGCGCTGATTGAGGCAGAAAAAAACGTGGTGTTCAAAATAATTGGTCATAAGTTTCACATTAAATTCAAATTACATATTTACGCAAGGCATTTGAGCGCAGACAGTACACCAAGTACGGCAAGCGAAAATAACGCCGCAGAAATGCGGAAGATAATGGCGCTATTCGGTGGCGAGGCTATCTTCTTTAGTAAACGTCCAAGTACGCGTAATACTCAAAATATCCACTTCATTGTGCATATCATCTGGAAATCTAGAATAAGGGGCAGCGAGCTCTACAATATGTTTGGCTGCTTCATCCAACACCTTATGCCCTGAGCTGCGATTTATTTCAATTGACTCAATCGAGCCATCGGCTTTAATCGATACCGTCAATTGCAATTGACCGTACATTTTCAGATTTTTAGCAGCTTCTGGATAATTGAGATTACCTACTTTTTCTACTTTTTGACGCCAAGATTCCACGTATAGTGCATCTCTGTATTTTTGCGCTCTTGCTCCTATAAATTTACGTTTAGGGCGCTTTTGATAGTCATCTTGCTGTTTCGCAATCAGCGCTTCTAACCTATCCATTTCTAAGGCTGCGGCGGTTAAATCACTCATATTTAGTTTTTTATTTGGGTTTTCTTGGTTACCCATATCAGCTTCTTTAGCTGCGGCTTTTTGTACTGGCGCAGATTCAATTTTATTCGTCGATTGCAATTGCGTCATTAACTCTTGCGCTTGCTTCTCTAAATCCGCCACATGCTTTTGCTCTTTGGTTTCTTCCGCGGTCATCTTTGCAGCTTTTTTACCAGACTTCACTTCAGCCATCGGCTTCAATGTGAACTCGGATTTTTGCTGCTTGATAGCGGGTAATGCAGATTTCATTTTGCGGTTCTGGTCAGTATTGCCACCGCGATCCAAATCGGCTTGTGCCAGCACATCAGCTTTATCTGGCTTAGTGAGCGTTTTAGCATTGACCAGCATCACTTCTAATGTAGGTAACTTGTCTTTAAATTTTTTAAGTTCAGGTTCGAAGTGAATGCTTAATATGACTGCGTGCACCAATATAGAAATCCAAATAGCCATAGCCATCACACTCATCGTTTGCACCTTAACGATAAGTGAATCAACCATGCCCGCTTGCTTTTTCTTAATGGGTTGAGCCAAGTTCTAATCTACCAAAATCTACAATTTGCGAAATCTATAATATGAATAGCTTACTTGATAGCATCTAATATTTTCTGATGCACGCCACCAAAGCCGCCATTGCTCATCACCAACACATAATCGCCCGGTTTTGCAGCCTTAGCAATGGCTGCTACCATTGTATTCAAATCCTCATATACCGAGGCTTTATCTTTTATAGTCGATAAGGCTTCTGCTGCATCCCAACCAAGATTTGCGCCATAACAAAATACTAAGTCGGCCTCTTTCAAACTGGCAGGTAATGCATTCTTCATCACGCCCAACTTCATCGTATTAGAACGCGGCTCTAATACTGCCAATATCCGGGCTTTGCCCACCTTACTACGCAATCCTGCCACCGTTGTATCAATGGCAGTCGGGTGATGTGCAAAATCATCATAAACGGTAATGTCGTTCACCACGCCTTTGATTTCCATACGGCGTTTTACATTTTTAAACTCACTTAAAGCTTCAATCGCAATACAAGGTGCAACGCCTACATGGCGGGCGGCGGCAATCACAGCAAGTGCATTCATACGATTATGCTCGCCGAGTATATCCCAGCTTAAGTTACCCTGACGCTCACCTTTAAAGACCACATCAAAACGACCTTGTGCATCGACATTTTGCACCTCCCAACCGTCAGCAGAACCAAAGTATTCCAAGTTGCTCCAGCAGCCTTTATCAATCACGCGCTGCAAGCTCGCTTGCTTGTTGCTCACCACCAAACCTTGTTGCGGAACAGTGCGCACCAAATGATGGAATTGCTTTTCAATCGCAGCTAAATCATCAAAAATATCAGCGTGGTCAAATTCAAGGTTATTCAGCACCGCTGTACGTGGGCGGTAATGGACAAATTTAGAACGTTTATCGAAGAAAGCCGTATCGTACTCATCGGCTTCTATCACAAAAAATGGGGAAATGCTTTTAGCGTCCTGTTTCGGAGTTTGAGGCAAACGCGCGGAAACGCCAAAGTTCTCAGGCACGCCACCTATCAAAAAGCCTGGTGCTAAACCCGCATATTCCAGCACCCAAGCCAACATAGAGCTTGTCGTTGTTTTGCCATGCGTACCTGCAACCGCAAGCACCCACTTACCTTGTAGTACATTTTCAGCCAACCACTGGGGCCCTGAGATGTAAGGTAAGCCTTGGTTTAAAATCTCCTCCATTAATGGATTGCCGCGTGAAACCACATTACCAATCACATAAATATCAGGATTAAGCTTGGTTTGCTCAGGCGAAAAACCTTCAATCAGCTCAATGCCTTGCGCTTCAAGCTGCGTGCTCATTGGAGGGTAAACATTAGCATCACAACCCGTGACGCGATGCCCCTCTTGCTTTGCCAGCACCGCAATGCCTCCCATGAATGTACCGCAAATACCTAAAATGTGAATGTGCATATTATTTATTTTCTTAACTCAAATTCGGCGCCAGCCAGCGCTCTAAATAGTCTTTAGGCAGATTTCTGCGTTTTGCCATATCTTCTAATTGATCCGTACCAATTTTATCTACGCTAAAATATTTGGCTTCTTTGTGGGCAAAATAGAAGCCTGAAACCGCAGCAGCGGGCTGCATAGCGAATGATTCAGTGAGCTTCATGCTGATTTCATCGCATTGCAACAGGTTGAACATATCAGGTTTTACCGTATGATCTGGGCAAGCAGGATAACCTGGCGCAGGTCTGATGCCTTGGTATTGCTCTTTAATGAGCGCATCAACACTTAACTTTTCATCGGCTGCATAACCCCAAAAATCCGTACGAATACGTTCGTGCATATACTCAGCGAAAGCTTCGGCTAACCTATCCGCTAAGGATTTGAACATAATGCCGCTATAGTCATCTTGCGCATCAATGAAGCGTTTTTCGATTTTCTCAATACCTAAACCTGCGGTGACAGCAAATAAACCGACATAGTCTGCAACGCCTTTAGGCGCAACAAAATCGCTTAAGCATTGGTTAGGGCGCGGTACGCCATCAATCACTGGTTTTACACTTTGCTGGCGCATGCCGTAATAGGTAAACGCCACTTGGCTGCGTGTTTCATCCGTATAGATTTCAATATCATCGTCATTCACGGTATTTGCTGGCTGCAAAGCAATGACACCATTGGCGCTTAACCAACGGCCGTCGATGATTTTTTTCAGCATATCTTGCGCTTCGGCAAACACTTTAGAGGCGGCTTCGCCGACTACGTGATCGCTCAAAATCGCGGGATAAGCACCTGCTAAATCCCAAGTTTGGAAAAAAGGAGCCCAATCGATGTATTTGGCAATTAAGCTTAAATCAATGTTTTTAAATACGCGGCGACCGATAAACTTTGGTTTTACTGGAGCAAACTCACCCGCAAAACTCAAAGCCATTTTGTTTTTACGTGCATCTGCTAGCGTGAGTAACGGCACGCCTTTTTTGTTAGCATGTTGAGTGCGTGCTTTTTCGTAATCTGCTTGAATCTCGGCTAAATAAGCGCCGCGCGTTTCTGGCGTGAGCAGGTTTTGCATCACAGAAACTGAGCGCGAAGCATCTGGCACATACACAATCGGGCCATCGTAATGTGGCGCGATTTTTACCGCAGTGTGCGCACGTGAAGTAGTAGCGCCACCAATTAACAGCGGCATTTTCATGTCTTTAAAATATGGATCACGCTGCATTTCTTTAGCGATGTGCGTCATTTCTTCTAGGCTTGGAGTAATCAAACCGCTCAAGCCAATAATGTCGGCATTCTCGGCTTTTGCCATGGCTAAAATCTCGGCGGCTGGCACCATCACGCCCATATTGACCACTTCAAAGTTATTGCATTGCAATACTACGGAAACGATGTTTTTGCCAATATCGTGCACATCACCTTTCACGGTGGCGATGACCATTTTGCCTTTAGGCTTAGCGACAATACCTGTGCGTTTTTCATCGGCAGCTTTCTCAGCTTCAATATACGGTATTAAATGCGCTACGGCTTGCTTCATGACGCGGGCG
This sequence comes from Methylotenera versatilis 301, assembly GCF_000093025.1. Taxonomy (GTDB): domain Bacteria; phylum Pseudomonadota; class Gammaproteobacteria; order Burkholderiales; family Methylophilaceae; genus Methylotenera; species Methylotenera versatilis. Next base: position 2,877,813 of record NC_014207.1, read on the forward strand.
GATTTCACCACTTGCGGCAAAAACATCTTACCTTGCCCAAATAGATCGCCCACCACGTTCATACCAGACATGAGCGGACCTTCGATGACGTGAATTGGTCGGCCACCATTCGCTTCAACAGCAGCCCGCGCTTCTTCAGTATCTTCTACAATAAATTCAGTAATACCATGCACCATGGCATAGCTGAGGCGTTTTTCAACTGGCACTGGCGCCTCTGGCGTACCGCGCCACTCAAGTGTTGCGGCTTCTTTTTTGCCGCCAGCAACCAATGATCCTGCAATTTCAATGAGGCGTTCTGTTGGCGCAAGTAGATTATCGGGATCGGTAATGCGGTTTAACACCACATCTTCTACGCGCTCTTTTAATTCGGGGGCAAGGTCGTCATACACGCCCATCATGCCCGCATTGACAATACCCATGGTCATGCCTGCTTTAATGGCATGGTATAAAAACACCGTATGTATCGCTTCACGCGCGGGGTCGTTGCCGCGGAAGCTGAAGCTTACATTTGAAACGCCGCCTGAAATCTTGGCATGTGGCAGGTTTTGCTTAATCCAACGCGTCGCCTCAATAAAATCTACCGCGTAGTTGTTATGCTCTTCAATACCCGTGGCAATGGCGAAAATATTCGGGTCAAAAATAATATCTTCTGGCGGAAAATCCATGCCAACTAATAAATCATAAGCGCGTTTACAGATTTCAATCTTACGCGCGTAGGTATCGGCTTGGCCTTTTTCATCAAACGCCATCACAATCACAGCTGCGCCATAACGACGGCATAGCTTAGCTTGGCGTAGGAATTCCGCTTCGCCTTCTTTCATCGAGATTGAATTTACAATCGATTTACCTTGCACGCACTTTAAGCCGGCCTCAATCACTGACCATTTGCTTGAGTCAATCATAATTGGCACGCGCGCAATATCAGGCTCGCTGGCAATCAGATTCAAGAAGTGCGTCATGGCTTTAACGGCATCCAGCATGCCTTCATCCATGTTGATGTCGATGACTTGCGCGCCGTTTTCTACCTGCTGACGCGCGACAGAAAGTGCTTCATCGTATTGCTCGTTAATAATCATGCGCGCAAAAGCTTTACTGCCTGTGACGTTGGTACGCTCACCCACGTTAACGAACAAAGAGTTCTCGTCAATTACAAACGGCTCCAAGCCTGCAAGACGTGTGTATTCAGGTATGGTTGGCACTTGGCGCGGTGCAATGTCTTTAATTTCGTTATAGATTGCGTTGATATGCGCTGGCGTAGTGCCGCAACAGCCGCCTGCGATGTTTAAAAAGCCGCTAGTTGCAAATTCTTTCACCAAGCTTGAGGTCACATCTGGCGTTTCATCAAAACCAGTATCAGACATTGGATTGGGTAAGCCTGCATTTGGATAAATGCACACAAAAGTATCTGCAATTTTTGAAAGCTCTTCTACATACGGACGCATTAAAGTGGCGCCCAAGGCGCAATTTAGGCCAATGGTAATTGGTTTTGCATGGCGGACTGAATTCCAAAATGCAGTAACGGTCTGACCTGACAAAATACGACCTGAAGCGTCTGTCACCGTGCCTGAAATCATGACCGGCATTGTATAGCCAACTTCTTCAAAAAATGCATCAATGGCAAACAAAGCGGCTTTGCAATTAAGCGTATCAAAGATGGTTTCGACCATTAAAATATCCGAGCCACCTTCGACCAAAGCGCGCGCTTGCTCTAAGTAAGCGTTTACTAACTGGTCAAAATTTACGTTTCGCGCAGCTGGATCATTCACATCTGGCGAAATACTTGCAGTTTTAGGTGTAGGGCCAAGTGTGCCCGCCACAAAGCGCGGTTTATCTGGTGTGCTGTATTTTTCACACGAAGCTTTAGCAAGCTTGGCGGCTTGCACGTTCATCTCATACACAAGATGCGCCATGTGGTAATCATCTTGTGCCACGCTGGTGGCACCAAAGGTATTTGTTTCAATAATATCGGCACCTGCGGCTAGATATTTTTCGTGAATTTCTTGGATGATATGCGGCTGGGTGAGCGTCAACAGCTCATTATTGCCTTTAACAAACAACTCTCGCTCGCCGGCTGGGGCTTTAAAATCTGCAAATTCCGACCCTCGATAATCGGCTTCTGTCAGCTTGTATTGCTGAATCATAGTCCCCATTGCGCCATCTAAAATTAAGATGCGCTGTTGAAGTAAGCTACGCAGTGTTTGTTCTGTCAGACTTTGTTCTTTTAGAGAGGTAGCAGGCATGTTGATTAATGTTTTCAGCAGTAAGTGTTATCTTAGGCGGATATTTTACCACGCTAATCCTTGCCGCTGGCGATGCTGGCAAAGAGATGACGTCAATCTTTACGTACTGCCGCAGTAAGCGTAACTAGGCGCGAAACAATCAGTGCCATATACATTAAGCCGACAAACATCTGAAACGTACCGATGACTTTTGCAATGGGATGTACCAGTGAAATGTCGCCATAACCTGTACTTGATAATATTGAAAAGCTCAGAAATATAAGCTCCACCCATGAGCGCGGCTGGTCTGGGTTCAATGTGCCAGTGATACTACCGGGGTAAAGCTGTTGGCATACCGAATAAGCGAGCGCGAAGCCCCAAGCGAGAACGGTGAACGTATTGGCTGCTGCGAACAGCTCATCTCGTGTAAGCACGTTGTCGTTAAACATATACATCACCAAGCCAACTGCCGTATAAAAATACATCGCGCTTTCAAAAACTTGTGCCCATAGCAGATACTGCGCATTTTCTGTTGTAACGTAGGTGATTGTTAATACCACCGCAGGCAAAGCGAGCATCCACGCCGCCCAATTAAACAAAGGACTACGATTCACCACCCAAACAGCCAAGGCCAGCGCAGCTACATTAAAACAGCTAAATATTGCCTGATGAAACTTTGTGACTTCCAACATCGGATGAATAATCAAGCTGAGCACTTGCACCAACAAAAGCCATGCAGATGGGTACTTTGCCATTTTCTGTATTGTGGCTTGCAAATTCATAAACTGCATCTTTAAACTGCTTTATCGTATTTGCGATATTGCACGGCTTCTGCAATATGTACAGATTTAATCGCATCGTCCCCTGCCAAATCGGCGATGGTACGGGCAACTTTTAAAATGCGGTGGTAAGCACGTGCAGATAAGCTCAATCGGCTAATGGCTTGTTTCAGCAACTGCATTCCAGCTTCATCGGTCACGCAATATTGCTCAATTTCTTTGGTGCCGAGTAAATTATTCGGCTTAGCTTGTCGACTTAGCTGTTTTTCTCTAGCGCATTCCACCCTTAATCTTATCGATTGTGAGTGTTCACTTACGCTCGCCTTTGTTAGTTCATCTTCGCTAAGCGCAGGCACTTCAATATGGATATCAATTCGGTCTAGCAGCGGCCCGGAAATTTTAGCTTTATAACGTGAAACTTGGTCAGGCGTACAACGACATTTATTATTGTGATGCCCTAAATAACCACAGGGGCATGGATTCATGGCCGCAATTAATTGAAAGCTTGCTGGAAAATCTGCTTGTCTAGCAGCACGTGAAATCGTGATGCGACCGCTTTCTAATGGCTCGCGCAGCACCTCAAGTACTTTACGGTCAAATTCTGGCAGTTCATCTAAAAATAAAACGCCATGATGCGCCAAGCTAATTTCACCTGGGCGCGGAATGCCTCCACCGCCCACCAGCGCTACCGCTGAGGCCGTATGATGGGGTGCTCGATAAGGTCGGCGCTTCCAATTTTCTAGTTTGTAATTACCATTAAGCGATTGTATGGCAGCAGAGTCCAAAGCTTCCGGCTCAGTCATTTCAGGCAATATCCCAACAAAGCGTGATGCCAACATGCTTTTACCTGTGCCGGGTGGACCACTCATAATAACGTTGTGTACAATTAATTGAATTAATCTGTATAGTATCAGCATGCGTAAAGCCTATTCATACATTCGTATGTCCACAAACGTTCAGTTAAAAGGTGACAGTTTACGTCGCCAACTTGATGCATCAGAAGTGTATGCAAAAAATAATGATTTCGAACTTGTTGATTCAATTGACGGAAGACCTTTGAAAGATATTGGGATATCAGGTTACAACGGTATAAATTCACAAAAAGGTGTTCTTTCAGTTTTTCTTGATGCATTAGAAAAAGGCGAAATAGAACCAAATAGCGTCCTCTTAATTGAAAGTTTAGATCGACTTTCACGTGACCGTCTTTCAGATGCATTAACTCAATTCATGGGTATTTTATCTAAGGGTATTGAAATTATTACCTTAACGGATAACCAAAAATATACGAAAGAAATTATAGATAAAAATCCTGGTTCACTCTACATTAGTTTAGGCGTTATGTTCAGAGCAAATGAAGAATCAGAAATTAAATCGAAAAGACTGAAGGCTGCATGGGAAAGTAAACGACAAAATGCAAACACTCAAAAAGTATCAAAATTATGTCCTGCATGGTTAAAGTATTCGGAAAAAACAGAAAATTTTGAGTTAGTAGAAACGAAAGCAAAAATTGTAAAAACTATTTTCGATTTGTGCATTTCTACTTGTGGTTTGTATGGAATTGCTAGGTATTTGAACGAAAATGAAGTGCCTGTATTTGGTAGAGGTAAACTCTGGCATAGGTCATATATAAAAAAAATAATATCCAATAGAGCTACTATAGGCGAATTTCAGTCATTTTCTATGGTTGATAACAAGCGACAACCATTTGGCGATCCAGTAAAAGACTATTTTCCTTCTGTAGTAGACGAGAAAACATTTTATTTAGCAAACTCAGCGATTACCAGAAGAGATGTATCCGAAAAAGGTCGAAAAGGCATATCTTTCTCAAATTTGTTCACAGGTGTAGTTTATTGTGGCGATTGTGGTTTCAAAATGATATTAAGGAATCGGGGTATTAGAGGTGGAAAATCACTGCAATGTGGCAATAAACAAGAAGGTGGCGGATGTAAAACCAGCGATTGGAATTTCAACACTTTCGAAAAAATAATTTTTAATCACTTATTAGAAATAGATTTTAATTCTCTATTAAATAGTGAAGCATCTTATAAAGATTTAACTTACGAAATTGAAGCATTACTAGAAAAACAATCAACTAAAGAAATAGAATCTCAGAATGCCTTAGATATTAGCTTAACCGCTACATTATCAATGGAAAGCAAATCAAGGGTAATTGATAAGTTAAATAGCATTGAGAGTGAAATTTTAGACATTAAAAATCAAATAAAAAAATTAAGAAATGCTTCTGAAGAAGAGAAAGAAAACAAAGAAACTCTGTCTAAAGAAAGTTTAAAACGAATGGTGGAAATACTCCATGAACATTCAGATGATTACTTTTTTAGATCAGCATTGAATCAAATATTAAGACGAACTATTGATCGTATAACTCTCTTCGATCATAAACTTGCTTATCAAGCATGGGATATCGAACAAGATGATCCAGTAGTGAAACAGTATCTAAGGGAGAAACCAAATTTATCGATGCAATTTGAAAAACTCGTAGAAACCAGCAACTTTGAAATTTATTATAAAAACTATTACAAAAGATTAACTATCAAATATAAAACTGGTTCAGTACGACATCTATTGTATGGTACAAATGCATCGTTTCTTTCAAGTAACTTTATAAAGAAAAACTAGTGTGGTAAAAAGTCACCTGTGCGACTTAATGACAATTTTTACGTTCCCACTTATCTTTTAGTTTAGCTTCTTCTTTAGTTTGCCATTGCATGTTGTAAGCCTTATCTTCACCGCCATACGCTAGTGGATCAATATGATCAATCACATATCCCTTACAACCATATCTAACTTTAACTTTACCAGTTGATGGGCAAGGGTTGTGTCGAACAAACTCAGCCTTTTCTTGATAACTCCTAACTTGTCTAGCATCAGAAGTACTACTCACAGTTAGAGACAATAAAAATAATAATAGCCTTATCAATCGTTAACCAAGTTTAGATATTTTCCATCAGGATTGATGATGTAATGAAAATACTCACGTCCTTCTTCCTCAGTTACATCTTCACCTTCCACTTCAATACCTTTTCCGTTGCGTTTGGCAACACCAGCAAGAATATAGTCGAGACACTGCATATCTAAATCAACGTTGTTTTCTTTAAAATAACTCATCATTTGATTATGTTCTTTAATTTGATTGTCATCATAATTATCAATATTTAACTCAAAATTTTCATCCCAGTCATAAAAACTAGTTTGACAGTAATTGACTTGGTTGACTCTAAATTTGTCAATGCTTGTTTAGAAGCGCACCACAGTTTGCGTGCAAAAGTGCACCAGTTTAAGACCTATTTTTAAAGCGATAAGAGTCATTTCCTGTTTCAACAATATCGCAGTGATGCACAAGTCTATCGAGTAATGCTGAAGTCATTTTTTCATCTGCAAATAACTTACCCCATTCCGAGAACGCCAAATTAGTCGTTATGATGATACTGGTCTGCTCATGCAATTGACTGATGAGATGAAACAGCAAGGCACCACCTTTTTGGCTGAAGGGTAAATAGCCCAGCTCATCTAAAATCACCAAATCATATTTTGCGAGTTGTTGCGCTAGTTTATGTTTTTGCTGATCTTTGTCTAACTCTAACTGATTGACTAAATCCAGCACGTTGTAGAAACGCACTCTAGCACCCTTAGTTGCTGCATCCACCCCAATTGCACTGGCTAAGTGGGTTTTACCTGTCCCTGGACCACCCACAAAGATGATATTGCGCTTTTGTTTGATATAGTCACCATCAAGCAGCAACTCAATACTGGGTTGATGCACAGGAGACTGTTCAAACTTAAATGTCGTGAGTGATTTATGTTGTGGGAACTTGGCTTGCGTAATGCGATATTGCACACTGCGACGCTGACGATCCGTTAACTCTGTTTGTAATAATCGGCCAATAATGTCTGGTGTTGATCGTTTGCGTGCAATCCCATCAGTCACGATTTCATCCCAAGCTTCTGCCATGGCGCCTAGCTTCAACTCTGCCAGCAAAGCAATACACTCATGCCGCTGCATACTGCGCTCCTAAGCTAAGTAAGCTGTCATAACGGGATAGCTGCGCTTGTGGTGGTATGCGCAGCGGTACATCGTAGCTGATGATTGTGGGAATCACCGGTTCGGTAAGGCGATGAATAATGTTGAGCACGGCTTCAACCGTCGGCATTTCATTCTCTAATGCAATGGCAGCTGCTTTGACGCCTATTTCCTCGCCATAATCAGCAATCAAACTAAGTAGCTTCACCATGGCACGATCACCCTTGGGTTGTTTGAGCAAGTGACTTTGCAGTGTTTTAACGGGTTGCGGCAAAGGCTAGTGTAAGAATGGCTCGCCATTACGTAACGCCCCTGGTTTGCGCTCAAGTGCTGAGAGATAATGCCAAGGATTATAAGTCGTTTGTTGTTTATCAAAGCTGCGAGGATGTTTAGCCACTTCACGCCCTTCAGCAATCACTTTTATTTCGGTTGCGCTAATATGTAGCTCCACGTTACGCAGAGTGTAATTGCAAGGCACACTGTATCTATGTGCATCAAAGCTGACCAGTGACAGCGAGTTAACCCGCACCCATTCAACACGGTAGCCCTGATATTGCGTACATGGAACGAGTACGCGTTGCTCTTGTACAAAGCGTATTGCAACCGTTACCGTCTTATCTTCTGGATGCGATGCTGAGAGAATACGGTCTTGGCATTGTTGCAATAAAAACGTATTAAACTCTTGCCATGTGGCAAAGGCTAACATTGGCTCAAATACTTGCTTTCGCAAGGTGCGCACTTGCCGCTCAATTTGACCTTTCTCCCAGCCGGATGCAGGTGTACAGGCTACGGGTTCAATCATGTAGTGATTCATGAGCGCTAAAAACTGTGCATTAAATTCACGCTCCTTGCCAACACCGATGCTTTTAACAGCCGTCTTCATGTTGTCGTAAATGCCGCGCTTCGTGACGCCACCAAAGTAAGTAAATGCGTGATTATGGGCGTCGATGAGCATTTCCATTCTTTGATTGGGGTAAGCGCGCACAAAGAAGGCTCTGCTGTGACACAAGCGGAAGTGTGCAACTTGAGCTTTATGCACGACGCCAGCAATCTTGACGGCTTCCGTACTCCAGTCAAACTGATAAGCATCACCTATCGGGAAATGCTGAGGGATGAAGGTGACGGATGACGCATTACTTTGATCAGCAAATTGCCGTATATAAGCCGATACAGCGCTGTAGCTACCTAGGTAACCACAAGATTGAAGCCATTCATAATGACGACACGCAGTCATGCGTTTATTCTTAGGTTGTGTTTGTGCTTCTAACAGGCGTTGGTCGAGTTGAGTTAAAAAGTCTCCTAGCATCGGATAGCGCTTAGCAGGTTTCTGGTAAACAGGAATCTGCGTTTGTTCGATGTGCTTTTTAACCGTTCTACGATTGATGTTGAGTTTTAATGCGATGGCACGAATTGAAAGCGACTCTTTGTGATAAAGGCGCCTTATCTTGGCTATGGTTTCCATACAGATCATCCTAGGTGAGCCTCGCAAAATTGCGAGAGTTTAACAACTCCTAGGGTGGTGCACTTCTACACGCAAATCCCTAAGAGATCTGGTGCATTTTTGCACTGAAATTTACACTTTAGTTAGTAGCCGTCTAAAAAAAGAAAACTAGTTCGCTGCTTTTATAACAGAATAATACAACTTGGTAATTGCGCGAATGCATACACAAATGCCTGGAATAATTGTACACAACATTATCACACTATGCCCTCCAGCAGCAGCAATTTCTAGTGCGCGCTTAGACATGCTTTGTGCTTTTACATCGCTAAAATCTGGGTAATCCACTTCATGCACAAAGTCAGCTGATTGCAATTGCGTTAATGCCGTATGCCCACTTAAATGCGCACATACCTCCAATAAGGAATTCGCAGGGTAAATAATGGCTTCTTTAACCAGCGCCGCTTCGGCTGCACTATTTTGAGGCAAAATAAATGCACGCTTTTGTGGCATGCCTCCATTTTGAACATGGCTGTTATTTTGAGGCACATTTGCATCGCGCATCATGCTTGATGTCATCGCCAGCGCACCACGAATCGGCCGCAATTCACCTGTTAATGCAAGCTCGCCTGCGAACTCGTAACGAGATAATGGCTCGGTTGGTATTTGCCCACTTGCAGCCAATATGCCTAGAGCAATAGGCAAATCATAACGCCCACTCTCTTTTGGCAAATCCGCAGGCGCTAAATTTACGGTGATGCGTCGTGCTGGAAACTCAAATTGGGCGGTCTGCAAAGCGGCTCTTACGCGGTCTTTACTCTCTTTTACTTCAGCCTCAGGCAAACCTACAATTGTAAAACTTGGTAAACCATTCGCCAAGTGCACCTCAACTACCACTTCAGGCGCATCCATGCCATTTAACGCACGGCTATATAAAACCGCTAAACTCATTGCTGATGCTTTTGCAGCGACTCTAGCTCAGCCAACTTCACTTCTAACTGATTGAGCTTTTCACGCGTATTGCGCAGCACCTCTGCTTGCACATCAAACTCCTCGCGAGAAACTAGCTCCATTTTGGTGAGCATGCCCTTTAATAGTGCATGAATATTCTTTTCCGCATCACCTAAGGGCGAGTCGTTCACTATCCCTTTGATTTTACTTGATATTTCATTTAATTTATCTGTGTTAAACATAGCATACTCTTCTCATTTCTTAATATTACGTCCAGTTTATCAGGTTTTATTGTGCAAAGACAAAAGCATATTTTAAATCAAAATATGCTTATCTAATTGATTACAATGAAATTTAATGTTGGCACGTGCTTTGCTTATGTTCTGCATAAGTATTTTTTTACTTAGAGTTTGATATGGCTGCATTTTTGCCATTTCTAGCTCACAATGCAACAAGAAGTATCAACACTTTTTGTTGCATGACTTCACTCAACTAGGAGGCATATATGAAATTTGTATCAGCTATTATCAAGCCATTTAAGCTTGACGAAGTTCGGGAGGCTCTGTCTAACATTGGCGTGCAGGGCATCACCGTTACTGAAGTAAAAGGTTTCGGCCGTCAAAAGGGTCACACAGAGTTGTATCGCGGCGCAGAATACGTGGTAGATTTTTTACCTAAAGTTAAATTAGAAGTCGCAATTGATGACGATTTACTTGATCAAGTGATTGAAGCGATAGAAAAATCAGCTGCTACAGGCAAAATCGGTGATGGTAAGATTTTCGTTACCAATTTAGAACAAGCAATTCGCATTCGCACCGGTGAAACCGGCGTTGAGGCTCTATAAGGGGATCATGATGAAAAAATTACTCTCGATGTTTGCTTTAGTCACGGCACTTGGATTAGGTTTTACAGCAAATACATTTGCTGAAGATGCTGCACCAGCGGCTCCTGCTGCTACAACAGCAGCTCCTGAAGCGGCACCAGTTGCTGATACTGCAGCTGCAGCCCCAGTAGCTGCTGAAGCGGCTCCTGCTGCAGCGGTTGCCGCTCCTGCGCCAGTGCCTAACAAGGGCGATACTGCATGGATGATTGTTGCTACCTGTTTGGTGTTAATGATGTGTGTACCAGGCTTGGGTCTATTCTACGGCGGTATGGTTCGCCAAAAGAACATGCTTTCAGTGTTGATGCAAACATTCATGATTACCTGCGTACTTGGCATACTCTGGGCTTTATACGGCTACAGCGTTGCATTTACTGAAGGTAATGCCTATTTCGGCGGATTTGCTCGTGCATTCTTAAAAGGTATCACGCCAGATTCAAATGTAGCTACATTCAGCAAAGGCGTTGTGATTCCTGAATATATCTACATGTGCTTCCAGTTAACTTTCGCGGTTATCACACCTGCATTGATTGTTGGTGCTTTTGCTGAACGCATGAAGTTCTCTGCAATCTTGTTCTTCATGGTGTTATGGTTCACATTCTCATACCTACCAATCGCTCACATGGTATGGTTCTGGGCGGGTCCTGATGCTTACACTTCTGCTGATGCTGCTACTGCTGCAACAGCAACTGCAGGTTTCATCTTCCAAAAAGGTGCTCTTGACTTTGCTGGTGGTACTGTAGTGCATATCAATGCGGGTATTGCTGGTCTAGTTGGTGCTTTAGTATTAGGTAAACGTGTTGGTTTAGGTAAAGAATCAATGGCGCCTCACAGCGTAACGTTAACAATGGTTGGTGCTGCATTGTTGTGGGTGGGTTGGTTTGGTTTCAACGTTGGTTCAAACTTAGAGGCAAGTGGTTTTGCTACTTTAGTTTTTGCTAACACTTTACTTGCTACATGTGCTGCTGCTACATCATGGATGTTTACTGAATGGTTCTTTAAAGGCAAACCTTCAATGTTAGGTGCTGCTTCTGGTGCAATTGCCGGTTTAGTTGCGGTTACACCTGCTTGCGGCTTCATTGGCCCTATGGGTGCGATTGTTCTAGGCTTATTGGTTTCACCACTATGCTTCACATTCGTAACTAAAGTTAAATCAATGATGGGTTATGACGATTCATTGGACGTATTCGGTGTGCACTGTGTTGGCGGTATCTTTGGTGCTTTAAGTACTGGTATCTTAGTGAATCCAGCTTTAGGTGGCACTGGTGTATACGACTACGTTGCTAACGCTGTTGCTCCGTACGACATGGTTGCACAAATGACCTCTCAAGCATGGGGTGTAGGTACAACAGTAGTATGGTCTGGTGTAGTTGCGTTCATTGCTTACAAAGTGGTAGATGTATTAATTGGTCTACGTGTAAGCGAAGAAGTTGAACGTGAAGGCTTAGATACAACAGAACACGGCGAACGTGCGTATCATATGTAATTGACTTAAGTTAGCTTTAATAAAGCTAACTTACAGCTCTTAAAAACGGACGCTTTTGCGTCCGTTTTTATTTATACTGCATCTACAATTAATTCTAAATGAAAATGTTTCAATAAAACCACTTGACAGATAAAACTAAATAACTAATTATATAGTTATGAAGAAAATCACAACGATTCCTGATGAATGGCAAAATATCGCTCATCTGTTTATTGCGCTAGGTGATGCGCATAGACAGCGCATTCTATTGGCATTTGAAAAAGAAGAGCGACTCAATATTTTGCAAATCGCAGCGGCTTCAACATTAAGCCGAACAGCGGTGACACACCATCTGAAAATTCTGCATCAAAGCGGCGCACTACAAAGTGAGAAAATTGGTAAAGAGGTATATTTTTGGGTGAATAAAAGCCAAATCACTAGCGCTATAAAAGGCGTATTGCATTATATTGAAACCGAAATATAAAGAAAAATAAATTATCACTACTAGTGATAGCTACTAAAGCTGGGAGAGCTGAAATGTTGGCAAAGATATTACGATCTATTTGCAAGATTCTGTTTCGCGTTCAAGTGCGCGGGCTGGAGAATGTGCCAGCCGAAAACAGACTGCTCATCGTCGCCAATCATGAATCTTTTTTAGACGGCTTATTACTCGGCTTATTTCTACCTAAAAGAGCAACTTTCGTTGTGCACACCTCAGTGCTAAAGAAATGGACGTTTAGACAGGCTTTACGCTTAACACCCCATTTGGCAGTAGACCCGACCAGCCCACTTGCCATGAAAAAAGTGATTAAATTGCTGGAAACTGGCGAAAACGTAGTGATTTTCCCAGAAGGGCGCATCACCTTAACAGGCAATTTAATGAAGGTTTATGACGGCCCTGGTTTTGTGGCAGCAAAAACCGGCGCATCTATTCTGCCAGTGCGCATTGACGGCGCTGCTGAGTCTTATTTTGGACGTTTAACGAACCACCACCCTAGAAGATTGTTACCAAAAGTCACGCTCACTGTGATGCCAACCACAAGTATCGTTATGCCTAAAGCGACTAATCATGGCTTCCCTACAGGCAAGCAACGACGTCGTATTGCGGGCGAGGGCATGCGTAGCGTCATGCAAAAAATGTTATTTCAAGCGCAAAAAAGCCGTACATTATTTGAATCTTTTTTAGACGCCGTAGATAAATTTGGCAGCAACTACAAGCTCATTGAAGACATGAATGAGACGGAAGAAACTTATACTGACTTATTAAAAAAGAGCCTAGCGCTCGGCCGAATAGTCACCAAAGTGAGCAGTGCTAACGAGACTGTAGGCGTGCTAATGCCGAACATCACCAACACGGTTGCACTCATCTTAGGCATGAGTGCATTTAACCGTGTACCTGCCATGATTAACTACACATCAGGTACCTCGGGCATGCAAAACGCATGTGTCGCAGCCAATATAAAAACCATCATTACTTCGCATAAGTTTATTGAAACAGCTAAATTAGAAAGCGTTATTGCAGAGCTTAAAAATCTTAAAGTTCTATATTTAGAAGATTTGCGGGCAGATTTTAGTGTGGTGGATCGTGCTTGGCTGGTGGGTTATGCAATGCATTACCCACGTGCCGCCATGGAAGTGAATAGACCTGATGAGCCAGCAGTGGTGCTGTTTACCTCAGGCTCTGAAGGTAAACCAAAAGGTGTTGTGCACTCGCATAAAAGCCTGCTGTCTAATACGTCACAAATCATGGCCATATTGGATTTTAGCCCAACAGACAAATTCATGATGGTGTTGCCGATATTCCACGCTTTTGGTTTTACTGGCTCATTATTACCTGTACTAAATGGCATCAAGATTCATCTTTTCCCATCACCATTACAATACAAAATCATCCCAGAGGTAATTTATGACCGCGGCTGTACGGTATTTTTTGCCACCAGCACGTTCTTAGGCAACTACGCAAAATTCGCACACCCATACGATTTCTACAAACTGAGAATCGTAGTGGCTGGCGCAGAAAAGCTTAATGAAGAAGTCCGCAAAACTTATACAGAGAAATTCGGCATTCGCATTTTGGAAGGTTATGGCGCAACAGAGTGCGCGCCAGTGCTTTCTGCAAATACACCAATGGCCAACTTGAACGGCAGTGTTGGCCAATTCGTGCCAGGCATGGAGCACAAGCTTGAGTCGATACCAGGCATTGATTCAGGTGGCTTGCTGCACGTGAAAGGCGAAAATGTAATGAAGGGTTATTACTTATTCGATAACCCCGGCGTACTCATTCCGCCTGAAGATGGCTGGTACAACACTGGCGACATTGTAGAAGTCGACGCTCAAGGCTTTATACATATTAAAGGCCGTGTGAAACGCTTTGCAAAAGTGGCGGGGGAAATGGTCTCGCTTGAAGTAGTTGAGAAAATCGCATGCACAGCTGCACCAGAACACCAACATGCCGCCAGTACGCAAACCGATATTCAGCGCGGTGAAAACATTGTTCTATTTACGTCTGACCCTGAATTAAAGCGCGAAGACTTACAAATAGTGGCTAAAAATCTAGGCAGCCCAGAAATTGCCATTGCTCGCAAAATCATTCATGTAGAAGAATTGCCATTACTTGGCACAGGTAAAACAGATTACGTCACTCTTAAAAAAATGGCAGAAGCCGCTTAAATAAGCACTCAATCGGGGACTTTCAATTGAAATACAATAAAACGACACTCAAAAAAATAACCGCATCTAACAAAAAGTTTTTTCATGTTCTCGGCCTATCGCTGCTATTGGCTACTCCTGCTTATGCCACCAACTCAACTGAAGGTGCAGCCAATCCAGATAGCAGCCTTATAAACCCTAACAGTCAAATCCAAAACTTAAGTAATCCCTCTTATTTTGAGCAAGACGCGCTGCAAGTTTTAACGCTAATAGATCAATCAAAGAAACTGCGTGAACAACTGCCACATTTTGTGGATGAGTCAAATCAGGCGATAAAAAAGCATCATGGCGCACTGCCTTCCGCTTACGCCTTGCGCGTGGCAAAAGCACTTTCTGAGGCACATGAGTTACGTAATAACCTATTCAAACAAGCCTTATCACATAGAAGTGCGTTATATCGCGTGGATGATGACATTGATGACAAAGCGCGTGTGACTGAAATCGTGATTGCCATGTCAGCGGCTGTGACCTTGTTTGAAAATAGCAAAGAAATGCATCAAGCCTTGGATAACAATCACCTATTACGCAGCAAACTCAACGAAGGTTACCCAGAGTTCGGCATTCCAGAAGGTTTTTATGATTCTTCAACCGTGCGCTCTAACAACCCTGAATATCGCAAAACGTTTAACGATGCTGTACGTTTCTTTGCAGATAATAAATCTGGAATTGAGCTGCAAATAAGCCATAGCTCATCCTCTATCCAGTCACTGTATCGCGAAGTTGCACAAAGCCCGATGATTAAAGGCTTAAAGGGCGGCAATGTATTTCAAGAGATTTTTACTTTGCCAGTGAAAGCAGCTGGTGGTGCGGTTGATTTATCTGAGCGCGGTTTAAATAAAATCAAATTTACCAGTTCAAAAGTAGTCGGCAATACCATGGGCATAGTGCGCTGGCGTGCTGGTAAACTTAAGGACGATGCCGTGATGTTAAAGAATATGCTGGCGCAATTGCAGCCTGGCGATATTTTGCTAGAAAAAACACCTTTCACGCTCACAGACAAAAGTATCCCAGGCCATTTTGGGCATGCGGCAATTTACATAGGAACAGCCGATCAGCTTCGTGAAATGAACGCACTTGATTTACCTATCGTGCAAAAAAATCTGGCTAAAATCAATGAGGGTCGCGGCGTGGTAGAAGCACTAAGAAATGGCGTGCAACTTAATAAACTGCAAGACTTTATGAATGTGGATGACGTGGCAATTTTACGTCCTAAAAATCTCACTCTAGCAGACAGGCTAGAAGCTGTAGAGCTTGCTTTAGGCAACTTAGGTAAGAAATATGACTTCAATTTTGACGTCAACACCACCGATACCATCGTCTGTTCAGAACTAGTTTATATCGCCTACCCACAAGTGGATTTTGTCACTAAAAATGTACTCGGCAGCTTTGCCATCACGCCAGACGACATTGCTTTACGTGCCGGCGCTACTGAGGCCGACCCTTTGCAATTAGTGTTATTTGGTCATGATGGCAAGCTGGTATTTGACAACGGTAGCGACAGCAAATTAGATGAGAACGGCTTAGCCTTGTATGAAAAGTTAGTGAAGGGCAAACCAATGCCAGGCGAATACAACCGCCCCAGCGTGCGTTCGTCCTTTACAGGCTTTCTATAAAAACTCACTGCTTAATCGCTTAATACATGAATCGCAGACAGTTTTTACTTAGCGCAGCGGCACTCGGCCTATCAACCAGCGCCGTTGCGGGTATTAGACTTTGGCCTGAATCTGGATTCACCAACCCATGCTTATCTGGTCTACCAGACGAATTAAAAAATCATCCACTGATGGCGAAAGTTTGGGCAGGCATTGATGCAAGCCAAGTGTGGGATTGCCATGCACATATCATCGGGGCGGGCGACAGCGGCAGTGGCGCATGGTTTAATCCCAATATGGAAAGCTGGATGCACCCCATTTTAAAAGTGCAAAAAAACTTTTACATGAATGGTGGTTGCATCGTTGAGCATAATGAAGATGCCAGTTTTGTAACGCGCATGACGCAATTAGCGAGTGAAATGCCACACGGCTATAAAACTATGCTGTTTGCTTTTGACTGGTTTCGCGACGAGCAAGGTGTGGCAGATAGCAAAAGCTCTATATTTCACGTGCCTAATGAATATGCAGCAAAAATCGCCAATCAATATCCACAGTATTTTCAATGGGTCGCTTCAATCCACCCGTATCGCCCAGATGCTATAGATGCACTAGAAAAAGCGCATAGCGAGGGTGCTTGCGCAATTAAATGGCTGCCTACAGGTATGAATATAGATCCAGCGTCGCCTAAGTGTGCTAAGTTTTACCAAAAACTGCATGATTTAGACATGCCCATAATTAGTCACACAGGCCGCGAAAGTGCAGTGAAAGTCGGCAATCAGGCTTTCGGCAATCCGTTAAAAATGCGCAAAGCGCTAGATTCTGGCGTGCGTGTAGTACTTGCTCACTGCGCAAGTGATGGGTGTGACGAAGACTTAGACCACCAGAATAAAACGGTAAAAAGTTTTGAGTTATTTACACGCATGATGGACACACCTGCTTATCAGAATTTAGTATTTGGCGAAATTTCCGCAATCACTTTATTTAATCATGCATGGGTCATTAAGCCTCTTTTATCCCGAACAGATTGGCACGGTCGTTTACTCAACGGCACTGATTACCCGCTACCAGCCATATTGCCGCTCATTTCCACCAAGCAACTTTACCGCGAGGGCCTGCTGGAAGAATCACATTTATTATTTTTGCAAACATTACGCAATTACAATCCGCTAATGTTTGATTTTGCTTTAAAACGTTTATTGCAATGGCAGGGCGTAGGATTTTCTAAGCAGGTTTTTGAAACCAGAAGAGTTTTTGATACAGAATTAATTAAAACAAAAGCATAACAAGAAAAGCAAAGGGGGAGCGTCATGGAATCATTATTTTTAATGCTGGGATTATTGGGGATAGTCGTCACAATTGGCGGCATAGCGGGCTTTTTCTCACTATTCTCGTCCAATAATAAAGAAACCAAGATTAGAGAAGTTGAGCGAGAAACTGAAAAGTTAAGCCTTGAAATCACTCGATTAAGCACGCGACTGGATACCCTGAAAAAATTTGTGGAAAGCCAGCAGCAGAACACGTCGCTGCCGCTTGCTGCACTTAAAACAGAGGTGCCTAGTATGGTCATTAAACCAGCGGCTGAGCCTGCAATTGAAACGAGTAACTCAACAACCCTCAATACAAGCTCTGATAACGATTTAACTGAACAAGTTTTGGCTTCTGTAACACCAAATATTCACGCAGCAAGCGCTCAAGAAGTCTCTATCAAACCAGTCAGCGCTTCGACCACAAGTTCTGCTGCACCAAAAACCATCACCCGACCACCGATTAAACTTGCAGAGCCCAACTTTATTGAGAAAGGCATTACTGCAGCAAAGGATTGGCTATTTGGCGGCAATACGCTCGTGCGTTCTGGCATCGTGATTTTGTTTATCGGCATTAGCTTTTTACTCAAACTTGCGGTTGATAATGGCTTTATCCCTATTGAATTACGTTTGGCAGCGGTTGCTTTAGGCGGCGTGGCTTTACTCGTAGTCGGTTGGCGCTTGCGCGACAAGCGCACTGAGTATTCATGGGCTTTACAAGGTGGTGGTATCGGCATTTTATACCTCACGATTTTTGCCGCATTGAAGCTGTATCAATTAATACCTGCAGGCGCTGCTTTTCCATTACTGGTCGCAATCGCATTCCTTTCAGCGTTTATAGCGGTCAAACAATCTGCTATGCCACTCGCCGTGCTGGGCTTTGCAGGCGGCTTTTTGGCACCCGTACTCACCTCCACTGGGCACGGCAGCCATGTAGGGTTGTTTAGTTATTACTTAGTGCTGAACCTAGCGATTGCCTACGTGGCATTCAACAAAAGCTGGCGCCCACTGAATGTGCTTGGTTGGGCTTTCACGTTTATCATCGGCACTATATGGGGTGCGAAAAGTTACGTGCCTGACAACTTTGCCACCACCGAACCCTTCCTGATTATTTTCTTCTTGTTGTTCACTGGTATTGCAGTGTTATTCGCCCATCGCCAAGCGGCAAAAGCGAGTGATTATGTTGATGCCACTTTAGTCTTTGGCACACCATTAGTCGCATTTAGCCTGCAATATGCTTTACTGAAAGATTCGCATTTTGGCCTTGCTTATAGCGCGTTAGCACTTGGTGTGTTCTACATAGGTTTGGCTTGGTGGGTATTTAAACGTAAGCTTGAAACGCTAAAATTCTTAGGCGAATGCTTTTTAGCACTAGGCATAGGCTTTATCACGTTAACCTTACCGCTTGCTTTAGATGGTCGCTGGACATCAGCCGCTTGGGCTGTTGAAGGTGTGGGCTTGTTATGGGTGGGTTTGCGTCAAAATCGCACATTTCCAACGCTGTCAGGCTTGGCCTTACAAATACTCGCGGCATTTGCCTTTATTAAAGGCTGGGGGTTGACTGGTTACACGGGAGTGAATGACCAAAATATGTATTTAGGCGTTGGATTTATCGCGCTTTCTGGCTGGGCATGTGGTGCCTTGTGGAATAAATTACGCCCTGAAAAATTCTCATTACTGACTACATTATTAGCCTTGTGGGGCTGGTTATGGTGGGTGTCTTCGGGCTTAACTGCGGTTGATGAGCTGTTAGATAAAGACTTATTTATGCACGCAAGCCTTGCGTTTATCGCCATCACTAGTGTGTTGCTGCCGCTTGTTTCGCGCTTCTTTAGATGGGAGAAACTTGCGAAATTAAGCCTGCTATTAATGCCAGCCATGGTAATCACTCTACTTTGGGAGTTATTCTTAGTTGCGTTTGATAACAAACACCCATTTGCCTATTTCGGCGCTTATAGCTGGCTAGGTGCTTTTGCCGCTTACATCTGGCTGATTAAACGTGACCATATTCCAAACGGCTCGTTTCTACGCGCACCATTGTTATGGATAGGTGCAATTATTGGCGTGATGGAATGGCAATATCAGCTTGGCTTATATGTGCAAGAATCCAACGTTTGGAAAGACATCGGTTGGGCGATTATTCCAATTGCTATCGTATTGGGCATCACGCGCTGGCAATTCGCTAAAAAGAATACGCTTTCAAGCGCACAACTAAGCAGCGCCCGCACTTGGGCTTGGATTGGCTGTGTGCCGCTGGTTGCATCACTCATCGGTTGGTTTATGTTTATGTCGTTTAACTCAAGCGGCAACGCAGCACCATTACCTTATGTGCCATTGATTAACCCACTAGATATTACCTTAGCAGCGGTACTACTATTGTTATTCATCTGGCATCGCGGAGTGCATAAACACTTAGGCAAGCTACAAAGCATGATGCCTGTAATACCTAGCATCATGGGCTTTACCTTGCTCAATGGTATATTGTTGCGCACGCTGCATCATTGGGTGGGTACACCATTCGAATGGGCGTCAATATTCACCAACTCTACAGTGCAAATGTCGTTCACTTTCTTGTGGGGTGTCACAGCCTTCGCACTCATGCTGCTTGCACACAAACGTGGTCAACGCCAAATTTGGATTGTCGGCGCAGCATTAATGGGCTTAGTGGTGGCTAAATTATTCTTACTCGATTTATCACAACATGGCTCGGTTGAACGCATCGCTTCGTTCATTGGTGCAGGTTTGATGTTGCTGGTGATGGGTTATTTTGCGCCGCTACCGCCAGTTAAAAAAGAACTCAATGCTGCTTAAAAATAGTAATCTAAAAATAAGAACAGACTCAAAAAGGATATTGCCATGAAAAACACTCAACTGATGATTGCGGGTTTGCTCGTTGTGCTGATGCCACCCGCAATGGCAGCCAGCTTTAAGTTAGATGCCAATGGTAACGAGCCATTTTACCAAACCAACATCAGCAAAGAAGTTTATCAATACACGCACAGCAGCTCACTGCAAGACTTGACCATACAAAATGCGTCAGGCGAACAAGTGCCTTATGCGCTGATACCTTATGAAGACTTACATCCGCAAACCACAACGCACCAAGACAGCAAACCGCTGATTATTTATCCGATTAAAGAAAGTGCGCTGGACAACCCAAACGAGTTACGTATTCATTTACAGAAAGGTGCAGGCAATACTTCACTTGATATTGTTTCAAGCGACGGCGAAGCTGATGCTAGTAAAAAAGCCAACGCCATTTATCTGCTAGATGCTGGCAAAAAACATGCGCCTTTAGAAACTATTTCAGTTGATTGGCAAGGCGTTGACGGCAAGCTACTCACTTTGGAAGTGCTAACTAGTCACGATTTGCAAAACTGGTCGCACGCAGGTAATGCAGTACTGCTGAAAACAGCTAATGCGAACAACAGCATTCTGCAAAATACCATTTCGCTAGATAGCCCGACCGAAGCACGCTATTTACAAATTCGCGCTATAGAGCCAAATGGCACGAGCTTTAAACTCACAAAAACCAATGCTGAATACAGCAAAGTGCAAAGCATCGCCCCTCAGTTAGTGCTACAAACTATTCAATTGCTAGCGCGCAGCGAAGACACTAAAAACGGCTTAGTGAATATCGATTTCGAATCTGCCGGACATTTTCCTGCAAGTTACTTGCAGATCAAACTACCGCAAAACAACACCATTACCAATGCAACTATTCAGGTGCGTAACAATACCAACGAACCTTGGGAATACCTGACGACCGCATCAGTGTATCGCCTGATGCAACAAGGCAAAACTTTCACTAGCCCTGACGTAGTTTTATCACCAACTGTGGCTCGCTATTGGCGTCTGCAATTCAACCAAGCAAGCGGTGGCATCGGTGCAGAAAACCCAAGTTTATCTTTAGGCTGGCTACCATCCACTGTGGTATGGAACGCCCGTGGACAAGCACCATTTACACTGCATGTTGGTGAAAAACCTAGCATTGTGAACAACATTTCAATCGCTAGTTTAATCCCAGATTACAAGATTGAAAAAATACAAACACTAGCAAAATCAAGCCTTACGTTAGAAGTGAGTGCTAACAACACATCAACTGAACAAGCAGCTAACACTTGGACAGCGCCTATCGATTACAAACGCTGGCTATTATGGGGCGGCTTGCTTTTAGGTGTATTGCTACTAGCTGGCATGGCGTTCTCATTACTCAAAACTGATACTAAAGAATAAGTCCGTTCAAATAAAAACTAGAAAATAGGAATCAATCCATGAGCAATCAATTCACCCTAATGAGCGAACAGCGTTTTCGACCATTCTTTTTTACACAGTTTTTAGGCGCATTTAACGATAATGTATTTAAAACTGCGCTCATCACATTAGTGGCTTTTCATGCTTCAAGCCTAAGTAGTATCGATGGCGCAACGCTCGCCACTTTGCTGCCAGGGCTATTTATTTTGCCATTCTTTCTATTCTCAGCCACTGCGGGGCAAATCGCCGATAAGTTTGAAAAGTCGCAAATCATTCGCTATGTAAAAATATTTGAAATAGGGATTATGACTTTCGCCAGCGCGGGGTTCTTTTTGCATAACATCTGGCTGCTAGCGACAGCATTATTTATGATGGGCATGCATTCAACCATATTCGGCCCAGTAAAATACTCTTACCTGCCACAGCATCTAAAGGAAACGGAGCTAATTGGTGGCAATGGCATGGTGGAAATGGGTAGCTTTGTGGCAATTTTGCTGGGTCAAGTACTAGGCGCATCACTGGCCACTGTTGCGCATCACGAACTATTTACCAGCATCGCCATTATTGCAATCGGCTTTTTAGGTTACTTTAGCAGCCGAGGCATACCAAACTCACCTTCCGCGGATGCTAACCTTAAAATTAATTGGAACCCCATCACCGAAACGGTAAAAAACATTAAATTTATTTGGGCCGACCAAACCATATGGCTAGCGATTGTTGGTATTTCTTGGTTCTGGTTTTACGGCGCAACTTTATTGGCGCAATTCCCAAATTTTGCAAAAGACATCTTGCTGGGTAATGAAAGTGTTTTTATTTTACTGCTGTCTATTTTCTCAATCGGCATCGGCATTGGTTCACTCATGTGCGAAAAGCTATCCAAAGGGAAGTTAGAAGTCGGTTTGGTGGTATTCGGCGCCATCGGACTCACTATATTTGGCGCTGATTTATACTTTTCTAGCACTTACCTGCATGAAACTGTAAATCTTAAAGCCATGTTCGATTACAAGTCATTTATCACCTACAGCCATGCTTACAACCCTGATGTTTACAGTTTTAACCATGAGTCCGTGGCACGCTGGCGCTTGTTGGCTGATATTGCCTTAACAGGTTTCTTTGGCGGGCTTTATATCGTCCCGCTTTACGCATTAATTCAAACACGCGCTGAAAAAAGCCATCAATCCCGCGTAATTGCTGCTAATAATATTTTGAATGCTCTATTTATGGTGGTTTCAGCGGGCTTTTCCATATTATTACTGGGCAAAGGTCTTAATATTCCACAGTTATTTTTAGCCACTGCATTACTTAATGTATTGGTGACTATCTACCTGTGTATTCGTCAACCTGAATACTTCAAAACATTTATCGCATGGATTAAGCGTTAAATATATAAGCCTGCTAGATAACTCACTTGCATTCAAGAATGAAAAAAATTACATCTACACTCATCGCACCAACATTTTTACTTTTAAGTCTAAATACTCAAGCCAATCCTATTCCAGCAACTGAGGATGGCTTACTCGGCCTTTACTCTGCTGACAATTTCACAATTACCGACGGGCAATGCCAAGACTGTGCCACTATTCCACAAGCGCTTTGGTATTTTAAAAAAGAATTGATCGCTGTCCCTAAAAAAGTCATGCCTATAGCAGTAGTTTCGAAAGCCGACTTTACGTTGCAAGAAGTAGTTAAAAATCAAGATGAAAAAGCGTTACCTCCCCTAGTATGGCTGAGCTCGCAATATGTGATTCCACAAGCCAGACTTAATGATAACGGTACGATGGTGATTGAAACATCAAGTTTAACTAGTCCATTTTTCATTACCAATAAAATTCCAAGCAATCTTTCTTATTGGAATGACAGCACTTTACAATTTTTTAAACAACGAGATGTCAGATTACGCGGAGAATTGACCGACAAAGGGTTTACCGCACGTACAGTTTGGCCGCTTGATTTCAAAATTGATGCCAATGCAAATCTTAACGCGTTGAACACTAATGAATCACTAAAAAGTTTAGTTCAATATGAAAATGGCGGCGCTAAAAGCGTCTACGAAAGCCGACTGCTTTGGGAAAAAGCACCAGGTGTAGCAAAAGAAGTAGCTGGAAAAGCCGTGCTCGCATTCATGCTCAATGGCGCGCAAGGCGATGACGATGAAGCACATGGCGGTCATTTTGCTGTGGTGACAGGTCGCATGGAAGCCGATGGCAATTACTCACGTTGGCTGGTGAATAACTATTACAATCTTGCCGCGAATAGCGAAAAAGGCATCATCGCAGGCATTACACCTATGGATAAATACTTGGCTGACCTTAATAGCGGTCAGAGCTTTTACCGCCCTTCCTACATGCTGGTTGCGGTGCTAAAAAGTGATACTGTACCTTCACAATTTCAGGCCACAACCAACCGCATTTACAACCATTTTTATCGCAATGATTTTGTCTACGATCACTCACGGAACAACTGCGCAGGCACCAGCATCGATACGCTTAGAGCGCTTGGATGGAACATCCCTACGCGAGGTGTTGAAAGCCAGCTTAAAGCCACTGCTGCCTATATCTATGTAGCTGCCACTGAAATGAGCCTAAGCAAAGGCCGCGCAATTTATGATTATCTGAATACTGAAACCACGCGCCTTTTCCCAGCGGTTACATTTGATGCAATTGGCGAAAATTTATTACTAGGTGCCAATCAATGGTCAAGCAAGCTTTACACTGACCACAATCCAACGACACCCTTCATGCGCCAAATTAGTGAAGATATTGAAGCGATTTACTTTGTACGAATTCCGCAAATTCCCTCTAGCCGCGCGTTTGGTTTGGCGCCCGTGTATAGCTTTGATCAATACATGCATCAAGCACCAGCTGACCGCAGTCAATGGAAGATCATACCCACCACGCCAAATCCTCTTCCTGAAGCACTTAAAGATGGCGCTGCATTAAAGTTAGCATCACCATCATTACTACCGCTACCAGTAGCTGCTGTATTGATGTTTATTGTGGGTGGGTTGACTTGGCTCATACGTAAACTGCTAAAGCGCAACGCTAGAAATTAACAGTCAGCTAATGAAATCTAATGAATTTCATTAGCTGTCATTCATGACTCTAGTCATTCTATTAATTCAGCACAGGCTTATAGTAGCAACACGTTAAGCAGAAATGCGATGCGAAATTAAACTAAAAAGGAGAATTATTATGTGGACAACACCAGCAGCTACAGAAATGCGTTTTGGTTTCGAAGTGACAATGTACGTAATGAATAAATAGTTTAAATAATAAGCTCTGGCTTATGCAAAAGGGTGCTTTATGCACCCTTTTTTGTTATCTACCGCATGCTTTGAAGGATTTAAATTTTTACTTATTAATGACAAACTCTTTCGGCAAAAATACCCAAATCTTGCCTGATTGCTTCATTGCACCAGCCTTGGCGCCCGCTTCATTACCATCACCCCAATAGAAGTCAGCGCGTACGCCGCCTTTAATCGCACCGCCGGTATCTTGCGCCATCATCAAACGTTTAAGCGGCTTATTACTGTTTGGCTCCGTGGTAGACAAAAATACCGGGGCGCCTAAAGGCACATATTTAGGATCTATTGCCACAACACGTTCGGCTAGAATAGGCACGCCCAGCGCTCCCAATGGGCCGGGCAAACCTGCAGGCAGCTCTCTAAAAAATACGTAGCTGGGATTACTATTCAGTAACTCGCGTAGTTTGGCTGGGTTATTGCGCGCCCAATTTTTAATGCCGTTCATAGAAGCATTAGCCATAGTCAACTCACCACGTTCTACGAGTAAGCGTCCGATAGAGTTATAAGTGAATCCGTTCTGATCTGCATAGCCAACATGCACTTGCTCGCCACTTTCTAACTGCACTAGCCCTGAGCCTTGCACTTGAAGATAGAAAACATCGATGATGTCATCTATGTACATAAACTCACGGCCTTTTAACGGTGCGGCATCTGACTCAATGTCCGCTCTGTTGTAGTAGGGCACTAATTTATTACCCACCAATCGGCCACGTACACGCTTGTATTTCAGCTCTGGAAACAAACTATCCAGCTCAACCGTCACTAAATCAGTCGGCACCTGATACAAAGGATTGGGATATTTAGCAGATTTAAAACGGCTACCTCTTAGTACTGGCTCGTAATAGCCTGTAATTAGGCCGCTATCTGACCCATCAATATTAGTAGTTTTATACACAGAAAAATTTTGCTTGAAATACGCAAAAATAGCTTCTGGGTTAGGTTTATTAGTCGTTTGACTATTAAGTTGTGTGGCGGCATTACAGACTTTTTGCCACATAGGTTTATTGATAAGCGTGCTGCAACTTTGCATCCAAGCTGGCCAAGATAGACTCAGATCAGATAAATTTTGTTTACTTTGACCCAAGCCATCAACGTCTTCCCATAGTGCGGGTTTTAACAAACCGTAGTCAGCGATTTTTGAATCAGCAGGCTTTACATCTAGTGGCTTAGCTTCTATTACTGGTCTATCAGGCTCAACAATTTGTACAGGGCTAGTATCAGGTGCTACCTTTACAGCATTTTTACTCGGGCTACAGTCGCATTTAGCAACGGGCTTAGTGGGCGGACTTGCTTTTAGACTTTTACTTGCGCATGCAGTAAGACCACCGCTAATAATCGCCACCAAAAGAAGTGCTGTAATTCTTTTTATCAATTGATTGTCATCACTTTAGAGGTTAAACGAGAAAGTAAGCACTAATGCAAAACTCTAGGCATATTAAGGGTAAACGGGTGAATGACAACATCGAACTGCGTACCATCGTCTGCCACCATTTGGTAAGTGCCATGCATTTCACCCATGGGCGTACTCAATACGGTGCCGCTGGTATATTCAAAATGCTCATTCGGATTCAATAAAGGTTGAGCGCCAACCACGCCTAAACCTTTGACTTCCTGCTGCTCACCATTCGCCTCTTTTATCACCCAATGACGGCTAATCAACTGCGCAGCGACATTACCAGTGTTTGCGATTTTAACGTGGTAAGCAAAAGCGTAACGATTTCGTGCAATATCTGATTGATCTGCAAGAAACTCCGTTTCAACCGTGACGGTGCATTCGTAATGCTTATCCGTAGTCATTTTGTAATCAAACCTTCAGATGGTGAGCTTGGGCTAGCTGAATATAGTTTTTTAGGCATACGGCCAGCTAAATAAGCTTCACGTCCAGCTTCAACCGCTTTTTTCATGGCTGATGCCATCAACACAGGATCGCGCGCTGCGGCAATAGCGGTATTCATCAACACACCTTGGCAACCAAGCTCCATGGCAATCGCCGCATCAGAAGCGGTGCCCACGCCAGCATCTACCAGCACTGGGATTTGTGCATTGGCAATAATAATTTGCAGATTCCATGGGTTTAAAATGCCCATGCCAGAGCCGATTAAAGACGCTAAAGGCATCACAGCGCAACAGCCAATTTCCTCTAACTGTTTGGCGATGATAGGGTCATCAGAACAATACACCATCACGTCAAAACCATCTTTGACCAATGTTTTAGCCGCGGCGAGTGTTTCTATCATGTTTGGATAGAGTGTATTTGGGTCGCCTAATACTTCTAGTTTGACTAATTTATGACCATCCAGCAACTCGCGTGCTAAGCGCAAGGTACGCACGGCGTCATCAGCAGAATAACAACCCGCAGTGTTCGGCAGATAAGTAAATTCTTCTGGTGGTAAAAAATCCAACAAAGAAGGCTCGCCAGCATTTTGGCCAATATTGGTACGGCGTATCGCCACTGTGATAATTTCCGCACCGCTGGCATCAATCGCAGCGCGTGTTTGCGCAAAATCGGCGTATTTACCCGTGCCCACTAATAAGCGAGATTGATAGGTGTTACCTGCAATTTTTAATAAATCTGACAACTTGAATATCCTTTTAACATTGTAGTTCGGGCTTTACCTGATTTCTCGAACCTAAGTCCGACCTACCCACTGCCTTACGCTAACCGCCGCCTACAGCACCGACTATTTCCAACCTATCACCATCTAACAACGGTGTATCTGCAAACTGGCTACGCGGCACTATTTCACCATTACACTCAATGGCGAGGCGTTTGCCTTCTAGATTAAGATTAACAACCAATTGCGCTACTGTGAAATTTTCCGCATCAAAACTGCGTGGCTTACCGTTAATAGTGAGTTGTATCGTGACTGACATAGCGTGAACTTTAACAAGAAGTAAAAATTTATGCGCTGCATAAAATAATTACAATATAAAACATCATTTTACGAAATTAGTAGCCGGTATAGCAAACCTTATCTCTACTATTTTCGGATACTGTTATTTTTACAATCGATGAAACTATATTGAAACTAAAAACATATTGCCTATGAACTGAACAAAATGACTTGCCGCCAGTCCTGATTATACTTAATGACAAAAATCGAATTACACTACTTTTCTAAGTTAGATATCATGAGTAGATTGACACACAATGAGTATAAAATTAATCCTTAATCATTTTAAAGGTGGTCACCGTGAGTAATGTCACTGAAATGCAATTTGTTGCCATACCACACCATACACCAGAAAATCTTTCTGATCGTGTGGCTTTAAGAATTACCAAAATATTGCGTTTTTTTGCAGATACTTTTTTTGCTAATCGCTATGGACATCGTGCCGTTGTACTAGAAACCGTTGCCGGCGTACCAGGCATGGTAGCTGGTGCTTTACAGCATTTAAAAGCAATTCGTCTTATGCAGCCCGATAATGGCTGGATACGCAAACTTTTAGATGAAGCCGAAAATGAGCGCATGCATTTAATGACGTTTATTCACATTGCCCAGCCCAATCGATTTGAGCGCGGCTTAATTATGTTGGCTCAAGGTATTTTCTATAATCTATTCTTCCTACTTTATTTAATTTCTTCAAAAACAGCGCATCGCTTAGTGGGTTACTTTGAAGAAGAAGCGGTTTACAGTTATACAGAATATCTAGCAGGCGTCGACAACGGCACGTATGAGAATGTACCCGCGCCGCAGATTGCCATTGATTATTGGCAACTTGATGCAAGCGCTAGGCTAAGAGAAGTGATTATTGCCGTTCGCAATGACGAAGCCAATCACCGTGATGTAAACCATTATTTTGCGGATGTTTTAACGAATAACCAAACCTAAACAGTCGTCAGTATCTAGTGCATTTGTCTTAAAATCATGAATACTTGATTCAAGTTATTCGACATCATCCTTACCGTAATGAATTTCATCGTTGTACAATGTCGAAATTATTTTACTACGCAATCATTTAGACGCACATTTACGCGCTCATTTAAAAGGTAAGCAATGAAAGTTCAAAGCCAAATCGCAGACATCAATACCGCAACCGGTGTGATGCGCACGTATATTCATCGCCCTGTAGGCGGCAAGCCAAGTGCTGATGGCAAGTTTCCTACTGTTTTGTTTTATTCTGAAATTTTTCAGCAAACAGGCCCGATTGAAAGTGCAGCTAAAATCATCGCTAGCCACGGCTATGTGGTGCTAGTACCTGAAGTGTTTCATGAATTAAACCCAATTGGCACGGTATTGGCGTATGACGACGCTGGTCGCGACAAAGGCAATGCAGACAAAGCTGCAAAGGATGTGCAAGGCTACGATACAGATAATCAAGCTATGATTGCGTTTATTAAACAACAGGATTGGTATGACGGCAACATTGGCGCGATGGGCTTTTGTATCGGCGGTCACCTAGCTTTCCGTGCTGCGCTGCAGCCAGAAATCAAGAGTACCGCTTGTTTCTATGCAACCGATTTGCATTCAATGACCATTCCGAATAAACCTGGTCAACATAGCATGGAGCGCCTGAGCGACATTACCGGCGAACTGTTGATGATTTGGGGCAAGCAAGATAACCACATCCCAACCGCTGGTAGAACTCAAGTGTACAACAAGTTGACTGAAGCTAACCTCACATTCACTTGGCATGAGTTCAATGCGCAACACGCCTTTATGCGTGATGGCGATGAGCGTTACGACGCCCAAACAGCAATGCTCTGCTATCAGTTAGCCTTGAACTTGTTCAGCCGAACAATGTAATCACAATAATACTTTTAAAAAGTACTTTAATTGGTAAAAAGCCCTTGTTTAGCCGTATCGCGGATTGCCGCGACGGCTGGGTGATCAAAGCGCCGTTCAACTGAAATGGCGTAGTAATAATCTTGCACTTCTTCAGTTTTGCCGAGTTCAACGACCCCATATTGCCGTGTAATTTCCGATGCAATGACTGAGGGCGCCATAAAAATACCGATGCCCGCTTGGCCAAAAGCTTTCATCAACGCACTATCATCAAACTCCCCAACAATTTGTGGGCGTATGCGCTCCGCATCAAACCAGCGCATCAGCCTGCGACGCATTGCCGTATCTAAACTCGGCACTAATAAAGGCGCCTGATTTAAGCTAGCGGGGAAACCTTCCTGATACTTTACCGCCAGTGCTGGTGTGGCAAAAAAGCTGATGCCACATTCACCCAATTTATGATTATCCCCCTTGATATCCAATTGCTCAGGCATCGGCCTATCTGACAGCACCAAATCAAGACGATGTATGGCTAAATCGCCTAGCAACTTATCTAACTTATCTTCTCTACAGATGATTTTTATCGGCTCACTCAGCGTCATCGCGGGGGCAAGTAAGCTGTAGACGATTGATTTAGGCATGACATCAGCAATGCCCACTCTAAAAGTTGTCACTTGCTTCACGGTGCCTCCACTCAGCGCTTGCTCCATCTCTGCGCCTATTTCAAATATCTCATCTGCATAAGATAAAGCCAAACGTCCGGTTTCCGTAAGCTCCAAGCCACGCCCAACTCGCTTAAACAATGTTGCTTCAAGTGAGGCTTCTAATAACCCTATTTGCCCGCTCAGGGTTTGTGGTGTGAGGTCAAGTTGCTCGCTTGCACGTGCAATACTGCCAGCTCGCGCTACTTGCCAAAAATAATTCAGCTGTTTGTAGTTCAACATAATCGGCCAACCATCAGTTTTTTACGAATTATCTATCAGTATAATCTTTATTTTTACGATGTGTTAATTCACCTAGTATAGCTACACGTTAATGCTTACTTAGGAGATTAAGATGCAACTTGATATTCAAACAAATGGTTTTTCATTAACCGACGGTATCCGCGATTACGCCACGCGCCGTATGCAATTTGCCTTAGATAGAAATGATGGGCACGTCATGCATGCACGTATCAGCCTAGCTGACATCAATGGGCCGCGTGGTGGCATAGATAAAAGATGCCAGATTAATTTGGTCTTGGCTGGACACAGTAACATTGTCATAGAAGACACGGAAGCTGACTTATATGTCGCCATTGATCGCGCGAGTGACCGTTGCGCACGTACACTGACCAGAAGATTAGAAAAATTACGTGAGCATTCCTATGACTCTGTACCTATTCCATTAGCAACTGATGATTAAGCAAACTTACCTTTAGTTAGTAATTTAGTATCAATACTTTAGCTTGAGCAAACTGAAGATGAAATTAACCGCTCAATATTTGATGTTATGGAGTTCGCAATGAAACGTATTATTTATTTTTTAGCCACCAACCTTGCCATTATGTTGGTACTTTCACTAACCATGCGCATCCTTGGGGTAGAGCCTTACCTTAATGCCAACGGTCTGGATTTAGGCAATCTACTGGCCTTTGCCGCTATCATGGGTTTTGGTGGTGCATTTATCTCACTGGCAATGTCTAAGTGGTCTGCTAAACGCATGTCTGGCGCGGTAGTCATTGAAGAGGCTCGTACACCTACTGAAATCTGGTTGATTAAAACAGTGCGTGCTCAGGCCGATATGGTCGGCATCAAGATGCCAGAAGTCGCAGTATTTGACTCGCCTGAGGTTAACGCTTTTGCAACCGGGATGACTAAAAACAGCTCATTAGTTGCAGTATCAACGGGCTTACTCAACAAAATGAGTAAGGACGAAGCCGAGGCCGTGCTGGCTCACGAAGTTTCGCATATTGCTAATGGCGACATGGTAACGCTTACCTTAATTCAAGGTGTGGTGAATACTTTTGTGATGTTCCTCTCACGCGTCATTGGCTATGCAGTAGATAAAATTATTTTCAAAACTGAAAAAGGTACAGGTCCAGCGTTCTTTGTCACGATGATTATCGCAGAACTATTATTGGGCGTATTGGCTTCTATTATCGTGATGTGGTTCTCTCGTCAGCGTGAGTTCCGTGCAGATGCTGGCGCAGCAAAACTTTCAAGCGCTAAGAAAATGATTGCGGCTTTAGAGCGTCTGCAAGCTGAACACGAACCATCTGCCTTACCTAAACAAATGGCTGCTTCAGGCATTTCTGGTGGTGGCGCTAGCGGCTTCAAACGCCTGTTCTCAAGCCACCCAGACCTATCTGAACGCATTGCTGCCTTACGTAGCAATTCATAAAAATTGAGATGAAGAAATGAAAATTAAACGTGTTGAGCTGTTCTTAGAACACTTCATGTTCGGAAGTCGTTGGCTACTAGTGCCGTTTTACCTCGGCTTAATTGCGGGCATTGCCTTGTTATTGGTTAAGTTTAGTAAGGCGTTCTTCGCACTTATTCCCACCGTATTTGGTGGGGATGGTGGCGCAGCATTACTAGGGATTCTAACCTTGGTAGATATTACGTTAGTCGCAAACTTGCTGCTGATTATCATCTTTGCTGGCTATGAAAACTTTGTTTCTAAAATTGATACTGGCGACAATGAAGACCGCCCAGAGTGGATGGGACATGTTGGGTTTTCTGACTTAAAACTGAAGCTGATTGGCTCTATCGTGGCGATTTCTGGGATTGAGTTGCTTAAATACTTTATCAACGTAAAAGAAGTATTAGCAGAACCTAATGGTAATTATCAACTTGCTTGGTTAGTGGGTATTCACTTAACGCTAGTATTTTCTGGCGTAATGTTTGCACTGATGGACAGGATTGCCAGCAGCAACCATGGCGCTACAAGTAAATAGGGTTTCAATAAGTGCTCAGTGCTAAAACTAAAATTAGTCGCCGCATCGTGCCATGGCTAGCACTGGGCGGCTTAATAGCACTCGCGTCTATGGTGGTTGCACCGTTTCTTGCACCTATCGCATGGGCAGGTGTTTTAGCGTATGCATCATGGCCTGTAGCTGAGCGAATCCGCCGCTGGTGCAACAATAAAGACACGCTAGCAGCCTTTTTAGCTACCGCGTTGCTAGCACTGACACTATTTTTACCATTAATTTGGCTCGTCTGGTTGGCGCAACTTGAGCTCGGTCATTTGTTTCCTGCGCTTCAGGCGTTTTTAGCAAACCCTCCACCAGTACCAGAAACATTACGCAGCCTACCTTGGCTAGGTGAATGGTTAATGCAACAGCAGGCTCACTTTACCGCCAATCCCAATGGTGCTTCATTAGTCTTTAAAAATTGGCTTGCTGCACATACAGCAGACCTGAGCATGCTAGCGGGTGGACTAGGCAAAAGCTTGGCAAAAATGATATTTGTTGTCGTCATTTTATTTTTCTTCTTTCGTGACGGCACACGCATTGTGCGCGAATTACGTCACGTATTGGAACGATTTATAGGGGCTCATGTTCACGACTATTTGCATGCCGCAGGCACCACTACTCGCGCCGTAGTGTATGGCATTTTACTCACCGCATTAGTGCAAGGCGTGGTGGCTGGGTTGGGTTACTGGGTCGCTGGCTTAAGTTCACCTGTGATGTTTGGCGTATTAACCATGATATTAGCGCTTATTCCATTTGGAACACCTTTAGCTTGGGGTGCTGCAGGACTGTTGTTATTGTTGCAAGGTGAAACTGGTGCGGCCATTGGCGTGTGGATTTGGGGCGCAGCTATCGTTAGTCAACTCGATAATGTGCTTAGACCTTTATTTATTAGCAGTATTAGCCCAATACCCTTTCTATTAGTGTTATTTGGCGTGCTAGGTGGACTACTTGCTTTTGGATTAGTTGGGCTATTTATCGGGCCAATTGTGCTGTCGGTCGTATGGGCGGTTTGGCGTGAATGGACTGCGCATTTGGATGAAGTAACAGCAGTGAACTAAAAAATAATACATATAAAAAACTTAGAAAGATAAATCAAATGGGTGAAATGCAAACAATTGGAACATGGTGGATGTGGTCAGGTTTTGGCCTATTTGTCGTTGCTATGTTATCTATAGACATGTTCGCGTTAGGTCGCAAAGGTGCACACAAAGTCAGCGCTAAAGAGGCGCTCGTTTGGTCGTTCATTTGGTTCTCACTAGCGCTAGCGTTTGGTGGCGCATTGTGGGCTTGGTTAGACCACACCTCAGGACGCGCAATCGCCGACGCTAAAACGATGGAGTACCTCACAGGTTACTTGCTAGAAAAAACTTTAGCAATGGACAATATTTTTGTTTTCGTCATGCTGTTTTCTTATTTTGCCGTGCCGATTGAATATCAAAAGCGCGTACTTGTTTATGGGGTGCTAGGGGCAATTGTGTTACGAGCACTGATGATACTGCTTGGCGCATGGTTGATTGCCGAGTTTCATTGGGTGCTTTATGTGTTTGGAGTATTTTTGCTGATTACTGGCATCAAGATGTTTGTTTTTGCAGACCAAGAGCCAAATTTAGCCAAAAATCCATTATTAACATGGCTGAAAAAGCATATGTGCATTACCGATACTTATCATGGCGATAAATTCTGGGTGACTAAAAATGGCGTGCGTTGGTTTACGCCCATGTTCTTAGTATTAATACTCGTTGAATTTTCTGACGTAATTTTTGCCATGGACAGTATTCCAGCCATTTTCGCCATCACTAGCGACCCCTTCATCGTATTCACATCTAACATCTTTGCCATTCTAGGTTTGCGTGCGCTGTACTTTTTACTCGCCGACATGGCAGATAGATTTCATTTGCTCAAATATGGCTTAGCCGTAGTACTCATGTTTGTTGGTACTAAAATGTTGATTGTGGAGTGGTTTAATATACCCGTTGCAGTTTCACTCGCGGTGGTGATTGCAGTGCTTGGAATTAGCATATTACTCAGCCTAAAAAGCACGCAGCAAACGCCATCTCACTAGTAAAATTTATAAAGGCACTGCCCTGCGAGGCAATATCAACGCGGCTTTCGCATTCTCGCTAAGTGCTTCAGCACTTAGCGAGAATGGTGATGCCAAGAACTGATACAGGGCAGAGCCTTTTATCTTACATTAAGAGATAACAGCGCAGTGTATGCACGGTGAGTAGAGCTTTTCATGCGGTTGATTACGCAAACCAATCTGCACTAGACGCTTAGATGTGGCGGAATATCATGCGTCGTTGATTAAAGCTTAGATTTCTGAAATACCACACCCTTTCAAGTATTGATAAGTTTCATCATAAAATGATGTTAAACGAGTTAAATCTTGGTTGCATCCTTTAGGCAAATAAATCACCATACCCTGACGTGCTCTTGTCAACAAAACTCGGTACGAGTTTTCTAAGTACCTTTGTTGTGATTCATTGTGGACATGCATCCATTTACTGCCCTTGAAGCTCCAATGTTCAAAAGCATTATTTTTATATCGATAGTCTGCATCCCAAGCAATTAAACACCAATCAAGTTCTAAACCTTGAACTAGGAACTCTGTACCAGCATCTTCTAGAAAGTGGCATGAGCGCACATCATCTTGTGAATTTAAAAACCAATGTGTGGCATCAATTTCATTATTGACGAATATGCCTTCTGCCTTTAACCTCTTAGCACCAGCCGATGCTATTAAGCCACAGCTTTCTAAACCTCTTTTTTGCTTTTTAACCCAATCTTTAGCTTTTGATAAATCCCGTGTTACAAAAATCGGATAATGTTCGCTAATTTGTTGGTAAATTGAAAGTGCTTCGGCAGGCAGGTTATGTATAAGATAATGAACAAAGTGTGACAGCTTATCTGCTCTGAATGAGCGCATAGAAGTAGCCAAATGCAAACTTGACTCACTGTAAGATTGTGTATTTTTTAAAAGATTTATTGCTACATTTTCACCCGCATACTCTTTTTGCTTAAGTTTTTCTGAATAATAAATTTGCCAATCAGTAAAGTTTTTTTCTAGTGCTAAGAACCAGCCATTTAAACCAGCTTCACCATCATTAATTTCTTGGCCGCCACCTATTAAAGCTATTACCACACACCATTGGTCGTGCCTATCCATCACGCTAATTAAGAACTCAGGCTCTGATTGATAAAAACCTGACTGATTACGTTTTTGCTGCATGAATTTAGAAGTTTTTTCTAAACTCCAAGCTCTTTGTGCTTCATCAAAAATCACTACTTTTTCTATAGGTGCTCGGGTACTGTCTCTTAAATATTCATCTCTAAAATGATGAATATTCTGTATAAAACTACCCGTTTCCCTTCTTGCATTTGTAATGCTAATGTTTGGATTCCTAGCCTCACTATCCCTCGCCAGCGCTTCTCGAAGCACATCAACCAAAGGCCCATTTCCTGAGAGAAACACTGCGTGCTCTTCATCTTGAACGTTGTTATGTATAGTTGCAATATTGAGCCCAACAAGAGTTTTCCCCGCCCCAGGTACGCCAGTGACAAAGCAAATTGACTTTTGTTTCTTAATACGTGATTGATGGACAATCTCATTAATGCGTCCAACAGTTTCAGCCAAATTGATCGCATCAGCATCCGAACGAGCAATATCCTCAACATCATGCTTTGCGTACAAAGCTTGTGCAGCTTCTATGATAGTTGGAGTCGGTTTATATCGTCCTTTTATCCAATATATGGGATCTATTTTATTAAGTGATTTATATCTATCTAAAACATCAGCAAGAGTTTTAGATAAATTATTCGCGCTCGATTTGATTGTGGGTAACACTTCATTTAGCTGTTTATTGAAATCTAAGACTTCGTTTTTAGCATTTGTTGCTATCAAGAT
Organism: Methylotenera versatilis 301; assembly: GCF_000093025.1. Classification (GTDB taxonomy): domain Bacteria; phylum Pseudomonadota; class Gammaproteobacteria; order Burkholderiales; family Methylophilaceae; genus Methylotenera; species Methylotenera versatilis. Next base: position 2,914,334 of record NC_014207.1, read on the forward strand.
TGGGCAGATTAGATGCTTATGGCTAGTCTCATGGAAACAGCTTAAATCCATAGCATAACCTTCAGTTTGTCTTAAATCGCTAGACCTAAATTCAGACTCTCCAATTTTAAATTCTAAAACAAAGATGACACCATCCACAACATAAACTACGTCGGCACGTCTACCCATTCTGGGAATAAGCATTTCAAAAAAAACATGGCCTTTTTGAATTGGTAGTAACGATTTTTTTAGGATTTCAATTTGCTGTTGCCAAGCGTTGGTTTGCAGGTGTACTAAATCTTGAGAATGTTGACTTGTGATTATGCCAATGATTTCATCTGTAGATGTAATTAGAAAACTAGATACGCTTGCAGAGTAATAAGCACGATTAGACATGATCGGACTCGCTAAACTTCAACAGCTCAGCTGGTTCGATATTTAATGCAAGTGCAAGTCTTTCTATGTTGATTAAACTGACATTTCTCAACCCTCGTTCAATGCCGCTGATATAGGTTCTATCGAGCTCTGCGATTAAACCTAACTGTTCTTGGCTCAGACCTTTCTCTAGACGAATAGATTTGATGCGAGCACCAAAGACTTTTAGAATTGAATTACTCATGGCGATTCTTCACTGATTTAACTTTTTTCAGTGTGATTGATATGTGACCTTTAAATCTACGGACTATAAGTCACAATATTGAGGTATCTTAAATTCTTAAAAAAGTAAAACGATGTCTAACCTAACTAAGAGAGCCTTTATTCCTAGTTCAGTCTATTTCATCATGACTGAACATCCAATTGTTGCCCTTATTGTTAGAACCGCTTAGATATTCTTGAGTCCGTTCTGATTGAAGAGGAGGGGATTCAGATTAATTTTTGCGATAAATGTGGTGTTTAAAATATTAATGATTGAAGAAGATGTGTCGAGTTAGATATATTAAAATACAAAAAAGCCCGCTTTCGCGGGCTTTTTAATTTTAAATCTCAGCTTTTAACTTAGATTTCTAACTGTGGACGACCTGCTTCTGGCCAATCCAAGTGGAAGAACTCACCACGTGGTTTGTCAGTACGCTCATACGTGTGCGCACCGAAGTAGTCACGTTGACCTTGTAGCAAGTTAGCTGGCAACACCGCACTGCGGTAACCATCGTAATAAGCCATCGCAGCAGCGAAACCTTGTGCTGGAATACCGTTTGTGACTGCCAAGGCAATCACTTTACGCCAACCTTCTTGACCATCGTTCATGGCTTGCGTGAAGTATGGATCTAACATCAAGTTTTTCAAACGTGAGTTCAATGCATAAGCATCAGTAATTTTTTGCAAGAAACGTGCACGGATGATACAACCACCACGCCAGATTTGAGCAATTTCACCGAAGTTCAATTTCCAGTTATAAGCCACTTGTGCTTTATCAATCAATTGGAAACCTTGTGCATAAGCACAGATTTTTGAGCAATATAGAGCGTTTTTAATTGCGTCGATAATCGCTTTTTTGTCGCTTTCAACTTTAATCGCTGGGCCTTTTAGGATTTTGCTAGCTTCAACACGTTCTTCTTTCAAGCTTGAAAGTGCACGTGCATAAACAGCAGCAGCAATCGCGTTAGCTGGTGCGCCTAATTCAAGCGCATTCGCTGCAGTCCATTGACCTGTACCTTTTTGACCAGCAGTATCAAGAATCTTGTCTACCAAGAAGCCAGGACCCATTGGATCTTTTTGTTGCAGAATATCAGCAGTAATTTCAATCAAGAAGCTTGATAGTTCGCCTTTATTCCACTCTTCAAATACTTTACCGATTTCATTTGCTGGCATGCCAAGCAAGTTTTTCATCAACCAGTAAGCTTCGCAAATCAATTGCATGTCGATATATTCAATACCGTTGTGCACCATTTTTACGTAATGACCAGCACCGTCTGGACCAATGTACTCAGCACATGAGAAACCGCCAACCACTGGTTTACCTGGTGTACCGCCTTCCATAGGCTCGCCCGTTACAGCGTCAACTTTAGCAGCGATGTCGCGCCAAATCGGCTCTAAACTCGCCCATGCTTTACGTGTGCCTGATGGCATTAACGAAGGGCCGAAACGTGCGCCAGTTTCACCACCTGAAACGCCAGAACCGATGAAATCGATGCCTTTAACAGCTAATTCTTTTTCACGGCGGATAGTATCTGTCCACAATGAGTTACCACCATCAATAATGATGTCGCCTTGCTCTAAGAAAGGTAATAAAGCGTTAATTGTTACGTCTGTTGCGCTACCTGCTTTAACTAACAAAATGATTTTACGTGGACGTTTGATGCTTAAAACAAATGAAGCTAAATCAGCATGGCCTACAACACGTTCGTGTGATGGCTCATTCTTTTTACATTCTTCAATGAAGTTCACCATTTTTTTAGAATCACGGTTGTAAACCGCAATGGTATAGCCGTGATCGGCAATATTCAGAGCCAAGTTTTGGCCCATAACAGCTAGGCCAACTAGGCCAATATCAGCATTTTGTGTAGACATTTATCTTCTCTTTTGGAGTTGTTTAATGGAAAGGGTATTTTTGTACGCAAGATTATAAAACTTTTAGCGAATTAAATCGTTATAAATTCGCATAATTAGTGCTTTATTTTGGTTTTTTTACGTGTTTATAGAAGAAATGTTGGACTTGTCTTTGATGCTAGGCAAACAATGTCAACTTAGTGCCTAAAAATCACTACTTCTTCCTGAAGAGTAGCCTTGTGGCACATCGTTTTGTAACTCTCCGCATTGCGCGCAACGATGGTCATGCATAGTTGGGCTTAACACCAAATCCGCACTGCCGCAGAACTTACAGTGCTTAGCAGTTTCAACTGGCGCTTTGTGGTGTGTTTCATGATGCTCGGTAGCCACTTTAGTGCTACCCAAACCGTATTTATTATCCATGGTGAAACCTCCATAGTTAATACAAGAAACAAAGATGAAGTGTTAAATTACGCCATTTTAGATATGTAAGCAAGACTTAAATAGTATTGCTAAGTTACTTTTTGACTTGTGCCTTGCAACCTGTATAAGCGACCTTTTCACCATCGTTTAAGGTCGTTGCGTCACCATTAATCAACAACGTAATCACGCCACTGGTAAAGCGATTACTATTGTCGGTAGATTTGGTTAAATTCACTTCATGGTCAGGATAAATCAACCAAGCATCGTTACCATTATTTTGCATGCGCACATAAAACTGTTTGCCTTCATCACATGCGTAGGCAATTGCGTTTTGTGGTGTGCGTGATTGCTCTTGCCCACTCGCACTGAAAGGATTAAGACTAAAAGAACTACAGGATGGCTGCATCGCAATTAAACTTGCCACGATCATCAATTGATTTAATTTTTTTGTCATATCTTGAACCCTTAAAATTTACCGTACTTATTGCAAACCCAAATCATACACATGCGCTAGACATTTATGCATAAAAATTAAGGGGTATACTGATCAAAACACCTTACTAAGTATTTTTACCAAACTTAAGTATGTTTATTAAAGCCAGCGCGGCTTAACCTATCCAACACCGCGGCCCAAGGAGAAGTATCTGGAGGTAACTCAACCAATAAGCTATCCACTTTTAACGCATCTAACTGATGCAAAGCGCCATACAACTGCTCCGCCACTTCTGCTGGCTGATTAGACAAATGCGCGACATGACATTGAGGCATATCGCCATCGCCAATTAACAAGGCAGCACAGGTTTTGCCTGCTGCTATTAATTGCTCAGAAGTAACAATTAAAGCAGCTCTATCTTTAAATAAAAATAATGGTGTGCGTGGAGAGTAATGCAAAGCATGCTGACCTGGCGCTTTGGGGGTTGTGCTCGTAGCTGCAGCTTTATCAGATTCAACCACTTTTCTCTGCGGTCGCCCTGCAACTTTGGCGATATCCGCTTCGCTAATCATACCCGGACGTAGAAGTTGCCATTGACCATCTGCAGCAACGCTCACAATAGTGGATTCAATACCCACTTGGCACGCACCACCATCCAGCACCGGGACATCCGCACCTAAGCCAACCTCAACGTGAGTCGCCGTGGTTGGACTAAGTTGTGTAAATAAGTTGGCTGAGGGAGCCGCAACGCTTAATTTGCTTAGCTTTAGCAATTCAAGTGCAATAGGGTGATTTGGCACACGCAAGGCGATGGTTGGCTCGCCGCCGCGTACCACACGTGAAACATGATGCTTTGCTGGCAATATCAAGGTCAAAGCACCTGGCCAAAAGGCTTTAGCCAATTCAACCGCTACTTCAGGAAAGTCTGTGACCCATTCAGTGACCTGACTAATATCGGCAATATGCACGATCAGCGGATGATCAGCAGGGCGCTGCTTTGTTGTGAATATTTTCTGCAACGCAATATCATTCGTCGCGTCTGCTGCCAAGCCGTAAACGGTTTCGGTAGGAATCGCCACGACTTCGCCATTTTGAAGCCTTCTTGCAGCCTCGTCTAAACTAATGCGCATATAAAATAATTGCTGATACAAAACGACTATTTTACTACTTATGTCACTTAACAATCATCATTTGCCTGCGATACGTTAAAATAGCGCATCTCTATTCATTAAGAAGCCATCATGAAACAAACGCCAGTTAAAGAAATCACCGTAGAACATAAGCCAGCGCAATCAAAACTTGATACGCTTAACGTGAGCAAATGGCCAACTTGGCAAAAAGAAGTGTCAACTTTTCCATGGTCATTCCCAGAGCAAGAAATTGCTTACATTCTAGAAGGAGAATGTGTAGTCACAACATGCTGCGGTACTACTGTTACGTTTGGCAAGGGTGATTTAGTGACTTTTCCAGCTGGCGTGAAAATCACTTGGGAAGTTAAGCAGGCGCTTCATAAGCATTATCAATTAGACGGCAACATCGTTACTCAAACATTCAAACGCATCAAAGCAGCGTTAAAACTATAATTTAACCAGCTTTTCGAAAAGTCAGGTTATACCGATACGCACCCAAAATAGGGTGCGTGTTCATTTTCAGTGGTGCTATTCCGTGAAAATTAAGACGCGACTGACCGCCCCACACAACAACATCACCATGCACTAACGGGATTTTGAGAGTCTTATCCGTTCGAGTTAAGCCACCAAACTGAAAGACTGCAGGCACTCCCAATGAAACACTCACTATCGGCTGATTGAAATCCAGCTCATTTTTATCCTGATGCAAGCCCATGCTTGCCCCCACTTGATATTGATTGATTAAACAAGCATCTGGTACAAAATCATCAAATCCTGCCTCTGCTGCTGCAAAAGTAGCCAGTTGCTGAAAACTGACGGGCATTAACGGCCAAGCTGCATTTGTGGCTGGATCTTTCATATCATAGCGATAACCTTGTCTATCACTTACCCAACCCAATTCCCCACAATTGGTCATGGCAGCAGACATTGCGAAACCCATTTTTGTCATCATATGTCGCAAGGGCGCTTGGCTAATAACCTGCGCCAAATCCATCAATAGTGGCTTTTCATTCGCTAATGCATAACGTTTTAGCAGATAGGCATCTTTAACGATTTCCAGCTTATTTGGCTGCATATTCTCAAATAAATCCATCAGGTTTCCTTTAATTAAAACACTTGGCGCGCTTACAAAGCCGTTTTATCCAAACCAACTTATTGAGTTTATTAAGATATTAGCGATTCAATTTCGAGACAGTTGGCGGACGCTTCACTGAAGTACCCTAAATTTATTCGCAAAACTGCCGAAATAATGCTATATATACATAAAATTTAAACCATTGTTACAAATTGTTTAAATTAAATCATCACCATAACCCTTACATGCCAAGCCTTTCCATCTGCTATTTAGAATGGAATAGGTGTTATTTGTAGCAATAAAAACGATAAATGAGATAAGCGCTAATTACTGAAGTTAGTAACGATTCAAACTACAGACTTAAACCATACTAGTGATGACTTTGTTTTTGGAATTTAATCATGTCAATATTACTTAATACAAGCAATTTGCTGCCACATGGATACTGTATTAACTGGTCGCCGACTCTCCTATGGCTGTATGTATTATCCGATGCTGCCATTGTGCTTGCTTACTATTCAATTCCTGTAACTTTAACTTACTTTGTCTGGCGAAGAAAAGACTTACAATTTCGTGGGATTTTCTTGCTATTTAGCGCTTTTATTCTTTCATGCGGCACCACGCATTTGCTAGAAATTGTGACTTTTTGGAATCCTATTTATTGGGTAGATGCCAGCATGAAGGCTGTAACTGCCTCGATTTCAGTGGTTACCGCAATCGCATTGGTCTATATCACTCCCCAAGCTCTTAAATTACCCTCCCCATCTCAATACGACAAAGAAGTCTATGAGCATTTAAATGCGTATGAAGCATTAAAAGCTGCTCAAGCTTCACTGATTGAACTTGATGAGTATAAAAAATCTGAGGCTGCGCTACATGCAAGTGAGCAGAGACTGCAACTGGTATTAAAAGCCAGCCAACTTGGATTTTGGGATTGGGATATAAAAAATAATATAGTGACTCGAAATGAGCGTTGGGCAGAGATGCTGGGCTATGAATTAAGTAATATTGAAATTACAGTTAGGCAATGGGCAGATTTTGTTCACCCGGATGATCGTGAAATGGCGTGGCAATCAGTTCGAGACAATATTGAAGGCCGTACTCAAATGCATGCACTTGAGTACCGCATGCGCACAAAAAGCGGTGAATACAAGTGGGTGCTTGATCAAGCGCAGGTAGTCTCATGGGATGCCGATCATAAAGCCACTCGCATGTGCGGAACGCATACAGACATTACTGAACGCAAGAATATGGAAGAGCAAGTGCGCAATTTTGCTTTTTATGACACGTTGACGCAGTTACCCAATCGACGCCTGTTAGGTGACAGGTTAACCAAAGCCATTTCAACCAGCAAACGAAGTGGGTACTACGGCGCACTCATGTTTCTAGACTTAGATAATTTTAAGCCCATCAATGATGCACATGGTCACCAAGCAGGTGATTTACTATTGATCGAAGCTGCCAGCCGGCTAAAAGGCTGCATTAGAGAAGTTGATACGGTTGCTCGCCTTGGTGGCGATGAGTTTGTTGTGATACTGAGTGAGTTAAGCCTGGATGAAGCGGAGTCAATTTCAGAAACTAAATTGGTCGCTGAAAAAATACTAGACGTATTATCTAAGCCATACTTACTCACAGTCACTCATACTGGGCAGAAAGATAAAGTGGTAGAGCTTGAGTGCACGGCAAGTATTGGCGCTGTTGTCTTTGTTAAAGACCACGCAAGCCAAATTGACCTAATGAAATGGGCTGATGCTGCGATGTATAAAGCCAAAGATGAAGGTCGAAATTTAATTCGACTTTATGATGGCTCAATCATCCTTTAAAAATCACTGTACTGGCATCTGCACAATATCAATACAGCTAATAAATAGCTAATGTTTGCTATTTGCCGCGACTAAACGTTTAAGCTCAGGCACGCAGGAGCCGCATTCTGTGCCGCATTTCAGTTTATTTTGCAGGGTAATCAAATCTGCGCCTAGCTGTATGGTTTCGATAATATCGTTTTCCGCGACATCTAAACAATTGCAGATAATCTTACCGCGGCTGCGTTGTCCTGCTGGCGGGGTGCTAAGTGGTGCGAGTGCCCAGCGGCGAAGTTCTGCGGTAAACTCACCTGAAGTCATGACTTCTTTCAGCCAATCGGTAGCGAGCGTTTCACCTACCAGGCGCACACCTGTGACTTCTGGCTTGCCGCTATCATTAGTGACTAAAATGCGTTTGCTTATGCCGCGTTTTGCATCTTGATAGTTGAGCAATGGCATGTCATCAGTCATCGCCAGTATTTGGTCAATCTGCTCTATCAATCCGCTTTCTGGCGCTTGTGTGTGGGCTGCTCGTAGAATCAGCATGCCTACATGGTGTTCAGTTTTTCGACCAAATAAACCACAAGTCGCATAGTCAAAATTCGCTAATAAACCACGAACTTTTTCCAGCATGTCTAGGTTCTGAATGGTGCGCATCACGGTCATGCGCCACGGTAACTCTAGCTTTTCAATTTTAATTGCGGTGTGTTTAAGTTCTGGCTGTTTTGATGTTTTATCAAAAGTCGGCGGCATTAATGCATTCACGCCCAAGCCGTGCATGAACTGACTGCCCCAATGCATCGCTATAAAGGTTTGTGACGCTTGCACTTCATCAGACAACTGCGCAGCCAGCACTAAACTACCGCGCTTATTGCTGACTTTGACGATGTCACCATTTTTGATTGAACGGCGCATCATGTCATCGGCGCTCATCTGTATCACAGGCTCTTCGGCATGGTTAAACAGTTGCGCCACCGTACCTGTGCGGCTCATACCATGCCATTGGTCGCGTAAACGGCCTGTGAGCAAATGCAGTGGATGGCGCGCATCAGTTTTATCTGCAGTGCCTTTGTAGATAGCATTGACAAACTGCGCCTTACCGTCTGGCTTTTGAAACACGCCATCAGTGTATAAACGCGCTGCGCCAGTAGTATCACCAGCCTTGAATGGCCATTGTTGTGGGCCTTGCTCGTTAAGCAAGCCGTAGCTTAAGCCGGTAATATCCAAATCTCGGCCACGCGTGGTTTCGCGGTGTTCATTGAAGATTTCTTCAGTCGTTGTATATGGAAATAAGTTAGAACTCTTAGCCAAACGTTTTTCTAAACGTTGTGCAAAATCCACCATAATCGCCCAATCATGCCGCGCTTCCGCTGGTTTTGAAACTGCAGGATTCACACGAGTAATGCGACGCTCAGTATTAGTCACTGAGCCTTCTTTTTCGCCCCAAGTACTGGCAGGTAACAACACATCGGCATATTGATTGGTGTCGATATTGTTATACGCATCTTGCACCACCACTAACTCCGCGTTTTGTAGGGCGGCAATTACATTATTCACATCTGGCATAGAGTGTGCAGGATTGGTACAGGCAATCCAAATGGCTTTAATACTGCCGTCTTTCACGGCATCAAACATTTCAATCGCCGTTTTACCTGGCGTTGCTGGTACGCTTTCTACACCCCAAAACTTGGCAACTTCTGCGCGATGTTCTGGGTTTGCTAAATCGCGGTGAGCAGATAATAAATTCGCCATGCCGCCAACTTCACGTCCGCCCATTGCGTTAGGTTGACCTGTCAGTGAGAATGGTCCAGCGCCGAGCTTACCAATTTGGCCTGTAGCTAAATGCAAGTTAATTAAGGCTGCATTTTTATCTGTGCCGTGTATGCTTTGATTCAAACCCATGCAGTACATAGAAAGGCTAGGGCCTTTACCAAACCATTTAGCCGCCGTGATAATGTCCGCTTCTTTAATGCCACAAATGTCTGCCACCATTTTTGGTGTGTATTCACGCACGGTGTCTTTTAGCGCATCAAAGCCGTTGGTATGGGCATTGATGAAAGCCATGTCAAGCATGCCCTCCCACAGCAATACGTGCAACATGCCGTTATATAAAGCGACGTCAGTGCCCGGCAAAATAGCAAGGTGCAAATCTGCTGCTTGCGCAGTATCGGTACGACGCGGGTCAACCACGATAATTTTTAGATTTGGATTATTTTTCTTAGCATCTTCAATGCGGCGGAAAATAATAGGGTGCGCAAATGCGGTGTTTGAACCCGTGATGAATAAACATTCGGTAGAGTCTATATCTTCATAACAAGCTGGCGGCGCATCTGAACCCAGTGTGGCTTTGTAGCCCGTGACTGCAGAACTCATACAAAGACGTGAGTTAGTATCAACGTTATTAGTACCAATCAAACCCTTGGCGAGCTTGTTGAATACATAATAATCTTCAGTTAGTAACTGACCTGAAATATAAAAAGCAACGGAATCAGGCCCGTGTTTTTCTATAGTTTGCGCAAATTGCTCAGTTAAGTAATTAAGCGAGTCGTCCCAAGAAACACGTTTGCGCGTTGCCTCACGCGTTAAACGCATCTCAGGATAAAGCAGGCGATTATCAAGCTTGGCAGTAAGATGCAGCGTAGCTCCTTTGGTGCATAAGCGCCCAAAGTTAGCGGGGTGATTAGGGTCACCTTTGATGTCAATAATCTTGTCATTTTGGCTAGATATGATGACACCACAGCCAACGCCGCAGTAACAACAAGTCGATTTGGTTTCTTTAATCACTTTTAGCTGAACTTTAAATTTGGTTCTTTTAGGAATGTGAGTCTTAGTTAGGCTAGTTCTAATTTGACTAGTTCTTTAACTCTAGGTACACAACGCCATCTTCAACTTTGGTGTTAAAACACGCGGTTTCACCAACATCTGGCTCTTCTGCTTTGCCATCGACTAAACTGATTTTCCAGCTATGTAGCGGGCAAGCAATTTTATCGCCATATACGATGCCTTCTGACAATGGACCACCTTTATGTGGACAGCTGTTATTGACGGCCAATATGCGGTCATCTTCTAAACGGAATACGCCAATATCAATGCTGACATTGTCTTTGTTTGTTGTGCGAACTACGCGTGCGCCTAATTTTGGAATGTCTTCAAATGGCGCTACTTTTACCCAATTACTCATGATTTTTTGACCTTAATTCAAGCTTACGAAACAACTAATAAATAAATTAACAACAAATTAACAACAAATGAAAAAATTGCGATCCACTGCCATTTAACTAATCTGGCACGTGCAATAAGCGGCGTGCGTGCTGGCGCCAAAATTGGCTTTAACTCGCCATGTTCAAGTGCTAACAGCATCTCTTCTGCTGTTTCAAAACGCACCTTTATATCTCGCGCAATGGCTTTAAGAATAATATTCTCTAGCCAATATGGTATGTCTGGCCTATATCTTGTCGGTGGAATCGGCTCACCAAATTTTGGACGTTGAAACGGTTCAATCTCACCGTGCGGATATTTACGTGTAAGCAAATAATAAAGCGTGACACCTGCTGCATAAATATCACTCTGCACTGTGGCTGGCGTACCATCAAATAACTCTGGTGCCATAAAGCTTGGTGTACCAGGGTTTTGCGTCATCTCCGTGGCAACAATCATACTACTTAAGGCTACACCTAAATCCAAAATACGCAATCGTTGATCCGTCGCTTGGTGAATGTTATCAGGCTTAATATCTCGATGTACGATATTGAGCCTGTGCAACGCAGCAATACCGCGTAACAAATCAATACCGACTTTAGCCACGCCCGCTACAGTGAAATGATGCCCGCTATCTAAGCGCTGTTGTAGTGTCGAGCCTTCATGCCAGCTCATCACGTAATAAAGCTTGCTGCGTTTCTCTGCGGCTACTGGAAATACTTGCGGCACGTATTGAGAAACTACCCGCTTTGCCAGCCACTCCTCATTAAGCAAACAATTACAACTATCGACATCATTGGCTAATAAGGGCTGCAATGTTTTTAATACAAAAAGCTGCCGACTGTTAAGGTGACGAACTTTGTATAGCAAACTTGCACGAGACTCATATAAAACTTCGGTCACCTCAAAGTCGTCTATGGTTTCGCCTACCTGCAATTTATTTGGCACAACTAGGTGTTTACCGTCAGCTAACAACTCAGAAAGGGTTTCTTCGCCAAGTTGCGTAATTCTAGCGGCAACCGCCGTGCTGTTATCGGCGCTACCTTTTTCAATGGCTAATTTGGTGAGTTCGTCGCAAATCATTTGCGGACTATCATAAAGCGCCATCGTTTTATGAATATTTTGCTCGCCCAATACATCCCAAACACCATCGCTCATCAAAGCAAATACATCACCGACTTGAAGCGTACCATCCGCATAATCCACTTCTAAATGTCGATCTAAACCAACCGCGCGCTTTAAAACATGGCGCATTTCAGGTCTATCCCACACGTGGTCAGTAGTGAGTTGCTTTAACTTGCCATCTCTCAGCAAATAAATACGCGTATCGCCCACATGAGCTGAATAATAACGCTGCCCGCGCAACACCAATAGTGAAAGCGTCGTCGCCATACCTACCATATCGCGGTTTGCATTCGCTTGTGCGATTAACCAGCGATTGGCCGCTGTGAGCACTTTATCTAACGCCGTCAGTGGTTCCCATGTGTCTGGCGTGGCGTAGTAATCTGAGGTCACCGTGCGCATGGTCATTTCAGAGGCTTCGCCACCACCCGCGTTACCACTGACACCATCCGCCACCGCCAACAGTGCACCCTTGATGCTTAACTGCGCACTCGCTGGGGTGACCACACCCACGTAATCTTCATTACGTGCGCGCGGACCAGTTAGGCTTGATTGGCCTATTTCAAATTTTAATGACATTGGGTTATTTTACAGCGCTATTATTACTCAACTTAAACTTTGGCTGTTGTCACACTACCCCAAGTGGTTCTCCATCTAGTTTTCACACCTGTTAGACCTATCATGGCTAGCACAGCCAAGCCCGCAAATATCAACAAACCAACTTGGTAATTACCATGTGTTTGTTTAAAGTAGCCTAAACTTGCCGCAAGGTAGAATCCACCTACACCGCCAGCCATACCAACCAAGCCAGTCATCACACCGATTTCTTTTCGGAAACGTTGTGGTACTAATTGGAATACAGCACCATTACCCATACCTAGAATCGCCATCACAGGAATAATAATCGCAAGTGCTAATTGATAAGTCGGTTGACCAAAACTCATAATCACTAGCAAAACAGCTGCAATGCTGTACATAGTCAATAGTGTGCGAACACCACCAATACGATCGGCTACCATGCCGCCAATTGGGCGAACTAGCGAGCCAGCAAATACACATGCCGCCGTACAGTAACCTGCTTTAACTGCGCCTAAGCTGTAAAGGTCATTAAAGTAGATGGTCAGTGATGAAGCCAAGCCAACGAAACCACCAAAGGTTACGCTGTAAAAGAACATAAACCACCAAGCGTCTTTGTCCTTCAGAATAGCCACGTATTGGCTGAGTGACTTAGCTGGTGGTGCATCTGGGCTGTCTTTTGCAAAAATGATGTAAACAAACATCGCAATACCAAGCGGAATTAACGCCAAACCAAACACATTATTCCAACCATAAGCGACTGCTAGAGTTGGTGCAAATAATGCAGCAAACACGGTACCTGAGTTACCAGCACCAGCAATACCTAGCGCGGTACCTTGATGCTCTGGCGGATACCAGCGGCTTGCTAGTGGCAAAGCAACAGCAAACGCCGCACCAGCAAAACCCAAACCTATGCCCAACATTAACGCTTGTTGGAAATTTTGTATGCCGTGCAACCAAGCCACTAGCAAACTTAAAATCACAATAATTTGACCGATTAAACCAGCCATTTTTGGTTTGATTTGATCAACCAACACCCCCATGACAATACGTAACAGTGCGCCGGCCAATACTGGCGTTGCCACCATCAAACCTTTTTGTGCAGGTGACAAATGTAAATCAGCCGCGATTTGCACCGCTAATGGCCCAAGTAATACCCACACCATAAAGCTTAAATCAAAGTATAGAAACGCTGAAAACAGCGTTGGTTTATGTCCTACTTGCCAAAAACTTTTTTGCATCATATTTCCTTTTTGAACTCATTATCTTGTTACGTAACACATGACAACTTTTACCATTCTCACGTAGCATCTAGATAATTCAAGTCGAGATGCCACGTGAGTGAAATAGGGCGAACTTAAGTCCGACCTTCCATTGCTGTTAGCAGGTTTTTAAACCTCAATAATCTCAAACTCTTTATGCTTATCACGATTTTTTACCCGCTCAGCCCAAGGGTCTACAGAACCTTGTAAGGTATAAATCAAGCGCTCATAAGCAGCTTTACGGCCTTCTACATCTTCGAGTATGCGTTGTTTTACATACTCCAAACCTACACGCTCCAACCAATGCACAGTGCGGTCTAAGTAGCGAGCTTCTTCACGGTAAACCTGAATGAAAGCACCTGAATACTCCAGTACTTCGTCAGACGTTTTTACCTTACATAAGAATTGTGCAGCCTCGGTTTTGATACCACCGTTACCACCTACATAGATTTCCCAACCTGAATCCACCGCAATAATACCAACGTCCTTAATGCCAGATTCTGCACAGTTACGCGGGCAACCTGAAACAGCAAATTTAACTTTATGTGGGGCCCACATGTGGTCAAATGCTTTTTCAATATCAATACCCATTTGCGTAGAATTTTGCGTACCAAAGCGACAGAACTCACTACCCACGCAGGTTTTAACCGTACGAATACTTTTGCCGTAAGCGTAGCCAGAAGGCATATCTAAATCTGCCCACATATCGACCAGGTCTTCTTTTTTCACGCCGAGCAAGTCAATACGCTGACCACCTGTGACCTTCACCATAGGCACTGCATACTTATCCGCCACATCGGCGATTTTGCGCAGTTGATCTGGTGTAGTCACGCCACCATACATACGCGGAATCACTGAATAAGTACCATCTTTTTGAATATTGGCGTGCACACGCTCATTAATAAAGCGTGATTGCGGATCATCTTGAGCCTCATGTGGCCAAGTAGAAAGCAAGTAATAATTCAGTGCTGGTCGGCAAGTTGCGCAACCGTTTGGCGTGCGCCATCCCATGCCCTTCATCGCATCTGGAATGTTTAAATATTTGTGTGTGCGAATTTCTGCACGAACCTCTTCATGATTCCTATCGGTACAGCCGCAAACCGCTTTGCTGGTTGACGGTGGTGCATAACCACCACCTAAAGTCGAAGCTAAAATCTGCTCAACTAGGCCAACGCATGAACCACAGCTTGAACCTGCTTTAGTTTGTTTTTTCACATCATCAATAGTGAATAAACCTTGGTCTTGAATCGCTTTGACGATAGTGCCTTTGCACACGCCATTACAACCACATACTTCCATTTCATTGGTCATGGTAGATGCTTGGTTTTGACCTTGATGACCGGTATCACCAATCGCAGATGGGCCAAACATTAAGTGATCACGAATCTCATGGATAGGCTTGCCATCCCTAAGCATTTGAAAATACCACGAACCGTCCGTGGTATCCCCATAAAGCACGCCACCAACGATTTTGTCGTTTTTGATGATGAGTTTTTTGTATACCCCACCAACTGCATCGTGCAAAACAATCTCTTCTGTTTCTTCGTCACCAGTGAAGTCGCCAGCACTGAACAAATCAATCCCTGTCACTTTTAACTTTGTAGAGGTCACAGAACCTTTATATAAACCAATACCAAAATTAGCCAAATGTGTTGCGCAAACTTTTGCCATTTCAAACAATGGCGCAACTAAACCGTATGAAATACCGCGATGCGCAACGCATTCGCCCACGGCATACACACGTGGATCGAAAGTCTGCATGGTGTCATTCACCACCACACCTTTGTCACAGTGGATACCAGCAGATTCAGCGAGTGCGAAATTAGGACGAATACCAACAGCCAATACTAATAAATCAGCAGGTAATTCAAAACCTTCTTTAAAACGAACCGCTTTAACACGACCGCTTTCATCACCAACGATAGTTTCCGTATTGGTAGACAGATGGAATTTAAGACCCTTAGCTTCTAAAGATTTTTGCAGCATGATGCCTGCAGTTTTATCTAATTGCTTCTCTAATAACCATTCGTTTCTATGAATGACAGTCACATCCATACCTTGAATACTTAAGCCATTAGCGGCTTCTAAACCAAGCAACCCACCACCCACTACGACAGCATGTTTGTATTTTTTTGCAGCGGCGATCATGTCGTTAGTATCTTTAATGTCGCGATATCCCAAAACGCCTTCAAGCTGATTGCCTGGAATCGGCGGCATAAATGGTTTTGAACCAGTAGCCAAAAGCAAGCGGTCATATTCCGCACTGGTACCATCTTCAGCATAAACCACGCGGTTTTTACGATCAATTTTGTTGATGCGCGCATTGGTATGCAGCGTAATGTTATGTTCAGCATACCATTCACGCGTATTTAGAATAATATCGTCAATCGTTTGCTCGTTCGCCAACACTGGCGATAGCATGATGCGATTGTAGTTAGGATAAGGCTCATCGCCAAACACGGTAATATCGTAGATATCAGGTGCAATTTTCAGCAACTCTTCTACTGTACGCATGCCCGCCATGCCGTTACCAACTACTACTAATTTCATTTTTTGCATAATTCAATCATCTTTTCAGTTAGATTTTTTGGTGCATTAATTCAAAGTCACAGACCCATAAAAGCAATATCTATACCAATAAACAAGAGAATTTAAATCTCATTTAAATACAAATGCTTATGTTTATATATTTAATAAATCAACTTTGAATTAAGCCCACAAACGTACTTATGCACCAAAATGGAAATCCATCATGGTGCATAAGTAACTAAACATAATTGTTTTTTAAACTGATATTAAATCGCCTTAGAATGTGTACATTGCAGTTAACCAAAGCTTTTCGGTATCACGAATACGGCTAGCAGTAGCTACATATTGGTCGCTCTCAGTAAACTTACCGTATTCAAGCTTAGTCATAATGTTACTATTCACGTTATATGTGACAGCCGCATTCCACTCCTTACCGTACTTATCTCCAGTACCTCCACCGACTTTAGCGAAATCTACATCAGAATTAATCACATGGTAATCAGCAAAGAATAGGAAATCATCTAAACGATAAGTTGCAGTAACAAAGGTATCTTTAATACCTTGCCTAGGCGTCGCTAGAAACTTATCGACCCAGCCTTGGAATAAGTGATTCGTACCAAATGGTGTTTGAAACGCAAATTTACCATTATTGCTAGAGAGGGTTTCCTGGTCGAGGCGGATATTAAACGCATCAAAACCAACGCCACCGCCTAGCTTCAAATAATGCGCATCAATGCGACTGTCACCACCTGAATAATCCGTTTGTTTGGCATACTCAGCCGTGTAAGCTGCTCTAAAGTTTGGACTGAATGGATGAGTACCATCCAAACGTAGACCTAAAGTTTTATTTGATTGATTAGCTGAAGGATTGCCAGCGCCAAACCAAGCATTACCAAAACCTAAGTCATCAAATTTTGAGAAGTATCCATAACCCGTTAAGCCCTCTGTCCCTGAAATGCTATATTTAGCATTCACAATATCTAACGCACCCGCAGTACGGTATCTGGTATTGATTTGGTTGACTGATTCAAAGTGTGCAGCGTATACACTGGTATCAGGGATAGATTTATTTGTCACAGAAACACCATCAAACACTTGCATGACTTGTCTAAAACCAATATCACCAATAAAGCGTACATTGTCTAAATTGGTTTGTTGGCGGCCCAAGCGGAATTTGGTGTTCTTAATGCCAGTCCAGTCAATGTAAGCTTGATTGATATTAGTTTGATCAGGATCTACCACTTTGGCATAACCTGAATTATCAGGCTGATTTGATGCCGCATTAATAGGCGTGAAGCTTGTGCCATCGTTATAGTTATCATTTAACTTAGTCACGTTAATGATTTGGGCTGCAAAACTAAAGTTGTGAAATGGTGATGTTTGCCAGCCAATTAAGCTGCGTAAGGTAAAAGCATTAGCATCCTCAAGTGGCTTGGTTGCAAATGGCGTTCCTGCAGGGCCGTTACCATCTTGTTGCACATTTTCATAACGCAGCCTGAAGCTGGTCATTGGCTTACCTTCCTTAATTGAATCAAGAAAAGTATATTCAGGTTCCGCAACAGCTTCTTCTTCCGCATAAGCGTTTTGCGCCATGCTCGCAAGCGCTAAAGTTGTGCAAGCCATCATTAAATTAAGCTTAAATGTAGAATTGATTTTCATATTATTCCCTTTAGTAAGATGTTGATTTTGTATATTCATTATATTTATTATGTGGTTATGCTGCTTTTTTAGCATGGCGCTCATACAAAAAGCGCAATACTTCACTACGTAAATGGTTGTAGTCTTTGTCTTCGGCTAATGCTAAACGCGCTCTTGGACGAGGTAGGTTCACCTCTAAAATTTCACCTATGCCGGCTGATGGGCCATTAGTCATCATCACTACGCGGTCAGACAATAAAATGGCTTCATCAACATCGTGCGTCACCATTACCGCTGTACAGCCAGTTTTAGCCATAATCTTCATGAGCTCATCTTGCAGATTTGCGCGAGTTAAAGCATCTAATGCGCCAAATGGCTCATCTAATAACAACACTTTTGGCTCCATCGCCAAAGCACGGGCAATGCCTACACGCTGCTTCATACCACCTGAAATCTCATTCGGGCGCTTATCTGTTGCGTGTGTTAAGCCGACTAACTCTAATGCTGCATCAGTACGCGCTTTAAGTTGTACTTTGCTTTCGCTTGCATCTGCACTTGCACCAAATACGCGCTCTACTGCTAAATACACGTTCTCATAACAGGTTAACCAAGGCAGTAGTGAGTGGTTTTGAAAAACTACCGCACGCTCTGGTCCTGGTCCTGCAATCTCACGACCTGCGCAAAACAACAAGCCTT
This sequence comes from Methylotenera versatilis 301, assembly GCF_000093025.1. Taxonomy (GTDB): domain Bacteria; phylum Pseudomonadota; class Gammaproteobacteria; order Burkholderiales; family Methylophilaceae; genus Methylotenera; species Methylotenera versatilis. The sequence goes on from NC_014207.1 coordinate 2,932,684, forward strand.
CTGTTGGCTGTGTTAACCCTGCAATCAGGTTTAATACGGTTGATTTTCCACAACCAGAGTGCCCGATGATTGAAATGAACTCACCTTCTTTAATGCTCAGGTTGATATTTTTTAGTGCGTTAAAGTCACCTTTTTTGGTCGAGAATGTCATATCAACATTCTCTAATTGCACATATCTATCAGCATTTGCTTTTTCTGGGTTCAGTATTTTTTCCATGATCATTCCTAAAGTAATGTCTAAAATTTAATTAGTTAGCAAACAAATTACTCATAACTGAATTTTTTGGCGATTTGTGTCAGCGCGAACTCTAAAAGCAAGCCGACAATACCTACTACAAAAATTGCGATAATGATGTGTTCTACATTCAGGTTATTCCATTCGTCCCACACCCAGAAGCCAATACCCACACCGCCTGTTAGCATTTCAGCAGCCACAATCACTAACCACGCTACGCCGATAGAAAGGCGTACACCTGTCATCATGTAAGGTAAAACGAATGGGAAAAGAATTTTAGTCACAATTTTCCACTCGCTTAAATTAAGCACCTTAGCCACGTTCATATAGTCTTGCGGCACTTTACTAACGCCTACGGAGGTGTTGATAATCATTGGCCAAATCGCTGAGATAAAAATCACCCAAATCGCCGCTGGATTGGCTGCTTTGAACACTAGCAGACCAATTGGCAACCAAGCTAACGGTGAAACAGGGCGCAATAAGCTGATGATAGGCGAGGTCATACGAGACATAAACTCAAAGCGACCAATAATGAAGCCAAGCGGAATGCCCACTAGCGCTGCCAAGCTAAAACCTAAAGCCACACGCTGTAACGAAGCTAGAATATTCCAACCCACACCTTGGTCATTTGGCCCATTGACATAAAACGGATCGCTAAATAACTCAATCGCTGAATACCAAGTTTTGAGCGGGCCTGGCAAATTAGGCGATTGATGAGAGATCAATGTCCAAACTGCAAGTAGCAGCAAAACACCAAATACTGGCGGCAAAACCACATTCAAAACACTATAGATTTGTGCTTTGCGTTTACTTGGCTTATTGCTCAATAGCGCACTACTCTTTTTGGTCACTACTTTTGCCACTTCAGTTTTTGCAGCTTCTGCTTTTGCTGCCTCGGCAATCACTACTTTCTCTGTATCAGCCATAGCAGCTCCTTTGCTTACAACAGTTTCTTTACTTTGCATGATGGCTTTTAAGCTTTCTTTACTTATACTAGTCGCGCTCATAATTGGCTCCTGAGTGTCTCTTTAAACTGAGTTTCTTTTAAAAAGCTTTATGCTTTTATCTTGAATGAAGCAGCATAGGCCGCTGGATTTTTACCATCCCACACCACGCCATCCATCAACTTGCTTGATCGCATCACATCTTTTGGTACGCTAATACCTAATTGCGTTGCTGCTTCGGTGTAGAGCTGTACTTGATTGATTTTCTTAGCAACCGCTAAGTAATCTGGATCTGATTTCAACAAGCCCCAACGTTTGTGCTGTGTTAAGAACCACATACCGTCTGACAAGTATGGGAAGTTCACTTTGCCATCCTCAAAGAACTTCATGAAGTTAGGATCTTTCCATTTTTTACCGATACCATTGTCGTAATCGCCCACAAAACGGCCAGCAATCACTTCTTCAGGCGCATTCACATACGCTTTGCCTGAAATTAATTTAGCGACTTTTGCACGATTCTCTGTTGCTTCGATATAACGACAAGCATCTAGAATTGCCATGATCATGGCACGTGAAGTATTCGGGTTTTTAGCCACAAACTCAGCTGTAGTTCCCAATACTTTCTCAGGGTGATCTACCCAAATGTCTTGAGAGGTAGCAACGGTGTAGCCGACTTTGTCATAAATTGCGCGAGCATTCCATGGCTCACCTACGCAGTAACCATCCATATTGCCAATACGCATATTGGCAACCATTTGTGGTGGAGGAACTACAATAGTTTTAACGTCTTTGATTGGGTTGATACCATTTGCCGCAAGCCAGTAGTTAAGCCACATTGCATGTGTACCCGTTGGGAAAGTTTGCGCAAATGTGTAATCGCGGTTTTCATTATCTAGAAGGCGTTTTAGGCTATGGCCATCTTTAACGCCTTTATCTTTTAGCTGATTAGCTAAAGTAATGCCTTGACCGTTGTGGTTCAACGTCATCAACACAGCCATGTCTTTTTGTTGACCGCCAATACCCAGTTGCACGCCATACACCAAGCCATATAGCACGTGAGCTGCATGTAACTCACCATTCACTGTTTTATCGCGAATCGCTGCCCAAGAGGCTTCTTTTGATGGCGTGATTTTGATACCGTATTTTTTATCAAAGCCCATTTCTGCAGCCACAACAATCGGTGCGCAGTCAGTCAGAGGAATAAAACCAATTTTCACTTCAGTAATTTCTGGGGCATCTGAACCTGCTGCATAAGCGTTAGTACTGATACCTTTTGGCACAATACCCATCACTGCCGCAGCGCCAAACGCGCCTGCCATCGTCGTGCGAAAAAAGTCACGACGGCTACTATCTACCGTTGGCTTAACATCTAGATTAAGTGCTGTATCGTTAGTATTCATCTTTTTTAATCTCCTGAATTAATCAAACTGTCTAAACTTAAAACCATCTAAACCTGCATTTTAAAAAATCGTTACTTAAAACTTGTAGTGCTATTTCCGGGCAACAAAAAAGGCGTCTGGTAAGCAATCAACTCTTCTTCAGAGAATCAATCGATTACCAAGACGCCTTTGCCTTGAATTACATTTAATTTGAGCCAGCTTTGGCTCTAAATTTGTTACTTTTGTTAACAGTCATATTCGCCATTGAATATAATCGTTAACCTACTTCATTACCGTCTAACTAAAGCAGCAACTCTGCTGCCTCTATAATTTGCTTTGATAATGCACCGATGCGCATATGTTTTTGCATCGCCATGGAGCGCAATAAGTTATACGCCTCATCTTCATCAATCTTACGCTGCTTCATAATCAAGCCTTTTGCACGTTCGACTAACTTTCTTTCACTTAACTTGGTGTTTGCTTCATTTAAAGCAACACGTAAATTCTTAAACTCTTCAAAACGCGCGATTGCCGCATCTATCACTGGCTGCAAACGTTCATTCGGTATGCTACCCACTACATAAGCACACACACCTGCTTGCGTTGCCAACTTAATTTGTTCTTTATCACCATCATGCGTAAACATCATAATCGGCCGCGGGTCGTTCATGGTCATCACGCAAATATTCTCTAACGTATCGCGGCTTGGTGAGTCAGTATCTATAATCACAATATCTGGCTGCAACTCGCAACAGGCATCATCTAAGTTAACCGTATCTTTAAGATGTGCGATTACTTCGTACCCCGTATCTAGCAATGATTGCTTGAGTGGTTTGGTACGCTCCAAATCGTTATCAACAATCATTACTTTTAACATGGCAACTTATCTTTAATGCTCGATTAAATAAAAGCAATTAGCATGCCAATATTTTAAATAAAGGCTATCACAATGATTTTATTAGGTATTTATCTAAAATGTGAGTTTCTAAAACTAATGATTTATCTGTGCACGCACGCAGAAGGTGCAACTTCACCACCCCACTTTGGTGCACGGTGCAGTATTTATTGATTTTTAGATGATTAATCTATGACAAGAATTAATCATCTAAATAGTTAATCTAAGGTACTAGCCTGAACCTGCGCACGCAGCTTATTGATAGCTTCTGCTTCTCCGCGAACCATTAAAAATGCGCCGTCGTTATCTGAACGCTCTTCCAGTACTTGGCAGCTTGCGTAGATTTTTCCACGCCACTGCTGCGCTGACCAAGGTAGAAAAAGTTCGGCCTCAATCAAATCCTGCTGAAAAAATGCAACGATAGTCTGGTGCAACTTAGCAACATCATCAGGTCGCTTTGCGCTCATCACGATGCAATCTGGGTACTTTTCTCGCAGAGTAGCTTCGCACTCAGCTTGCGCTGCCGCATCTCCCACATAGTCAATTTTGTTAAAAATACGTAGGCGCGGCACAACATCGGCACCAATTTCTTCCAGTACTTCATTGGTCACTTCAAGCTGGCGCACAAAACCAGGGTCGCTTGCATCAATTACGTGCAGTAATAATGAGGCATCTAATGCTTCATCTAGCGTTGATTTAAACGAGGCAACTAGACCATGCGGCAGGTTTTTAATGAATCCCACGGTGTCGCTCACAAGAATACGAGGCACACTTTCTGGGTATAAAGAGCGCACTGTAGTATCTAATGTAGCGAAAAGCTTATTGGCCACCAATACCTCGCTACCAGTGAGCGCACGCATCAGGGTCGATTTACCTGCATTGGTATAACCCACTAAGGCGATACCGGCAATACCTTGGCGCTCTTGCCGTCTGGCACGCTGCGTTTTGCGCTCAGCATCCATCGCGACAATTTCCAACTGAAGTTCGGCGATACGGTCACGAATTTTACGTCTATCCAATTCGGTTTGCGACTCACCCGCACCGCGACCACCTTCGCCGCTACGTTGCCGGCCTTGTGAACCAGCTAACTTCGCCGCTTCGCGCATACGTGGCGCCATGTAACCAAGGCGGGCAATCTCAACTTGCGCACGCGCTGCACGCGAGCGGGCATTGCGGTGAAAAATCTCTAGAATCACCATAGTGCGATCCATTACTACGCAACCCACTTCAAGCTCCAGATTACGCGCCTGTGACGGTGATATTTCGTGGTCAACCAAAAGTGTATTGATTTCCACGTCACCTAAGTTCGCAGCGACTTCATCGACCTCGGTTATTTCGTATTCGTTATTCACATAATCACGTATTTCCTGCCGCTTACCTGCACCCAGATAAGCCGTCACATCAAAGCCTGCGCGTTTTTGCACAAAGGTTTTAACTACCGTAAATCCCAATGTTTTTGCGAGTTCGCGCAACTCGTTTAACGAGGCTTCAAACTCAATATCTGTCACACTTGGAATTTGAACTGCAGCCACAATGGCGTAATTAGGTTGCTCTTTATCTTCTTTTTGCATGAGGAAATAATGTTGATTGATTAAGCGAAGGCAGATAGTACCTTAAAAGCACTAAATTACCTGCATTATCAATGCTTAACCGAATGCACCATCGGCTCTTGGTTTTAGCAAAATTGGCGTATAAATCACCACAAAAACGGCAAAGCTGAATATCCATAACATGGCTGCCACTAGCATCCAACTCATATAAAGCTGCGATGCGAACATCGGTACGAAGGCACGAAATAGCACGCTGACAACCAAGCCAGCAAAAGCTAACCCTATCCAACGAGAAGGCTTTCTAACATCTCGTCCTGTATGGCCTAAAGCCACGCGCGACATCATACTAAGCGCCATTAAGCCAATGCCACCGATAGTGAAAAGATGTAAAGTTAGAATAGATAGGCTACTGTATAGCGCTTGTAATCCGTAAAAGAAAAATCCAACGTTAATATACCAAGCTGATAAGTACAAGCTCCATAACAAAGGCACGCGCCATATTCCAGCAGTATGCCAATTGAATAAGCGGTAGCCGTTCAATGTAAACAAAGTCCACGCAAACATAGCAGTTAAATAAGGGATTTGTATAAAAATTGCGTTGATGAATAGCACGATAAAAAATACCAATATGCTGATGTCTAACCATTGATATTGCTTTAGCTGGACTCGGCTTTCAGTGCCGCGCTCTATAAAGAATGGAATCACGCGTCGGCCTATCATGAGAATCAGACTGATAAACAATAAGACCGCGCCATTAATGGCGTATGCCATTCCACTTGTGAGTATTCCAAAGCAGCCAAGATAAAAAATGAGGTTGCCAACCCACAATAAAATCACTTTACTGACAACCACGAGTTGCTTCCATTGCTTGGCCTTAACGAGAGGCATGGCAATCGCGATAATTAACATCAAGCCAAACAATAAGTCTGCGCTTGCAGCCCAAGGCAATAGCGCAGCACCAAACAAAAATAGCAATCTAGCCGCGCACCAAAGCGCAAATAAGACCATTAACGGCTTACCAAACACGGTTGGTAACCCTGTCCAATTTTTAATTGCCGTGAGTAAAAATCCAGCCACCACCGCCATGCCGTATCCATACAGCATCTCATGCGCATGCCACTGACTGATAGAAATATTCTCAACACTCACGGAGACATAAGAGAAATAAACAAGCATCCATGCTGCCATTGAAATAACGGCAAAAACACTCGCCCCTAAAAAGAATGGGCGAAAGCCAAGATTAAATAGTGCGAGTTTCTTTGCACTTTCAGAATTAGGTATATTGATTTGAATTTGCATAGCGTTTTATATCGCTCCGGCCTAAAGTTTTGTGAATTTTACTCAATCAAGTTGATACAATTGCGCAAATAATACTAACTTGATTACTCATCTATGCTATTGATGCAGCGCAAGAATATGTAAATGCTTACAAGTACTCTCCATTTACAACAAGCCACCAAATTTCTAACTAACTTAGATGCTGATTGGGCGCGGCTAATTGAGACTGTAGGTGAGTGTCAATTTGAACCTAAACCAGCGCGTGAGCCTTATGAGGCTTTAATACGTGCAGTGGCATATCAGCAACTACATGCCAAAGCGGGCGATGCCATTATCAAAAGATTGTTGAGTATTTATGGTGACGCTTTTCCTGCAGCATCTCAATTATTAGCGACAGATTTTGTCAATCTGAGAGCTTGCGGATTTTCTGCACGTAAAATTGAGACGATACAAGGTATTGCAGAAGGCGCGATTTCTGGGCTGGTGCCAACTCGAACTGAAGCAGCCAGCATGGCTGATGAAGATTTAATTCTGCGCTTAGTAACGCTTAAAGGCATAGGCCGCTGGACGGTTGAAATGCTACTGATGTTTACCATGGCGCGTATGGACGTACTCCCCGCTGACGACTTTGGTGTCGTGCAAGGTTATAAACGACTGAAGAAGCTAAAAGTCGCGCCTACTCGCAAAGAAATCACTGAAATTGGCAAAACTTGGAGCCCTTATCGCACGATTGCTAGCTGGTATTTGTGGCGTGTGCCAAAATAGCGTTTTTATAAATTAGCTAATAATTAGTTTAGTGCGCCTAATCTATATCGGCAGAGTCACACTAGGTCAATGACGACTCATCGAGCTATTTGCATAGCCTTACTGCCTTATTCACAGCACTGCTGGCTATTTTAGCATTTAGAGTTATTTTGCACATTTTTTAATCTCATTTGGTTTTAATGTTACTTGTTTTAATGTTATAAGTTTATTCATGCATATTTTCACTCGTCATCATCACGCTTTTCTTAAATTACTTTCTTTCCGCATGCTCATGGTATTGGCTTACCAAATCATGGCGGTGGCGGTTGGCTGGCATATTTATGAAATTACCCACGACACACTAGCACTTGGATTGATTGGTTTAGCTGAAGTAGTTCCGTACTTTACTTGCGCCTTGTTTGCAGGGCATGCGGTTGATCATTACTGCTCACGTCGATTTTTCGGTACTTTAGCGGCTGTTGCTTTAGGTGTTAACGCACTCACACTCACCATGCTGACCATGGGATTAATCGGTGACATTGCATCAGCCAGTTACTGGATTTATGGCTCTATCATGCTGACTGGTATAGAGCGCGCCTTTATTGCACCCAGCTACAGCACCTTATTTGCTATCATTTTGCCGCGTGAAGAATATGCTAGAGCCTCCGCCATTGGCAGCTCAGTCTTTCAAGCAGGCTTGATAGCTGGCCCAGCAATAGGTGGCTTGCTGGTTGGCTTTGCTAGCAAAACGTTTGCTTACTCAATGGCAACTACTTTATGTGTAGCGGCTGCGATTGCGATGTGGTCAATTAAAATTGATGAACCAGCCGCGCCAACAGACAGCCCGTCTGTATTCACAAGTATCGGCGAAGGTTTGCGCTTTGTATTTAATAATCAAATTGTTTGGGGAGCGCTTTCACTGGACATGTTCGCCGTGCTCTTTGGCGGTGCAGTGGCAATGCTGCCTGCGTTCATTCACGACATCTATCACTACGGGCCTGAAGGGCTGGGCATATTGCGCGCTGCGCCTGCCATCGGCTCAATCATGACTGGCATCTGGTTATCGCGAAACCCAATCAATCTGCACGCAGGGCGTTGGTTATTGGCTTCGGTAGCAGGGTTTGGTTTATGTATCATTTGTTTTGGCTTAAGCACCTACATCTGGATGGCGGGCGCGATGCTGGTGCTTTCTGGTATTTTTGATGGTGTTTCAGTGGTGATGCGTACCACGATTTTGCAGTTGGCTACACCTGATGCCATGCGTGGTCGAGTGTCTGCCATCAACGGGATTTTTATTGGCTCGTCTAACGAGCTAGGCGCTTTTGAATCTGGCTTAGCTGCGCGTTTATTAGGCTTAGTGCCATCAGTAATATTTGGCGGAATGATGACATTGGGCATCGTTGCCGTCACGGCTAAAGCTGCGCCACAACTTAGAAAACTGGAACTGCATCAACTGCATTAGCCTGCTTTAGCAAGCTAGTTTTTTGCAGACCAATTCTGTATGGCTATATTAACGACCTCGGTCAATTCCGCCTGAGTGGCGCCACTTGTCGCTTGTACGGATAAGCCTTGATGCATGGTCGCTAAGTATTTGGCTAATGCAGCACTATTGCTTTGTGGTGGCAAATCGCCTTGAGTGATAGCCAAGTCAAAGCGCTGCTTTAAAGCATTTTCATAGCTTTGCCTACGGCTAATTAATTCCTGCTGTATCTGTGCAGAACCTGCTCCACAAGTCAGCGCGCCTTGTACCACCATGCAGCCGCGTGGGTTGTTAGGCTTAGTTAAAAGCTCAACGGCTCCAAACAAAAAATTTTCTATGACTTTTTGGGCAGTTGGCTGATTTAACGCTTCTGAGACAAAGGCCACAGTCCCAACTAGATACTTAGCCAGCGCCTTTCTAAACAACTCTTCTTTGTTGCCAAACGCCGCATAAATACTAGGTTTATTCATACCAAGCGCTTCTGTCAGTTCTGCCATAGAAGTGCCTTCATAACCATGCAACCAAAATACATGAAGCGCCTTCTCTAGCGCTTCATCTTGATTGAATGACGGCGGGCGACCACGTTGTTTAGTCGCGGGCTTTAGGTCTTTTGTTTGGTTTTTTGTTGAGACTTCTGTATTCATCACATCACTCATACGGTCATGAAAAAATAATATTGTACCATTAGGTACAAATATATTTGACAAATAATTTTTACTGCTCTATTATTTATTTACCAAACGGTACAAAATATATTTCAGCTATTACATCATATCAACTAAAAGGATTAAAAAAATGGAAACAACAAAAGTAGCCTTCATCACTGGCGCTAATCGTGGCATAGGCTTTGAAACAGCCAAAGGTTTAGGCGAACTCGGTATCAAACTAGTACTTGGCGTACGTGACTTAGCAAAAGGCGCGATAGCCGCCAAAGAACTACAAGCACTCGGCTATCAAGCTGAAGCCATTCATTACGATGCAAAACAAGCTAAATCTGCTGACGACGCTTTTGAGCATTTGAATAAACACTATGGAAAACTAGACATTTTGGTGAATAATGCAGGCATACTGCAAGAACCATTGATGGGCAGCAACAGCAGCACAGTCAGCCTTCAGGTATTACAAGAAACTTTTCAAACTAATCTTTTTGCCGTGATTGACCTCACACAAAAACTATTACCGCTTATCAAAAAAGCACCTGCTGGACGCATTGTTAATCTTTCTAGCATTTTGGCGTCACTCACTTTGCATAGCACACCAAATTCACCAATAGACCCAGCAAAAGCGTTTGCTTACAACGCATCTAAAACTGCACTAAACGCCTACACAGTGCATTTGGCGCATGAGTTGCGTGATACCAATATCAAAGTCAATTCTGCACATCCAGGCTGGGTAAAAACTGAACTTGGCGGCAGTAGTGCGCCGATGGAATTAGCCGATGGCGGAAAAACCAGTGTGCTTTTAGCGACACTCGCAAGTGATGGCGCAAATGGTGGTTTTTCACATATGGGTGAAAACTTACCTTGGTAAGAAGCTAATTGATGCAGGCTAAATCTAACTCTTAGCCTGCATTGACTATTAATTGAATAGGATGTTTAACGTGCTCAATCAAAAAATACCGCTTCGCTTTCGCACTATGTTATTTGCACTCATCATGTCATGCAATACGGCGCTCATAGTATCTGGCATCATTATCTATTTACATTCAGCTTCACATGAGCACTATATTAGGCAATGGCTAGGTGCTTTTATTACCGCATGGCCTATCGTTTTTATTGCTATTTTGCTGATTGCACCTATGGTGAATAAGCTGCTCAATGTATTTGTTGAGGCAACAGAAAACTAAATTTTAATGACTAATAGGCAATTGCTGCCATTCCTGTAAAAAGACAATCCAAAACTCACGCGCTATACTTGTTTAAAATTAGAAATAATCATTAAACAAACGGTATCGCAAACATGGTCGCTTTTAGGTCTATTTTATACAGTGTTATTCTGAATTTAATATTGGTATTGCCAGTAGCCGCCGCTGAAGAGTTCATTGATGTAACGCCTGAAAGCTCGATTGGTCTCGGAAAATTCAGCTTACGCATTAAAGTACTTGATCCTGTTAGCCAAAAACCTTGGGCAAATAAACCTTACCATTTTGTTGCCTATAAAGCAGATGGCACGGCAGCTACTATCATTCACGGCAATACTGATGTAGATGGCTACGGCGCGACGGTATATAGCTCGCAGAAAATCTCACATTATGCAGCTGTTCCAAAAATGAAACCGGGCAACTCACCTTACACAACAAAAATGCGCTTAATACAGAGCGATGGTCAGGCAAGCTTAACTCGGGCAATTTACATACACTTTTTTCAGGATGGCTCGGTATTTACTGGCAGGCTTGGGAAACAAGGCAGCGCCGCAGAAATTGGATTAAACAACCAGCTATCAGTCATTACAAAAATTCAATGGGCAAGACCGGGAAAGACGCCTGAGATTTGCGATTGGCAATCAGTCGCAACGACACTCAACCAGACGATGGGCAGCACACCCTCACAAAAAATCGACCTCATCAAACAAGTCATTGAATGGGAATCTTTGAAAAATGAGTATGCGCCAGCCTGCACTAGCTTTTATGAGCAATACGCAGATGATTTAATCGCCCAAATACTCAAAGCTTCAGTTGAAGGCGGGCAGGCGCTAATTGACGTTACAATCCCTTTTGTTGTGGATACTAAAGCCGAATCATTAAGCAAGCTTGCTAAAACTTCACGATCTAAACAGCTTAAAAGTGTCACTGAATATCACATACTAGCGATTTTAGATATACTGAACACTCTTGCGACTGAACCATCGATATCAAACGAATTTTTTAATCTTTGGGCTAATCAGGCCATTACTTTAAATGGTCAAATCAAGCGGTTTAATGATCAAGACGTTGTGCTAAACCTTGCAGAGAAGCTTGCACAGCTAAAGAAATATAGCGCTGCAGAAAAAATACTGACTCTTTTAACAGAAGATCCTACGCAAATTGACGAAGCCGATAAGGCTAGGCAATTGGCAATCAAGGCAATGATTGCAAACGCTACAGGCAAAACATAGTAAGCCAAGTTAAGTTAAGTTTTTCACCTGATGAAAACTATGAATTCGGCAGTTCTGGCGAAGTTTGTTGCGCAATTTCTTGCATATCACTTTCGTCTTTTAAAGCCACACCAGACACTTTCAGTCGCATGGATTCTTTAGCTAGCCATATGAGCTTTTTAGCAGCAGCCTCATATTGCAAGCCTTCTGGGCGTACGTTAGAAATACAGTTTCTATCTGCATCACTCAAACCTAGTTTAGGTTGATAAGTCAGATAAATGCCCAAACTGTCAGGCGAGCTCAAGCCTGGGCGCTCACCTATCAACATGGCGACCATTTTGGCATTGAGCGCTTGCCCAATTTCATCACCTATCGCCACGCGCGCCTGACTGGCAATCACGACAGGGCCTGTGTGCCAATCGTTAGGCAAATGATTACGCATTTCTGCAAGCAGCGGCACCACATGTCGCGACACGGCGAGCGAAGATAAGCCATCGCCAACCACGATTAAAAAATCAATCTGTTTAGTTTGACTGACATTTTGAAGGCGCATCAAACTTTGCTCATGCAGCCTACGTCCCCAATCAGGTCGCAACAAATAGCTGGCGCGATCTGGCGCCATACTTTTAGCTTGAATAGTCGTAAACTGCTGCGTTTTGATGTCTGCTTCTAAGGCATTGACATCCAATGCCAAATGCACGGCATCGCGCGCCATGGCGTGCGCCAAGCCAAAATCTAACACCTCGCTAGTTGGCAGGCTACTACCCACTCGACCGATTGCAATACGCGCCCGCGTAAAGCTTTTAAGCTGCTGCCACGGGTCTATATTGGTAATGTTATCTTGTTTTATTGTCATGATTTAGGCCGCATTCAGTAAGTGCTTAGGCATGTTTTGCAACATATGATGCACATGTGAGATTGGCTGTACCTGACCATGCGCATCCATGATATTCATGGCTTTTAACCACCGCTCAAACTCTGGTGCGGCACGTAAACCAAGCACTTTACGCAGATACAGCGCATCGTGGAATGACGTGGTTTGATAATTGAGCATGATGTCATCAGCACCCGGAATGCCCATGATGAAAGTTAAACCAGCCGTGGCGAGTAGCGTCATCAAGGTATCCATATCATCTTGGTCAGCCTCTGCATGATTGGTGTAGCAAACATCGCAGCCCAAAGGCACGCCTAGCAGTTTTCCGCAAAAATGATCTTCTAAACCAGCCCGTATGATTTGTTTGCCATCGTATAAATATTCAGGGCCGATAAAACCCACCACGGTATTAGTAAGCAAAGGCGATAGATGTCGTGCAACCGCGTAAGCGCGCGCTTCGCAAGTTTGCTGATCTACGCCGAAATTAGCATTGGCTGATAATGCTGAACCTTGGCCTGTTTCAAAGTACATGACGTTGCTCTCGCCAAATTCATTCTTCACCGTGCCGCGATTGAGTGATAGCGCAGCAGATTGCGCTTCTTTCAGCAAGGCAATATCAATACCAAAGCTTTTATTGGCTTTTTCACTGCCTGCAATCGACTGAAACACCAAATCTACAGGTGAGCCACGTTCAATCAGTTGAATTTGGTTGGTCACATGGGTAAGAATGCAGGACTGTGTAGGAATGTTGTATTGATTGATGACATCATCAATCAAATAATACAGCTCCATCAGCGCTGGTAAGCTATCCGTAGCAGGGTTGATACCAATCACCGCATCACCTGCGCCATACAGCAGACCATCTAACATTGAAGCTGCAATACCGCGCGTATCGTCAGTCGGGTGATTTGGCTGCAATCGCACAGAAATATGACCGGGCAAACCTATTGTGTTTCTAAAAGTAGTAATGACGGTGCATTTTTTAGCGACTAAAATCAAATCTTGATTGCGCATGAGTTTGCTCACCGCCGCCGCCATTTCTGGCGTAATGCCTTTTGCCACGCGCTTTAATGTTGCGGTGTCGGCAATATCTGAGAGTAACCAATCGCGAAAATCACCAATGGTTAAGTGACTAATCTCAGTAAATGCTTGTTTGTCGTGTGTATCGATGATTAAGCGAGTAACTTCATCGGTTTCATAGGGAATCATCAACTCCTCTAAAAACCGCTTCAGCGGGACTTGCGCCAAACACATTCTGGCAGCCATACGCTCTGCATAGGTTTCAGCCGCTACTCCAGCAAGAAAGTCGCCCGAACGAGCTGGAGTGGCTTTCGCCATCACTGTTTTCAAATCAGCAAACTGATAAGTATGCGCGCCTGCAATATAGCTATATGTCATGATGCATTTCACCTTTGCCACTATTTGACTACTGCGTGATGTGTCATTTGATGACATACATTATGCGACTATTTTTTACAAAGCCGCAAGCTGGATTTTGGTGAATGCTAAGTGTGTAAGAGTACTTAATCAAAAAATTTTAACGACATAAAATGGTACTTAATACTTATTAAAAACTGGTACTTGCATTACGCCATTTTAAATCTATACTAGAAAAGCTACACTGTTTTACATTTACACATCTACACCAGCTGTTCTGTTTTATTAATGACTAAAATTAGTATTTGCAGCATCGATTAGACTTAATCTTAAACGCATCAAATTTAAGCTTTTTTACTAAAATCTAGGGGGTAAGAAAATGAGTGAGACAATACACGCAGGCTCGGCAGCAGAGCAGGATGCCGCAGAACTAAAAAAAATGGGGTATGAGCAAGAGCTGCATCGTCATATGGGTGGTTTTTCTAACTTTGCGATTTCCTTTTCAATTATCTGTATTCTGGCGGGCGGTATCAGCGCATTTAATCAGGGCTTGGGTGCTGGCGGTGGATTTTCGCTAGGTGTTGGTTGGCCAGTTGGCGGAGTGTTTGCGCTAGTTGTTGCAATGGCAATGGCGCAAATTGCTTCAGCCTATCCTACTGCTGGCGGACTGTATCACTGGGGCTCGATTTTAGGCGGTAAAGGCTACGGATGGGTGACTGCTTGGTTTAACTTACTCGGCCTTATATTTGTGGTGGCTTCAGTTAACTTTGGTGTATATGACCCATTCTTCAAAACGCTTATTGCACCTATGCTTGGCATTGCGCCTGAGAGCATGGGTCAAGCCTTTCAAATTGGATTTATAGCAATCATCACCATCATCCAAGCTATTTTGAATGCTTATTTACCTAAACTCACTACTAAATTGACCGACATTTCTGGTTATTTAATTTTTGCTGTTGCAACTGCACTTGTGGTTTCTTTGTTGGCATTCACTAGCACACCACTTGATTTTTCCAAGCTGTTCACTTTCACCAACTTTACTGGCACAGAAGGAAGTGTGTGGCCTAAACAAGAAGGATTTTTATTACCTTTTCTAAGTGGCCTGTTGTTTGTAACCTATACCATTACTGGCTTTGATGCGTCAGCGCACACCTCAGAAGAAACACGAGATGCGGCTAACAATGTGCCAAAAGGTATTATTAAGGCTGTAATTTACTCTGCAGTCTTTGGCTTTATTATGGTGTCTACTTTTGTGTTGGTCATGCCAAACTTAGCTGATGGCGTAAAACAAGGGTATACCTTCTTTGACGCCATACTACATCAACTACCTAATAGCTTACGCATCTTATTATCTATTGGTATTTTTGTTTCAAACTTTCTTTGTGGTTTGGCTTGCCTAACTTCTTGCTCACGCATGATGTTTGCCTTCTCTCGTGATGGCGGCTTACCTTTCTCAAGTGCGTTACGCAAAGTGCATGGCAAATCTAAAACACCCATCAACGCTACCTGGACATCTGCTATTTTAGCTATAGCAGCTACTTTATATGGTGACGCATTCCTCGTACTGGCTACAGGCTCAGCGGTGTTCTTGTATATTTCCTACGTTATGCCTACGGCGGCTGGATTATTAGCAGAAGGTAAAAATTGGAAGCACAAAGGTCCATTTAATCTTGGTGGTCTTTCAAAACCTATCGGGGTACTTGCTGTGTTAGGTGGCTCCTTGCTGGCCTATGTTGGTATGCAACCACCTAACGAAAAAGTGCTCTACTTAACGATTGCCATGCTAGTGGTAATGGGTCTGTTCTGGTACGTGTTTGGCGAAAGCAAACGCTTTAAAGGCCCTCCAACTGTGAAAGAATAAAAGCAACTCAGCTTTAGACTCACTCTAAAAGCCCGTTGCGCACTCACCATGCGTAGCGGGCTTTTTTACATCCTTAAATTGGACTAATAATCAGCCCGTTTTCGTTGAATTGATTACCACAATTATTTGATATTGTTCACTTACCAGCTCAAGCATCAATGAACACTAAAGTTTGTGCTCAAGCTTGCCGATGTAATAGTAACAAGATGCAAATTATCAAAATAGGAATTCTCTAGATGTAGCTTATAAGCGAGGTGCAAAATGATTATTTATCAAGTGGTAGATGAAGAAAATAACTTAGTGAGTGAGCACTCACAACGTGATATAGCACTACACAGTGCGGAAGACTGGACTGTTTGGTATGAAGATCACTACTATCATGTTGAAGAAGTGACTTTCCAAGAAGCACACGAAAGCCTCGGTTAAAGTGCTGTAGCTAAAATGCTTGGCTAGTGTTGTACCCTGCAGACTAAAACTCGTATTTACACTTAATCTACAGGTAAGGTAACTGACTCTACTTTTTGAGCGTGCTCGATTTTGTTGGAATAATAGAGCCTGAAGGCACTACAACATCTTTGCTTTTCTTAGGTTTTCTGGTTTCTTTGTTACTCTTAATTTGACCTTTAGCCATGATAATTCTCCTAACGTTAAACGTGGCTTCATCATAGGCTGATGCGTAAAATTAGGTGGATTATTTTTTGAACAAATCCAATAGCCGGACAATAAAAATAGTCACCTAGTTACTTTTGCGAATACCAATAGCAACAATCCAATAACTATCACAATCCCGACAAATGATGCTATACCTTGCCATCCTAAAAAGCTCATCTTATTATCCCCTTCACCAGCCAGCATAAGAAGCTACATCATACGATTTATGTCTAATTAGACACTTTGATTTAAATCAAAAAAATAATAAAAATTTGGCTAATGTTAAGCGTATGATTTACACCTAATTCAATCTCTAATTTTTAGGAAATCAATATGCTCAACATGTATGAAATAGCTATTCCACCTTTGAAGCGTGCACTAAGCAATCTAGCCACTATTTTAAAAATTGGTGAAGAACATGCAGATGCGAAAAAAATTGAGCATGCTGTTTTTCTAAACGCAAGACTTTTTCCAGATATGTACCCACTCATTCGCCAGGTACAAATTGCCACCGATATGAGCAAGGGTGCGGCGGCAAGATTGGCTGGGCTTGAAGTGCCAAAATTCGAAGACAACGAAACAAGCTTTGCGGATCTACACGCACGTATTGCCAAAACGATTGCGTTTATTGATACGATAAATCCTGCGCAATTAGAAGGCAGCGAATCTCGCGAAGTGACGATTACGGTGCGCAAGGTTGATTTGAAATTTACTGGGCAAGATTACCTGTTGAAATGGGCCAATCCAAATGTGTATTTTCATGTGACTACTGCTTACAATATTTTGCGCCACAACGGTGTAGAGCTTGGTAAACCAGATTTTCTTGGCCCAAGAACATAAATATTCTGTTAATTAAGAATTCAAAATATCATCAAGGTGGGCTTACTTCTGCCCACCTCAATAGCGCATTAAGATCTAACCCAGCTCACCGCTAAAGCGGCAATACAAGCAACAATCAAAACGATACTAATCCAGCTGGCGATGCGCGCTTTCACACCAATACGCGCGTCGCCCATCACCTTAGCGTCACTTGCCAACAAGTAAAGCGCCACAACATGCAGCGGCAACATGACGGCATTGACTACTTGGCTAGTATAAATAAGTGGAATCAATGGCAGCTTAGGCAAGGAAACCACGCTGACGGCAGCCACGGTTAAGCCGACAAACGCCGCATAAAATAATTGAAAGTGTTTCGAATCTAAATCCAGTGAAGCTGGCGCGCCTATACCTTCTGCAATCGAATACGCGGTAGCCAATGGAACAATCGCGGCAGCTAATAACGATGCGCCTAACAAACCGGCACCAAATAACACAGTTGCAAATGAGCCTGCAAGTGGCTTTAAAGCAAGCGCGGCATCTTTTGCATCGTTGATATGCACACCAGCGCGATTAAGCGTTGCTGCGCAGGCGACGGCAATGGCAAGGCCAATCACACCCGTCAGTACAGATCCAATCAGCACATCGACCCGTTCCCAACGCAAATTAGCGACAGTAATTTTTTTATCCACCGCATAAGATTGAATAAATGCTAATCCCCAAGGGGCAAGCGTGGTGCCAAGTGTTGCAGCTATGGCTATCCATCCGATAGAACTGGTCGGCATATGCGGCACGATGGAGTTTTGCCAAACTTGCGACCAATCTGGCTTAGCTAGAATACCGTCAATAATATAAAGCGCTAGCGTTGAAGACACAATGAGCAGAACTCGCTCCACTTTGTGAAACGAGCCTAAGACAACAATTAGAGAAATCAACACCCCAGCAATCGGCGCACTAATCCACGATGGAATTCCAATCAAAGAACCGGCCGCAGAGATTCCTGCATACTCCGCGCATATCGTGCCGAAGTTTGCAAATAGCAAGCCTATCACCGCAAAGTATCCCCAGCCGTGGCCCCAACGCTCACGAATAATGCCAACAAAACCCTTGCCAGTCGCCGCACCTATGCGCACCGCCATCATATGAAACTGAATAAGTAAAATGGTTGAGGCTGGAATAATCCAAAGCAATCGATAACCGTGGTCTGCGCCAAGTACAGAGTAGGTGGTAATACCAGCAGGGTCGTCGTCTGAAAGACCCGCAAGCAAGCCTGGACCAAGCACTGCGAGAAACGCCGAGAATGCGCCCAAACCCGCCGCGCGGAAACGTGCAAACTGCAAGGCAATGCCGCGTTTGTGATGTGCTACCGCATGAATAGGCGCACCTAAGAATTCGCGACTGCGATGTAAAAATGGTTTCTTGTGTTTATAGCGTGCGCGCATCTTTACCTTAGACTATCACAGCGGAAAAATATCAGCTTGAGTAATAGTACGCTTAAAAACTAGGCTGTGGTTGCAGATTGGTATAAGCCAATACAAGCAAGGTGCTATGCCCTAAATTAGCCTCTGAATGTCAAAATACGAAGCAAGAACATATAGATAGGGCTATGTAAACCGATACAAAATGAAATAATCTCTTACAAATAATGACAAACAAAATTAAATAAATATGAAATAATCCGCTTATTCTGACTTATCAGCTATAAATTTTTTGAATATGGGGTTTATTATGAAACTGAACATGATTGCTTTAGCGTTAGCACTTTCTTCACAAACTGCATTTGCATACCAATGTAATACCGTGATGGGCGGCTGCCCAACTGACACTGGCGTTGTTACTTCAACCCATATGCGCTCAGACCTTGGTGTTAAAGTTGCTCATCCAGAAAAAGCTGCTGTTGCACCCTCAAAAACAGGTGCCGCTGGTAGTACAGGTAGCGCTGCTAAATTACCTGCTAAAAAGTAAAATCACCAGTAATAAACAACGAAAAAAAAAAGCCCTACAAGCTAAATGCTTGTAGGGCTTTTTAATTGGCGGAGCGGACGGGACTCGAACCCGCGACCCCCTGCGTGACAGGCAGGTATTCTAACCAACTGAACTACCACTCCAAAAACGATGCGCTTTCTTGTACTTAACAAAAACGCATTTAAACTCGCTCACTCATTTTTTACAAAACGAGAAACGATAGCCACACTTGCAGGATCTTTGGTGGGTGCTAACGGGGTCGAACCGCTGACATTCGCCTTGTAAGGGCGACGCTCTACCAACTGAGCTAAGCACCCTGCCTGACTAACGAGGTGCGCATATTACATGAAATTTAGGAAATTTTCCAAGCATGATTGAATAAAATTAGAATAATTTGCAATTTCAAGAATAATTCACAATTTTAGTTTGAAACTTGGCTTAAATTTGGCTCGTAATCTAGCCTGCAATCTCTAGCCTACCAGCTAAGGCGAAGTGATACCGTTCGCTTTTAATAGATCAAGCGCGTCATTAAGATTTTTTTGCGCTTCTGAAACTGGCTCAGGGCCATACATCTTTTCACGCGACCAATCTACCAACTCGCCAGATGCCCAAGAAACGACATAAGCCAACACAAATACCAATAACCCACGCGTCACGCCTTTGGGCATGCCATGCTCATCTAATAGGCGATGAAGATACCATGCCGCAATCACAAACACGATGGTAGAAATAATAATATTCCACATGGAGGGTATAGTGAACATGGCTGTTTTCTACTCAGGTTAAATATTTAAGATTAAGACTGCTAGCGCATCATACAACCTAAAATAGAGGCCTTGCAAGGCAATATCTATGCGGGTCGTGGAGCATAATTTTCATAAGACGTAACGCATCAATGTCACACATTCCATGCAATAATAGCTAATAACAAACCCTTTTCAACCCTATTTTTGACAGTAGAAAACATGACAAACGACCAAGCGCTGACCTATATGCACAATCTTTTACGTGCCATGTTAGACAAAAAAGCATCAGACTTATTCATCTCTGCAGATTTTCCACCAGCAATGAAAATAGATGGAAAAATGACGCCAGTCACGCAGCAAAAGCTCACAGGCGAACTCACCAAAGCCTTTGCTGATGCCATTATGAATGACAAGCAGAAAGCCGAGTTTGCGGTTGAAAAAGAATGCAATTTTGCAATCTGGCCTAAAGAAATTGGGCGTTTTCGAGTGAATGTGTTTTTACAGCAAGAAAAAATAGGCATGGTGTTGCGTACTATCACCACAAAAATACCTAACTTTGAGGATTTAGGCTTACCTAAAGTACTCAAAGAAGTGATGATGACCAAGCGTGGCTTGGTGATTTTGGTTGGTGGTACAGGCTCGGGCAAATCCACCACACTGGCTGCGCTGATTGACTACCGCAATGAACACAGCTTCGGTCATATCATTACAGTAGAAGACCCTGTGGAATATGTGCATCAAAGTAAAAACTGTTTGGTCACTCACCGTGAAGTAGGGCGTGACACCAACGGCTGGTTCAATGCGCTGAAAAATACATTACGCCAAGCGCCTGATGTTATTTTGATTGGCGAGATTCGCGACAGGGAAACCATGGAATTCGCGCTAGCCTTTGCGGAAACCGGACATCTTTGCATGGCAACCTTGCATGCCAATAGCGCCAATCAAGCGCTTGATCGCATCATCAACTTTTTCCCTGAAGAACGTCATGCGCAACTGCATATGGATTTATCGTTGAATCTACGTGCATTTGTGTCACAACGATTAGTTTCGAAAGTCGGTGGCGGCCGCAGTGCGGCTGTTGAGATTCTGCTGAATTCACCCTTGATTTCAGATCTGATTTTAAGAGGTGAAACAGGCATGGTAAAAGAGATTATGGCCAAATCAACGGAGCAGGGTATGCAAACATTCGACCAAGCCTTATTCCAGCTCTGTGAAGACGGTGTCATTTCTGAAGAAGATGCTTTAAGAAATGCCGACTCACTCACCGAATTACGTTTGCGCTTTAAACTCAAAGGCAAAAATGCTGGTGCTAAATCAACCAGTATGTTTGCCTTGCATGAAGAGCCTAAAGAGGAAAAGGCCCCAGAAGTTCAGGCAGCAATGTAAGCTAAACAGCGGGTATGTTTACCCTCTGTTTAGTCATGATTAAATGACACAATCACCTCACGCGAAGCCAGCACAATCTCGCGCAAAAAGCACAGCAAAGCCAAAATCACCGAAAACATCGACGAAATAAATGCCAGCAATACTACATGCGGCATTTTAAAACCCGTCTCGACTGAAATAAACAAAGTAGCAATAGAAACGCACACACATAAAGCCGCCAGCGTTGCCAAACCAATTGCGCGCCTCAGCCATTTAGTGCGTTTTATGACAATCTTGAACTCATGCTTAAATTTTTCATGCTGTTCTCGCGGCATATCGTTTAACAGTCGCGCACGGTCTATAGATCTACCTAGACGACCGATCAACACGCCTAGAATAGAACCTATACCCGTGAGTAGAAATACAGGCGCTACCGCGTCGCGAATAGCCTCGGAAACGGCGTGAATATCGGTGATGTTGGCAATCATAATGTGGAATAAGCTTTGCTAAGATAGGAGTTGTTTAATCAATCTATGCAGTGAAATTTAGACCTTATTCACTAGCCCGTCAATTTATTTTAATGTGTAGATTTACGTATAACGACAAAAACAAAAAAGGAGCCGAAGCTCCTTTTTTGCTAATTGGGGTTTGCCACCAATTATTAAAACCGATTGAATATGGTCGGCGTGGAGAGATTCGAACTCCCGACATCCTGCTCCCAAAGCAGGCGCGCTACCAGGCTACGCTACACGCCGAAGGCCGGCACTATACTGAGAACAGCCGCCGCCGTCAAGGCCGTGGATTTAATTAATAAAGATTATGATGAGCGCTCAACAAGCACACTATTGCGATCAATGTATTGCATATCAATCAAAATTAAGCCACTTTCACCTATACAGCTCACATTAACGGTTAAAATTGAGCCCTTATACAAAGCACTAGGCTCATTCGTTACAGTGGAATTCATTTACATTTTTGGTCGCTTAATATTTTCATTAGGCTCTAACATTTATCAAAAAAAGCTATCGCAACAGGGCTTGCACCCGTTTTTTATTGTCGCAGCCACTTACTTTGTTTTAAGCTTAATTGCGGCGCCACTATTGGTCATGATTGAAATCAGCCAACTCAGCAATGCGTTCTGGCTGAACGCATTGCTCGCATCTCTATTTGATGTGGGTGGATGGATGTTTCTAGTGATGTCACTCTCAAGAACCGAGCTTTCCGTCTTCGGTCCACTTAACGCTTATAAAGTCGTTGCATCCATGCTGCTAGCCATCGTGTTTCTAAACGAAATACCTAGCCTGCAAGGTCTAATCGGCGTTTTGGTGATTATTGCTGGCAGCTATTTTTTAACGCCTTCCACGAGTAACTTGCAAACCAACCGCATCGTAAATCTGTTAAAAGACAAAGGCGTACAGGCAAGATTTCTCTCTATCTTCTTATTCGCCATCGGCACTATTTTTCTTAAAAAGTCGGTGATACTCGGCGGTGCATTGGCTACCATGGTGTTTTGGTCGCTCATCGGCTTTGTCCTAGCGCTATTAAGCAATCAACTATTTTTAACTGGCAGCCTAAAAAATAACATGCAAGCCTCCAAAAAGCATCTACACACGCTTTTTGTCATCGGGGCAATGGTGTTTATCATGCAGTATTTTACCTTGCTGCTACTCGCCAGCATGATGGTGGCTTACGCACTAGCACTGTTTCAGATAGGCATGGTTTTACAAGTGTTTGCAGGCTACAAAGTCTTTAACGAAAAACATATCACCAGAAAACTACTCGCCTGCTTAGTCATGATGGCAGGCAGCGTGCTGGTGTTAATGGCCTAGCAATGCCTTATCCTACTCATTAAGCTCCTTGAGCTAAATCACCAAAAGCGTATGATGAAATAGTGAAAAGTTGAAATTAACGGTAATAAAAAGAGGGTAATCATCATGGCCAATGACTCAAAAGACCACAAATTTAACGAACATGTCAAAGCGATTGAAGAACATAAATCACTGCTAGAAAAATTACACTTAGAAAGTGATGCAGATTTAGCTAAAGCCAAAAACTCACTAGAAAATATCGCCATCACACTTGAAGAATATTTAAAAGTCATTGGTGTGCCGTAGCTTCTAGAGTGGCATACGAGCCGCCTGAGTGAGAGTGCTTTGCTTAGGGAAGTGGGGAGCAATAAAGCCATTATTCCGTAGACTTAATTTCTTACAATTGAGAAATTGTAGAATTAAAACTGGTGCCGGATGTCGGAATCGAACTGACGACCTTCGCATTACAAGTGCGCTGCTCTACCAACTGAGCTAATCCGGCATTTTGCTAGGGAGCGAATTATACTGAAAATTTAGCAAATGTCATGCCAATGAATGTAATTTAAAAAAATAAATCTAGGCAACCTACGCAAATTAGCGTATTTAAAAAAACATTAAATATCTGATAATACAAATACTCTAATAGACTCAAATGGTTAATCACGATGAAACTGATTTCACTTAATATTGCACAACCCAAAACCGTGGTTATTAACGAAGAGCCAGTATTAACGGGCATTTATAAACTACCCGTGCAATGCCCTTTTTGGCTAGGTAAGCTCGGTTTAAATGGAGATGGTCAAGCCGATAAAATCGTACACGGTGGTGAGCACCAAGCCATATACAGCTAACCTTTTGAGCATTATGCATACTGGCAAGATACGCTTGGTTTAACTGATTTACCTTATGGCACGTTTGGTGAGAACTTAACCATCACTGGTTTTGATGAAGACACCATTCAAATTGGTGAAGCAATCGTATAGATCACTATGCCAAGAATCCCATGTTTTAAGTTTGGGCACAAGATAGGCCAACCAGCGATATTAGAAACATTTTTAAACAGCGGACGCAGCGGCTTTTACCAACGTGTACTCACAGCAGGCTCTATAAAAGCTGGCGATGAAATCACACTGCTAGACCGCGCGATAGACTCAATTACAGTTCGCACCGCGCTTATTTTACAAAAGCTAGATTTAGCACTAGCCACAGATGAACCTAAAGAGCTACTCAGCAAAGCCCTAAAAATCCCCAACCTAGCCCATTGCTTAAAACTGTATATTTAGAACGTTTAACTGAAGGTAAGGCTATATGGCATAAAACGACCCTAACTGAAGTCTCTGACCGTCTGGTATTTGGCATGGTAATCACATTACTTCAAAGCTGACACTGAGAATCATCATTACCCCGTCCCAAAGAGGACAGTCATATTGCGTGACTAAATAACCACACCTCTTCAAAGCCTTTTATATTCTGAAGTAGCTTCTTTGTTATATACATAAATTAGCACTACTGAGGCTATTTTCACAATAAGTGACTCAGTCAGTAGCTAAGCGCTATGGCTGTTTGCCTTTGAATCAACAGCCAATAAGCACAATGCTTTTCAATCAGCATGAAGCCAAAACAAAAAAACTTATCCTATTGATTATAAATGAATAATTTTATGGCATGAATTATGCCATATGTACTGTAGCGCCTTCTAAATTGGGCGTGTAGTCACTTTTATTGTATCAAGTGGCTACTCAAGATTATTGCTATTAAATACATTCAGGATGAGGATTTATGAAAAATCAATTAGTGAGTTTTAGATGGAGCAATTTGGCACTTTTGCCTGCTCTAATTACTAGCAGCTTGGCTGCTAATGCTGCAACATTTCAAAAAGATGAAGATCAGTTTATTAATATTGGGGTAGCCTCTAGAATCAGTTATAGCTCAATATCAGATGCTGCACCTAATGGCAAAGATCGCTCAAATGACTTTACTGTTGAGGAAGCGCGTCTCTATACAAATGGTAAAGTCCATAAAAATGTTGGCTTTGAATTTAACTTAGCGAGGAACTCTTCTGATAACCAAGTGGAGATTCTTGACGCACATCTTGGTCTTGAATTAAACAACTACTTTAATATCTGGATTGGTCGCTTTTTACCCCCGGCAAGCCGTGCTTCAGCTTCAGCCCCAGCTTATCCACCGAGTTTTGACTTTCCGATTACTGAGCAAGCACCAAATCAATTTGGTGGTCGCGATGATGGCGCGTCTATCTGGGGCGGCACTGAGAATCAAGCTTTAAAATATCAAGTTGGCGCTTTCAAAGGCAGACGTGGCACTTCGAATCAAGCTGATAATTTATCTTATGCGGCTAAGGTCCAATATAATTTCTGGGATGCTGAGCCTGGTTTCTATAACTTAGCGAGCTATGATGGCTCTAAATCGATTTTATCTGTGGGAAGCTCAATTCGTTACCAAAAAGATGGAGCCGGAACTTTAGCGAATCCAGGTGATTATCGCTATTGGAACATCGACGGTCGTTTAGAAAAACCACTTGAAGATGGTGCGGTAGTGGGTGCCGAGGCATCGTATTATGACTATGATAACGATGATACAAACGATTTAACTGCACCTCAAGGTAAGGGCTACTTTATATTAGGTAGCTACACTTTCCCGCAAGTAATTGGTATTGGTAAAATCCAACCAAAATTTGTTTATCAAAAGTTTGATAATAACTCATCTGGTGTTGATACAAAGCGTTACGACTTGGGCGCAAGCTATTTAATCAATGGCAGCAGCAATACCCGTATTGATGTATTTGGATTCAAACAAACTGCTGACAATACGCGTGATGTAGATGGCTTTAAAGTATTGTTCCATGTGGCGCATTTCTTTTAATAAAATTTACTTAAAATAAAAGCGGCCATTAATATGGCCGCTTTTTAAACATTAGATTTCACCCGATAGAATACTCAAATAAGCATTTTCCTACTTTTCTTAACGACCTAAATAAGACGCCTCAAGCAATTCCGACGCGTGAAATCGTTCCGCTATACCTTCACTTGCAATACGTCCATTCTCTAATAAGTAAGCATAATCCGCATAACGAAGTGCGATATTTGCATTTTGTTCAGCTAACAGAAAACTAACACCCTCATCTTTATTGAGCTGGCAAACTATTTCAAATATTTCTTCAACTATTTGTGGTGCAAGCCCCATAGAAGGTTCATCTAAAAGCACTAAACTCGGCTTTGCCATCAATGCGCGACCAATCGCTAGCATTTGCTGCTCGCCCCCAGAAGTATATCCAGCTTGTTTCTTTCGCAAGCTTCTTAACCTTGGAAAGTAGTGATAGATAAGCTCTAAATCAGATTTTAGGTTTCCTGCTTTTGGACGCTTTACAAATGCCCCTGACAGTAAGTTTTCTTCAACAGTCAGATGTGCAAAGCAATGCCGTCCTTCTAAAACCTGTATTAGTCCATCTCTGACTAATTGATGAGGCTCACCATGAGTCACCTCTTTACCTTGATAATAAATATGACCATGCACAACTTCACCACGCTCAGCATTTATTAAATTTGAAATAGCTTTTAAGGTAGTGCTTTTCCCCGCACCATTTGCCCCGAGTAATGCGACGATGCTGCCTGTTTTAATATCCAGCGAAATATCTTTGACAGCCAGAATGACTTTTTCATAGATTACTTCAATATTCTCAACACGTAATATGGATGCTGTACTCATCATTTACTCCTTTACAGACTTTAATTTCAACTAAGCCCTCAATTGAAGTTTTAGTCGAAATTAAACTCTAAATGGCAGAACGTTCGCCCTGCCATTTATATGAACTTAAATTTGATTAACTGTTATGATTCTTTAGAGCAATCACGCGGTGTAATCCCTTTTTCTTTGGCATATTCGTGTGAGGACTGCTCAATAATAGGACGCAACAGTTTGCGATCTGCTTGAACCCAATCTGAAATGACTTTCCATTTGCTTCCGTCCCATTGTTGGAATCGCACTGAGCCGCCACCTTCATGATCAGCGCAACTTAATTTAAGCGGTTGCACCAAACCATACGCACCTAATTGCTTGAGACGGGCATCATCTAGTTTGATGTGCTCAAAGCCCCAACGAACCTCTTCACCAGTTAATGGACGCTTACCAAACTTAGCTTGCGCAACGCGAATGGCTTCAACGTTAAGGATGCCATTTTCAACACCTAAGTTGTAGTAAACCGTTCCAAAACGTTTAGGATCTTGCAAGTTGCCTTTGCCAGCTTTTACAACAACCTTGTCAATATCCTGCAACACTTGGAAATTAGTGCCTGATGGATGGGTTGTAATTGAGATATAGCCTTTAGCTGCTGCACCTGCTGGCGCTGCGTCATCTTCAGAGTTACTCCAAATATTACCGATAATGTGGTCCGCGGGGAAACCAGTTTTTTGGGCTGTTTTCAATGCAACAGGATTCATCACACCCCAGCCACGTAAAATTACCCAATCTGGTTTATCACGACGAATAGTGAGCCATTGCGATTGCTGTTCATTTCCTGGGTGTGGTACTTCTAACAGCGTTAACTGAAAGCCATATTTTTTGGCCAATAACTCTAGAATCGGGTTGGTTTCTTTGCCATAAGGAGAGCCATGGTAAAGCGTGACGATCTTCTTACCTTTCAATTTATCCAAACCGCCAGACTTAGTCCCGATGTAATTAATAATAGCTGACACCTCACTATAAGGATTCAATTGCAGTGGAAACACGTAAGGAAATACACTGCCATCAGTGGAATCTGTTCTACCGTGGTTGATGGTAATCAACGGCAATTTATCTGCCGTAGAACGCTCTAAGGTTGCATAGGCAATACCTACTGAAAGCGGATTAGTCGCAGCGGCAGGCGCACCGTTTAGTCCTTTTTTCAGGCGTTCGTAGCACTCAACACCTTTTTCGACTACATATTCTGTTTCGCACTCACTCCAAGTAAGTTTTACACCGTTTACACCACCTTCTTTGGTGTTAATGTACTGTAGGTAGTCAATAAAGCCACCAAAAAAACCTGAACCGCCAGCAGCATATGGTCCGATACGATAACTTTGTAAGGGGAAATATTGCTCATTTTCTGCATATGCATTGCCAGCAAAAAATGTTGCGCTTAATCCTATCGAGATTAGAATTTTAGCAATTTTGCCTAAATTTCTCTTCATTTTAATACTCCTTTGTTTTATCATAAATACTTAAAATACCATTTGGTTATATAGAAAGCGTAGTTTGTCAATAATCAGCACATTAATCATTACTCCTGAATTTGTTGAATAGTTAGAATCTGAGAGGCCAAACGCGAGCGCGCTGCCTAAATGTTTGCCAATATTTGGCAAGACCATTGGGTTCTTTGATTAAGAAGAAAATAATCAATGCGCCGAAAATAATTTTCTGAAAATTTTCAAGTTGCCCTGCGTCGATTGCTCCAGATAGCAAGTGATTGGAGATCACTGATAAAAGGATAGGCAACAGAACAATAAAAGCGGCACCAATGAAATTACCTGAAATACTACCCATACCACCAATAATGATAATAAACAGGATTTGGAAGGAGCGTGTTAAGTCAAACCCATGCGGCTCAACAGTTCCTAAGTAAGTAAATGCCCATAAAGACCCAGCAATGCCCAAGAAAAATGAGCTGATGCCAAAAGCGAGTAACTTCGCCTTGGAAACTGAGATACCAATCACCGACGCAGCAGTATCCATGTCTCTAACAGCCATCCATTGGCGACCAATCTCGCTCTTTACTATGCTTCGGGCAATAAGGCCTAACGCTACGACAATCGTTAACGTCAGCAAATAGCGGCCGACAGGATTACTAAAGTCGTGGCCTAAAATAATCAGCGGCGGCGCGGTAATCACACCAGACGAACTATTGTGGGAAAACCATGCAAAGTTCGTCAAAGCCCATTGCACAAAGAATTGGGCAGCTAAAGTGCTCACTAGCAAATAGAAACCTTTGATTCGTAAGCTAGGTAAACCGAAAATTACACCAACGGCAGCGGCAGTAATTCCTCCAAAGAAAAAACTCACTAAAAATGGCAATCCTTCTATCCGTAGATGAAAGTTATAAGCTGCAAAAGCTCCTACTGCCATAAAGGCCGCAGAGCCAAGCGAGAGCTGGCCTGCATATCCAGTCAGTAAATTAAGGCCTAAACCAGCTAATGAAAGAACTAAGAAGGGAATTAATACCGCACTGAACCAATAGTCGTTGCCAATAAAAGGTACGACAATAAAGGCAAATGCTAAAAGTGCATAGAATGAAAATCTATCCTGATGTAACTTAAAAAGTCTGTTATCAGCACGATAGCTTGTAATAAATTGTCCAGATTCTCTATATATCATCATTTAATTCCACTAAACACGTTCAATCGTCTGTTCACCAAACAAGCCAGTAGGCCGAATTAGTAAGAAAACTGTGGCTAACACATACGGAAACCAATTTTCAATTCCACCACCAATGATTGGGCCGATATAAACTTCAGCCAATTTTTCAGAAGCACCGACAATAAGCCCGCCAACAATTGCGCCTTCTATTGAGGTAAAGCCTCCAATGATGAGCACTGGTAGTGCTTTTAAAACAATCAGTGAAAGTGAGAACTGCACACCTAAACGTGCGCCCCACAATAAGCCAGCCACTAGTCCAACGAAGCCTGCTACCGCCCATACAATAAGCCAAAGTTTTTGTAATTTAATACCAACAGAAAGCGCAGCCAGTTGATCATCCGCAACGGCTCTCAACTCAATACCTGTTCTTGTTTTGTTGAACAAGAAAGAAAGCAACAACACTAAAGCACCCGCAACACCTGCGGCAAATAGATCAAACTGTGAAAGCAGTAAACCAAGAAATTCAAATGGCTCATCACTAATGCCTAACTCCAAACCGTGCACTTGCGCACCCCATACAGCTTGCGCTAAGCCCTCAACGATATAACTCAAGCCCAACGTAGCCATGAACAAGGTGATAGGAGGGCGATTAACCAATGGACGTAAAACGAATCTTTCGACCGCCCAAGCAAGCGCAATCATGGTGAGCATCGTCATTCCGAAAGCTAGCCAAAATGGAACATGCCTTTCTAACAGACTTACAAAGGTAAGCGCTGAAAACAATACCATTGACCCTTGTGCAAAATTGAACACACCTGATGCCTTGTAAATCAGTACAAAACCGATAGCAACCAAGGAGTACATCACCCCAGAGAGCAAACCACCAATCAAGACTTCGAAGAAGAACCCCATCATTTATACCTTTAAATTAAAACTTAAATGCGCAACCGATTAACCATTAATGCTTTGTGCCGAGATAGGCTGCTAAAACCTCAGGGTTTACCCGCACTTCATCAGGCGTTCCATCACCAATTTTCTTTCCGTAATCAAGCACAACTACGTGATCTGATAATGACATCACCACACCAATGTCATGTTCAATCAGTACAATGGTTGTGCCAAACTCCTTCTTGGTATCCAAAATAAACTGACTCATTTCACGTTTCTCATCTTTATTCATACCAGCCATCGGTTCATCTAGTAATAACAATTTTGGTTCAGCAGCTAAGGCGCGAGCGAGCTCGACCCTTTTTTGCAATCCATAGGGTAAGCTACTCACTAAATGATTTCGCCATTGTTGAATTTGCAAAAACTCAATGACTTCCTCAGCCTTTTTGCGTTGAATGAGACTATCTTTCACCGAACTTCTAGAATTTAAAGCCTGCTGAACCCAATGCGTTTGGACTTTAAGATTTCTGCCCGTAAGTACGTTATCTAGCACGCTCATGCCTTTGAATAAGGCAATATTTTGAAAGGTGCGCGCAACGCCTTTAACTGCAGCATCATGGGGTTTCATTTTTGTTCTAGTCTCACCATCGAAGGTAATTTGCCCAACATCGGGCTGGTAGACGCCATTAATCACATTCAGCAATGAGCTTTTGCCCGCGCCATTAGGACCAATGAGTGAGCAGATTTCCCCTTGATTCACATTAAAGCTAATATCAGTAATTGCTTTAACGCCCTTGAAGGAAAGTGATATGTTTGACATGCTTAACAACACGTTTTGACCACTCATACAAGCAACCCCGTAGGCGTACTACGAATGTCGATGTTTACAGCATTGACTTCAACATAGTTTTTCTTAGCGCTGCTATGGGAAAAAGTATGAGGCTCTACATTCACCGCTTTCCAATCTTGCACATCAGGCCAATTTCTTATGTTTATTCCAAGCGCCTTAAAAAAATTTAAAGACTGCTCACTCAATGGCTCGTCCACTAGCAGCGGCACTCTAGTTCGGCTAAAGCCAATCACATCACGTAGTGGGCGTAAATATAGCCAATGCGCTACCAACTTACCTAGTAATGAATGCTTAGACTGAGAATATATTGCCCAATCTAATGCTGCTCTCAACCACGTACCATTTAGCGGTAAACGCGCTTTAATTAGGCTCTCTAGCCGCTCATATGTTTGCTTAGTACCCGCCACCAGCGTTGGTCCGAGCTCTCTTCTATCGTTGTCTCGAGTGTTGATATTTTCTGGAAAATTAAGGCGAAAACCAGCTAGTAGCCAGGGAGCCAGTAAGTATCTAACATGCCCACTGGCCGCAAATGTCCGTGCAACTAGGGCTTCTTCTGTATTTGTTAAATGCTCAAGGCTTACCAAATCACGCGCTTGCATCAGCATTTCTCTATGCTTTAGTAATTTAACTTCAACATGCTTAGCGTTATTCAATCTGAAAAATGCAAATGCATTATGCTCAGATTCAGCAACATGCCTGATATCAAATATATCTAACTCGGCTTGTATTATTTCTGAATAGAAATTCAAAGAAGAATGTTGATAGTTGGATAAACCACGCCGATCTGCATAAATAATTAAATGTGGCTGCTCACTAAGCTGAAGCGCAAGATCAACTTGTAATTGACCTTCTGCAAATAGAAAAACTGGCTTTAACAATTGAAAAAGCTCCGAGATTTGCTCAACATCATTTTGCGGGTCTATCGGCGCGGCTACTCCACCCAGCCATTGAGCCGCAACAGAGATCAAAAGCGCCTCAGGTCTTGGGTGAGTCAAAAGAAACAGTGTGTCTCCAGATGCAAAACCTTTGCGCTTAAGCAGTTGCACCAATCTATACACCTCATCCCTTGAATCACTCCAAGTAGACTCTTTCCAAATACCTAATTGCTTATGGCGAATGGCCACACGCTTGCCAAAGCTAGACGCTTGAAAATTCAACCAACTAGGTAATGTATCAATACTCATCATCAATCTCTATTGCTCTCAATAACGATCACTAGGCAGCTTTGGCTAATCGCTCTAACTCTAGCTCGCGAACGATAGGTAAAACTTTTTCACCAAAGTAGGCAACCTCTTCTTGAAAATGCAGAAAACCTGAAAGTATCAAATCAACGCCAACCGCCTTAAGCGCAACAATACGTTCAGCAATTTGACGTGGCGTGCCAATTAAATTAGTTTTAAAGCCATCGTTGTATTGCACTAAATCTTCAAAAGTTGATTTTGCCCAGTTGCCTTCACCCTCTGGACTAGCCGCACCAGCTTGCTTCGCCGCATGACCAAAAGCATTGACCGCCTCAGGATTTGCCTTAGCGATAATTTCAGCAAGAACGGCCTTGGCTTCTTCTTCAGTCTCACGTGCGATGATGAATGCATTAACCCCAACTTTAACTTGATGGTTATTTGCAGCAGCTTTTTCTTTAATATCATCAATCTGTGCTTTGATACCTTCAACTGTGTTGCCGTTGGTGAAATACCAATCCGACACTCTAGAAGCCATGTCGCGTGCTGCTCTAGAGCTACCGCCTTGAAAAACCTCAGGAACTTTGAGTGGCTTTGGTTTTAGTGAGTAATTTCTAAAACGGTAAAAATCGCCAGTATAGGTAAAGTTATCAGTCGTCCATATACCTTTAAGCGACTCAATAAACTCTTGTGAACGTCTATAACGCTCATCATGTTCCAACCATGGCTGACCAATGGCTTGAAACTCACCTTTAAACCAACCTGAAACAATATTGACCGAGATGCGTCCTCCGCCAGTCAGATGGTCGATTGTTGCAATTTGCTTAGCCGCCAAAGCTGGATCCCAAGGTCCAGGTAAAATTGCTGCAATGACATTCAACTTTGTGGTTGCGGCCAACAGGCCATGTGAGAATGAAACGGATTCATGCTGATTATCAGCGCCGTAGCCTGCAGTAAATCGAATTTGGCTCAACGCATACTCAAAACCACTTTTCTCTGCAATCTGTGCCAATTTTTTGTTGTATTCAAAATCCCAGCTAGTGCGTTGTTCAATGTCGCTGACGACTAAGCCGCCACTCACATTAGGTACCCAGTAGGCAAACTTAATTGGATTACTCATGATGTTCCTTTCAAAAAATTATGTTGTTAGTTAAGAGCCGCTTGCCACATGCTTAGCTTCTTCGCTTAGTTGAATACGTCGATGTTTCAACAAAGGTAAGGCGCGATCAACTGACAACTTGATACGCTGTTTCAGTAAATCATTACTTACTTTGTAATTAGTGAAATCTGCCTCTGAGGCATAAACGCCTATAGGCAATGTGTGCGCTTGAAAGAAGCTAAAGAGTGGGCGTAATTGATGATCAATGACCAACGCATGGCGCTCACTACCGCCAGTAGCAGCCAATAACACAGGCACATCAATGAGAGCCTCGTGGTGGACAAAGTCGAATAAATGCTTAAATAGACCAGTATAGGATGCGCGATAAACTGGGCTAGCCACAACCAACAAGTCAGCAGACTCAATTGCGGCAATGTCATTCAACACTCGCTCTGGAAGCTCTGCATGGTTAAGTGCTCCACCAAACAATGGGCCAATCTCACTGATCTCAATCACATGAAGATCAATCGGCAAGGCAGCACCTAAGGCTGCAACAATCTCTTCAACCAAGGTCAGCGTCCTTGATGGCAATTTCAAACCACCAGATACCGCAACTACTTTTAGCTTATTACTCATATTTACTCCTATACAGATTTTCGGCCGATCATTTGTTGATACAGCTCACGTAATAAGTATTAGCAGCAAATATGCCAACTATTTTTTCATTTTAAATCAATATGTTAAGCATATTTTTTGTTGGTCACTGTTGTTGAATAGTGTGCCACATTGCTGACAGGCTGCTGCTGACACAGCAACTTGATTACTTTTTTAACAAGATAGATGTTCTTAAATTTAGCCAAATGGTCGAAAAATGATTGATACGTGATATCTGATACAAAATTTTTAGCAGTTATCCAACTCATCACATCAACTCTGCTTACTAGGCAGCAGAACATCAGCAAGATGCTGCATAGTCAACTTAATAAAAATAAATAAAATTAAAATATCAATGTAAATCAATAGGTTAAATAGTGGCATGCTAAATGCAAAGTGGTATGTGTTATCTCATCTATGCTGAGATCGAATGCACCAATTAATTAAATTTTAATCATCACAATATGAGAAGGAATATAAATGTCCACATCTGCATTAAGAAAAGATGCTTCACTACATAGCATTCATCGCCCGCTTGCCCACATTATTAAATCCGATGAAGAAGCCATCAGCATTGCAAAAGCGCTTGCTCCTGCCATCGCTAAAGAAGCAGCCAAGCGTGATTCAGAACGTCAGTTACCTTACAAAGAGCTCGACCTATTTTCTCAGAGCGGCTTATGGGGAATCACCGTCCCTAAAGAATACGGAGGTGCATTCGTATCTAATGCAACGTTAGCAGAAGTGATAGCAATTATTGCTGAGGCCGATCCATGTATCGGACAAGTGCCACAAAACCACTTGTATATGGTGGAAGGATTGCGTTTAGATGGCACAGAAGAACAAAAGAAATTTTTCTTTGATTTGGTATTGCAAGGCGTACGCTTTGGCAATGCGTTCTCTGAAATTGGCACTAAGAGCGTATCGGACGTCCAAACCCGTTTAACTCCTTCAGAAGGCGGTTATTTGTTGAATGGGAAAAAATTCTATTCATCTGGTGCATTGTTAGCTGATTGGGTTCCAGTCGTCGCTAAAGATGAAAACGATAACACAGTAGTTGCATTCGTAAAAAAAGGCAGCGAAGGGTTAACAATCATTGATGACTGGTCAAGTTTTGGTCAACGCACCACGGCCAGTGGCACCACTATCCTAGAAAACATTTTTGTTCCAAAAAATTATGTATTGCCGCATCACCTAGCATTCGATCGCCCAACAACCATGGGGCCGATCGCACAAATCATCCAAGCGGCAGTGGATACGGGAATTGCTCGAGCGGCATTGCGTGACACCATAGATTTCGTACGCAAATATACTCGACCATGGATAGATACCGAATTGGAACATGGTTATGAAGATCCTCTTACCATACGAGAAATCGGTGATATTCAAATAAAGGTACATGCTACCGACGCATTACTGAAACGCTCTGGTGAATTTATCGATGCTGCTCAGAAAAATCCGAATGAAGATACAGTAGCGGCTGCTTCTATTGCTGTTGCTGAGGCAAAAGTATTCAGCACAGAAACCGCGCTACTTGCTGGTAGTAAGTTATTTGAACTTGCTGGCACAAGATCCACCCTAGGCCAGTACAACCTAGATAGGCATTGGAGAAATGCGCGTACTCATACCCTTCATGACCCAGTGCGTTGGAAATATTTTGCCGTTGGTAACTACTATTTAAACGGTGAAAAACCTCCGCGTCACCCATGGATTTAACAACTAGGAAAATGTCAGTAATCTGACCTTAAAGAAAAGGCATGTCTATATGGACATGCCTTTTTATTTGTAGATAGCAATCAAAATAAAAAGCCCGCCGATGCGAGCCTTGCATTATGCTGTATACAAAATTGCAGCATCTAGTAAATGATGCTCAACCATTGCCTTGTGATGTTTAGTATAAATTTGTGAGCCTATTGCTTGCTCTCGATACGTAATCAAATCGGCAATTGTAATAATGACCAAGCCGTGTTGCTTAGCAAAAGCTAGTAGCTCTGGCCGCCTTGCCATGGTGCCATCGTCATTGACCACCTCACAAAGCACACCTGCAGGCTGCAACCCTGCCAAAAGCGACAAGTCATGTGCGGCTTCTGTATGCCCAGCGCGCTCTAATACACCACCCTTACGGCAACGCAGAGGAAATATATGCCCCGGTCGCGCAAAGTCGTTGGCATGACTATTTGGATCAGCCAGCGCATTGAGTGTCAGAGCACGATCAGCCGCAGAAACACCTGTTGTAGTACCGTGTAAATAATCCACACTCACTGTAAAAGCTGTTCTATGCGATTCTGTATTACGCTCAACCATCAACGGTAATTTTAATTGCCGTAAACGCTCAACAGTCATCGATACGCATACGATACCGCTGCTATGCCTAACCATGAACGCCATTTGGCTGGCGGTGACTTTCTCTGCGGCTATAATTAAGTCGCCTTCATTTTCGCGATCAGTATCATCTACAACTACGACAAACTCACCTCGGCTTATAGCGCTAATTGCTGATTCAATAGAATCAAACGGGGATAAATTTTTGCTCATCACTTCTTCCAATTTTTAATCTAACGATATAGATTTATAAAATCTAAAAACGCATATAAACGCATATAACTTATGCTTTAATCTTGAGTACTCTTTCTGCATTCTGGTAAAAAACTTTATCCAAAACTTCGTCTTTAAATCCAAGAGCTGCAAAATCGTCCACGGTCTGCTTCATAGCTCGGAAAGGATAAGATGAACCAAACAATAGCTGCTCAGAAAGAAAACTATTAGCCGCTTCAACATACAGTTGTGAACCTGGCTGAAAAATATACATATCAGGTACTAAGTAAATATTTTCATAACGGAAAGCTGCACCAATAATCTCATTCACAAATGGATAATAGCCATGAAAGCAAATAATCTTAAGTGAAGGGTAGCGACGTGCCAGCCGTGCAACTGCGCTTGGATGCGCATAATCAAAATCTGGCGTTGTCGGGCCTGACATTAAGCACACTGGAACATCAAAATGGATGCATTCTTCATATACAGGATAAAACAGTGGGTTATCAGCCTCTAATGCCGGCTCACCAAAGCCAGGCTCAATATTAATGGCATAAAAACCAAACTCGTTGATTGCGCGATTGATTTCTATAATCGTACTTTTCTCCCCACGAGTTTGGATATCAACAGAACCCAAACCTATGAGTAATGGACTTTGCTTCACTAGCTCGGCTATTTTCTCGTTGCTAATAGTTAAACCTGGAGTTTCACGCCCTACAACCACCGCTTTACTGATGCCTGACTCCTGTATCTCATTCAAATATCCATCAATGGTATATGAGCGCTGAAAGTGGTCAGGATCAATCGAACCTACGCGCTTATTCAACCACCGAGCAGTTTCAAAAGAGGCTGTGCCTGGAGTGGCGCCAAAAAAGTCATGCAAATATGCCGGACGACTGCGTAAATCTATAATTTTTTGCGTCATGGTATCTCGTTATAAAAATCAATATAAATTAGGAGTGAATAGCAGAACTATTGTCACCATCATGAATAAAAACTAGGCACTGGATAACGTTTATTAAGCGCCCAATCGCCTAGATCCTTAAGCTTGTAATCGGCAGGGTCATGTAAGGTATAAACCCTTAAATTTCGCCAATAACGGTCTAACCTTAGCGTTGCTGTTGTAGCTCTAGCACCTGCTACTTCAAAAATGCGAGAGCACACATCAAGGCCTGAACGAGTAATATTGACTTTGGCAGAGAACACCGCCAACGCCACCTTGCCTCTAGCTTCTTCACTGAGCAACAGGTCTTGTCTCCATGCATTTTCAAGTTGCTTAGCCGCTTCATCAGCAAGAAGCCTTGAAGCATCAAGACTCGCCCAGAACTCGCCAAAATGTAACAGTGTGAATGGATCTTGCTGAACCGTCTGAGCAAGTGAGCCACTCCATACTCTAGAACTTTGCTGTGTATATTTAATAGCCTCCTCCAACGCACCTTCAGCAATCCCTTGGTATATATTGGTAAAAATCAGCTGTGCAACTAAAGAGCGTAAGCTAGAAAACGGCGAACTTAATGGCCCCGGGTTCATCAGAAGCTCATCCTGCTCAACGATGAGTTGATCGAAATTCACACTGCCGCTATCAGTTTGGCGCTGCCCCATATTATTCCAATCATTATTAATTGAAATTCCAGCTCGATTGCTTGGAACAGCGGCAACAATAAAACGGTTTGTTTCTGCTTCAATTGCCGACACAATCAGACGATCAGAATCCGTTGCTCCTGAGCAAAAGCTTTTTTGGCCGCTAAAAACAAGATGATTTCCATTTGGCGTTGCTATGGTGCGATTATCTAGCGGATTTAAAGCATTCCCCCACCACAGGTTTTTTTCAGCTGTTTCTTTCCATAATGTTTGCCATTGCTCTTTAGTGCCATATAGCCGAATCGATGCCAACATAAGGAATTGGAATGCAAACACCTGTGCCAAAGAGCTATCTACTCGTGCAAATAAACGAATAATTTGAAATAGCTCCACCCAACTTGCGCCTAAACCACCTAATGATTTGGGAATAAGAAGCTTTAACAAACCACTGTCTCTTATTGCTTGTCTTTGCTCATATGGGGTACCGCCAATCAAATCACGCTCGGCTGCCGTTAATGCAAAGTACTCAGCCAATCTTTCTGCCACCTCAAATGGAGTAGCTGTTTCAGCTAATACTTCTTGCTTACTAATAGTTGTCATGTCTATCCTTAGTGAGCTGAAACTTGTGGTTGATGTTCCGTAATAGATTCACCAAATGGGCCAGTCATATTGGTTTTGATCGCGTCTTCGCTGGAGGGCTTTAACGCTAGAGGCAACAGTGGAAACAACAATTCGGCTACCCGATACGACTCTTCCAAATGTGGATAACCAGAAAAAATAAAGTAATCAATACCTAATGCCGAGTATTCTTTGATTCGATCTGCCACTTCTTGCGGATTGCCAACTAAAGCAGTCCCCGCACCACCTCTAACTAAACCAACCCCAGCCCAAAGATTAGGCGACACAACGAGATTGCCTCGTTTTCCACCATGCAATGCGGACATCTTTTTCTGACCAACCGAGTCAAACTTCGCCACCGCTGCCTGAGCAGCAGCAATGGTCTCATCAGTGACATATGAAATTAATTGGTCTGCTGCTTGCCAAGCCTCTTCGCTAGTCTCTCTTACAATCACATGCAAACGAATACCAAATTTGACAGTACGCCCCTTTAAAGCAGCCTCAGCTCTTACACGCTCAATTTTTTCAGCAACGGCGGCTGGAGGCTCACCCCACGTCAGGTAAACATCAATATGTTCTGCCGTTAAATCAATTGCCGCGTCTGAGGATCCGCCAATAAATAATGGTGGGTAAGGTTTTTGATGTGCGCCGGATGGCAATCTAGCATCTTTAACACGGATGTATTCTCCATCTAAGCTAATGGTTTCCCCCTGTAAGACTGCTTTCCAAACTTTAAGAAACTCTCCAGTTTCTGTGTAGCGTTCATCATGCTGAAGAAAGCTGCCATCGGCTTGTTGCTCTTCTGGGTCGCCTCCTGCAACGACATTGATTAATAACCTTCCACCTGAAATACGATCCAATGTTGAAGCCATTCTTGCTGACACCGTAGGTGAAGTGAATCCAGGTCTCACGGCTACTAAAAACTTCAACCTTTCGGTTTCATTAATTAAGGAAGCACTTACAACCCATGGATCTTCGCATGAGCGCCCTGATGGCACTAACACCCCATTAAATCCCAAGCGATCTGCTGCCTTTGCAATTTGTTTTAAATAGCTATAAGTAGCTGGCCTTGCGCCAACGGACGTTCCCAAATACCGCTGATCGCCGTGGGTAGGTAGAAACCAAAAAATCTGCATAACAATCCTTACTCTTAAAAAATCTTAGTAAGCGTTATCTGCAATTTGCATGCCATTACGACTTTTAGCCATTTCATGGGTAAGTTAGGCTTCTTATGTTGCATTGATGCTGCTCAATCAGCATCAATGCAAATCTAATGCTGATTGAGCAGCATTAGATGATGTAGTTTAGATAGGTAACTCCTATCACCAAAGACTTGCAGCTAATAAAATCCACAATGCTGCTGCTCCTGCAGCATTGGCATATCAAGGATTTCACATATTGCTGAATTTTAAGCATAAGCTAATTCTTATCCATTATTAAGACTGGCACGGTTCATGCAATATACTTATTTAGACTAACTAATAGGAGTGCATGCATGGCCTCAAATATTCTGGCAGAAGAACATTCTGCTGAGCTAATCAAGCGAGTTCAAAGCAACTCTCTAGATTTTTCTCATCAAGAAATAGAAGACCCAATGCAGGTTGCCCAAAGACTTTCAGCTGAATTTGAGTTAACCGCCATTGAGCGTGATCAAATAGGCGGGACGCCC
Organism: Methylotenera versatilis 301; assembly: GCF_000093025.1. GTDB lineage: Bacteria > Pseudomonadota > Gammaproteobacteria > Burkholderiales > Methylophilaceae > Methylotenera > Methylotenera versatilis. Next base: position 2,973,138 of record NC_014207.1, read on the forward strand.
AAAGAGCAACGCGATCAAATCCGCGAAAGTGGGCTTCTCTCGCTCATCATACCCAAACAATATGGGGGGCTTGGCGCAAACTGGCAACTAACAATGCAGATCGTACGTGAGTTTGCAAAATCAGATAGCTCGATTGCTCACGTGTTTGCCTTTCAACATTTAATGTTAGCTACTGTTCGACTCTTTTCAAAAAATGAGCAATGGGAGCCTTGGTTTGAGCAAACAGCACGTCAAAATTGGTTTTGGGGAAATGCCTTAAATCCAACGGATGACCGTACTGTAAGCAGATCATTTAGTCATTGGTCAGAATTTTCAGGGAAAAAAAGTTTTTGCTCTGGAGCTCTAGATTCAGAAATGTTGATTGCTTCAGCGCTCGAACATAATCCAAATGGCGATGGAAAATCTAAATTAATTATCGCCGCTTTACCGACTGGGCGCACAGGCATCAATGTGATTCAAGATTGGGATAATATGGGGCAACGCCAAACAGATAGTGGTAGCGTCAATTTCGAACGCGTTAGAGTTGAACAACATGAAATATTAGCTGACCCTGGTCCATTAAGTACCCCATATTCCTGCTTGCGACCACTCGTGGCTCAATTAATACTGACAAACATTTATCTAGGCATTGCAGAAGGCGCATTTCGGGAAGCACGTCACTACACATTAAACGAAGCACGCGCTTGGAATGGTTCCAACTTTCACAAACCGGAAGATGACCCCTACATCATTGGGCACTACGGTGAATTCTGGGCGAGCCTAGAAAGCGCACGCGCCATTACGGAAGTAGCCGCCACATTTCTAGATGCAGCGTGGCTAAAAGAAGACAAATTGACGGAAGATGCACGTGGAGAAGTGGCTATCAAAATTGCAGCTGCGAAAATACTAACAACTCGCATAGGGCTAGACATCACCAGCAGAATGTTTGAAGTCACAGGTTCACGCTCTACGCATGCAGGTCTATGTATGGACAGATATTGGCGAAATATACGCACACATACGCTACATGACCCTATTGATTACAAATTAAAGGAGCTAGGTGATTGGGTATTGAAAGAGAAATACCCGACACCTACATTTTACTCATGAACAAAATACTAGATAGACAATTCGAGCTTGCCAAATATGACTTTGACCCTCCATATCAGGAGAAAAAAAATATGCAATTATTAACCTTACCTAACTCACAAGCACTAACGAAATCCATACGCGCGACAGCTCAGGTGTTTGAGGATCCAAAATCTAAAGCACTACTCGCTCGCGTTCAGCAAATTGCACCAAGCGAAGCCAATGTACTTATCATTGGAGAAACCGGAACAGGAAAAGAGCTCATAGCACGCCATGTTCATCAGCTTAGTCAGCGTAAAAATGGACCATTCATTGCTGTGAACTGCGGTGCATTTTCTGAGTCATTGGTTGAAAGTGAGTTATTTGGCCAAGAAAAAGGCGCCTTTACGGGTGCACTTGTCGCCAAATCAGGATGGTTCGAAGCAGCCAATGGCGGCACATTGTTTTTAGATGAAATTGGCGACCTACCATTAAGCAGCCAAGTAAAACTATTAAGAGTTTTACAAGAGCGAGAGGTGGTTAGATTAGGTTCAAGGAAACCCACGCCAATCGATGTGCGCCTAGTAGCCGCAACAAATGTTCGACTGGAAGAGGCTGTTGCAGCAGGACACTTTAGAGAGGATTTATTTTATCGCTTACGTGTGGCTCATATTGAACTACCTACATTAAGAAATAGACCTGGCGACATTATCCCTCTCGCAGAGTATTTTGTAGGGGAATATCGACGCAGACTAGGTTACGCGGAAATACGCATAGATGAATCTGGCAAACAGAAGCTCTTACAGCATAATTGGCCAGGCAATATCCGTGAGTTAGAAAATATTATTCATCATGCGCTATTAATTTGCAAAAACAATATCGTCAAAAGTGAGGATTTGCAGCTCTCAACTATTCAATTGCACCGCCCTAAAGAGAATAATGCTACTTATCAAGCTGCCAATGAATCTAATTCATTAGAAACGTCTCTTCATCAAATTTTTGAAGAAGGTGGAGATACAATCTATGAAAATCTTGAAGACGTTATCATCAAGACGGCGTATCACTATTGCCACAACAATCAAGTTCAAACAGCTAAATTATTAGGGATTAGCCGCAACATTGTTAGAGCAAAACTCATTAGAATGGGTGCTATTAAAGCACTTCGCTAAAAAGTTACTATGACCATTATCACAAAAATATCATCTTCAAAATTACCCACGGATTTTGGAGATTTTCAAATCCATATCTATCGAGATAATCGTAGCCAAGTAGAACACGCAGCACTTGTGATGGGAAAACCATCCAATCAACATCATGTGTTAACTAGAGTGCACTCTGAATGCCTAACTGGTGATGCATTTTCTTCGAGTCGCTGCGACTGCGGTGAGCAATTAAAATTTGCTCAACAAGCTATTGCGAGCAAAAAAGAAGGCATCATCATTTATCTGCGAGACCACGAAGGCAGAGGCATAGGACTAGCAAATAAAATTAGTGCTTATGCTCTACAAGATGGGGGATTGGACACGGTAGAAGCCAATTTAGCACTCGGCTTACCTGTTGATCAACGAACATTCGAAATTGCAGCTGACATACTTAAACATTTAGAGGTTTTCTCAATCAATTTGCTAAGTAATAACCCTGAAAAATATCACGCGCTAAAAGGCTTAGGAGTTAACGTCACTCAAATAAGCCCCATCAGCATTTTACCAAACGCGCAAAATCTGAAATACATTGAAACAAAAAGAACAAAGCTTGGGCATTTCAATACTGCAAATTTATGAGAGCCTCCACTTGATTCAGAACTTATGCTGACTATCCAAAACAGAAGTTTTTTAATCAAGAGTGAGCGGCAACAAAAAGCTCAGTAAACGCAAACCCATGTTTAACCCCTAAGTGGCGGCAAAGGACTCAGAGATTAAGGAGTAAATAGCCAACGCTAAAACTCCGATTTTTTTGACTTTATCCCCGGCTACCTCGCCGAGCAGCGCAAGCTTGATGGGAGTCGTCGGCAAGCGGCTGTTTGAGCCAAGTGGTTTATTTGGCGAGTTTTCACATCAGAACAATTGCTTTAGCAATTCGTGATGATGGGGATGACCTTTGCGGCTACCGGACAAGCAAAAGAAAGTAACTCGCCTCAAGGCGAAAAGGAGTTGAAAATTTTTAGTTTGACTCTCTGGTAAAAAGAAAAAGGGGGCAAATTGCCCCCTTTTTCCTTAGCTTATTGCATACATATATCGTGGAAGTGATAACAAGTTATCGCTCCAATTTCCATCTGCATAAGTACGCAAATATGGAGCATGATTTGAAGGTCTAATAACTCCGACATTCGCACGCTTACCTGTTGAAGGATCCAAAACATAAAAAGTATTTTGATTTGCATCGATACTTTTTACAACATCCGCAACAGTCCATATCCAACCTACTTCGGGGTTGCCCACATGTGTAATATGCTCGTGTGACCCGCTTAAAGGCTTATTAATACAAGTTATTTTGGCATCTGCCATATAAATCTCCTAATATAATCAACCACTTAAAAAAGGAGGTTAATAACGGCGCGCCTTCCAGCCCTATTGACCTGGAACGGACTCTGCGAGATACTACGCTTTCGTTCTGCACGATTCCTAGCGAGTCGTTATTTCGTCTGGTGGGGCTCTGAACTCCCGCCAGATGATACCTCCAAAAAAATGAAAATACCTCAAAATTCTATACCTCTATAGAACATGAGAATCTCCATACTCTCCCTAACTTAAGCTAATTTTCACTAAAGTTAAGGATAAGTTCTTGGAATAGCTTTTTTGCTATTTATAAAAATTTATTTGCTTCCTCCAAATTACCCACATTTCGACTCACCGCAGTTAAGACAAGTCAAACACCCATCCATCACTATCGATGCTTTGGTATTACATTTATTGCAAAGCTGCGCGCCTTTTGGAAAACCTTCTGCGCTCATTTCTTCGCCTGATTGCGCATGTTTCTCTAAGTATTCTGCTTTTTTCTCAGACACTAATTTTTGCTGATGCTCATCTAAACCCGGCTTTTTCAACATGCCGATTTCTTGCAAGTGTTGCTCTACCACTTCGCCGATTTCTGCTACCAAACTCGGTACGAATTTGCCGCCTTTTTTAAAGTAGCCGCCTGATGGTTCAAACACACTTTTAAGTTCCTCTACCAAGAACGTGACATCGCCACCTTTACGGAACACCGCAGACATCACGCGTGTTAGCGCAACGATCCATTGAAAGTGTTCCATGTTTTTGGAGTTGATGAAGATCTCGAACGGGCGACGGTGCTCTTGTGGCGTGTCTTCGTTCATGATGACATCGTTAATGGTGATGTAGAGCGCATGCTCAGTCACTGGTGTTTTGATTTTGTAGGTGTTGCCTACTAGTTTGTCTGGGCGGCTGAGTGGCTCACCTAGTTGCACAATTTTATTTGCTGCTTCTTTTTGCGCTTGTGCGTCTGCCGCGGCTTTCGCTTTATCTTCTTCATTCACTAGCGCGTAGCCAACGATTTTCTTTTCAATTTTAACTGCCATTTTGTTTTCTCCTTTTGTTGTCATTCCGACGGAGGTCGGAATCTAGCGTCTTTAAAGTCACTGGATTCCGTGTCGAGCACGGAATGACAATCTAAATTTATCTAGCCCAAGGTTTACCTAACTTAAGCCCACTTATTAGAACTTACCGTAGTAACCTTCTTTTAAGGCGTCGTACAGGTTAGCGGCCGAGTGGATTTCACCATCGTATTCAATCTCTTCGTTGCCTTTTACTTCAATTTCAGCGCCGTCATCTAGCGTGAATTTGTAAGTGGTGCTTTCTAAGTCTTTTTCAGTCACTAAAACGCCTTGGAAGGCTTCAGGGTTGAATCTAAACGTTGTGCAGCCTTTTAAGCCTTTATCGTAAGCGTACAGATAGATATTTTTGAAGTCCTCAAAGTCATAATCTGTAGGTACGTTAATGGTTTTTGAAATTGAGCTATCAATCCATTTTTGTGATGCGGCTTGAATATCTACATGCGCTTTTGCCATGATGGTTGAAGAATCCAAGAAATAATCTGGCAGTTGCTCTTCTGGTTTGTCGCTAAACGGCATGGCATTTGGGTTAATCAACTCACGGTAAGCCAGCAACTCATAAGAGAATACATCGACTTTCTCTTTTGATTTTTTGCCTTCACGAATCACGTTACGTGCATAGTGATGCGCGAATGATGGCTCAATACCGTTACTTGCATTGTTTGCCAATGACAGTGATATTGTGCCCGTTGGCGCGATTGAGCTATGGTGCGTAAAACGTACGCCTTTAGCGGCGATTTGGTTACGCAAACCTTCTGGGAACTGTTGCATATAACGGCTGTATTTACCGAGTAGCACTTTACCAGCGATTTTTTGACCAACTTTAATGCCATCAGCCGCCATTTCTGGGCGTTTTGCTAGCATGTCAGCAGTGACTTCAAACTTCTCATCCATAATCGGCGCTGGGCCTTTTTCTTCTGCCAATTGCACGCCTGTGTTCCAGCCTTCTTCTGCCATTACGCGGGTCACTTCATCGGTAAATTTAAGTGATTCTTCCTCACCGTATTTAAGTTTCATCATAGTGAGGCTTGAACCTAAACCTAGGTAGCCCATACCGTGACGACGCTTACGCATAATCTCGTCGCGTTGTTCTTGCAATGGCAAGCCGTTGATTTCAACCACGTTATCTAACATGCGCGTGAAAATAGCCACAACTTCGCGGTATTCTTTCCAGTCGAAATACGCTTCGTCAGTGAATGGTTTTTTCACAAAACGCGTTAAATTCACAGAACCCAACAAGCATGCGCCATAAGGTGGCAATGGTTGTTCGCCGCATGGGTTAGTCGTACGGATGTTTTCGCAGAACCAGTTATTGTTCATTTCGTTTACGCGGTCAATCAAGATAAAACCTGGCTCAGCAAAATCGTAAGTTGAGGACATAATCACATCCCACAAACGGCGTGCTTTGATGGTTTTATACACGCGACAAGCCACTTTACCAGCATCTACGCCATCTAATTTAGTGAGGTATTTACCTTTAATTGGCCATTCACGCCAAACCACTTGGGCTAAATCGTTGGTATTTAAACCATCGATAATCGCTTCTTTTTCTGTCACTGGGAAAGCAAGTTTCCATTCAGCGTCCGCTTTTACCGCCTCCATGAATTCTTTAGTGATGAGGCATGACAAATTGAATTGGCGTAAGCGCCCGTTTTCACGTTTAGCTTTAATAAAGTCCGTCACATCCGGATGTGAAATATCAAAAGTTGCCATTTGCGCACCACGACGACCACCCGCGCTAGACACGGTGAAACACATTTTGTCGTAGATATCCATGAAAGAGAGCGGGCCGCTTGTGTAAGCGCCAGCACCAGCTACAAACGCGCCTTTTGGACGCAATGTTGAGAACTCGTAACCAATACCGCAACCTGCTTTTAGCGTTAAGCCAGCTTCGTGCACTTTGCCTAAAATGTCATCCATGCTGTCTGAAATCACGCCAGACACTGTACAGTTAATGGTTGAAGTCGCTGGTTTGTGCTCTAAAGCACCTGCGTTTGAAGTAATACGGCCTGCTGGAATTGCACCACGACGCAATGCCCATAGAAACTTCTCATGCCACTCGGCACGTTTCTCATCTGTTGTTTCTACGTCTGCTAGGGCACGTGCAACACGTGCGTAAGAAGCATCGATATCAGCATCTACATGTTCGCCAGCTTTAGTTTTTAGGCGATACTTTTTATCCCAAATATCCAGCGACACCGCTTGAATTGGAATTTCTTTTTCAGAATCTGGTTTTGACTCGGTTGCTGATTCGACTGCTTTTAGCATGGATGCCTCTCCTAAAAGGTAGACTTGCGCGTTATTTATTAGATTATTACGCTAAGTCTGTGATTTTCAATTAAAAACTATTATTCTTTTGGTATTCTTGTGAAAAATACACTGCTTAAACACAACATGTTGTGCCTAGAGCAGCAATTTATGCCTTTATTTTGTGGGCGTCAATACTAATTTTACGTAATTTTTTGCACCATTTTGGTGAGCTTTTCTTACAAATGAGGCCTGTATTTGCATTGAGATAGGGTGAGCAATCACTCACCTATGTTTTCTTAGTGTAAAAAATATAAAAATAAATTTCTCGCAAAAACGATATGTTTATGCGTGTAGCGGTTTAGACAAAAACAACTATGCAAAATTTGTGAGAAAATACGCTATGAATCGTTTTTTCTACTCGCTGCTGCTTTATTTAGTGTTGCCTTTTGTGCCACTCAAATTACTTTGGCGCGGCATCAAACAAGCTGAATATCGTCAACATTGGCTGGAGCGGTTTGGCTTTTATACATTAGCAGTGAAAAAGCCCGTGATATGGCTGCATTGCGTTTCTGTGGGTGAAACGCGCGCTGCGGCACCACTCATTAATGCACTGCTTAGCCAATACCCGAATCATCAGCTGTTACTTACCCATACCACGCCAACAGGCCGCGCAACAAGCGAGCAATTGTTTGGCGATAAAGTGATGCGTGTTTATTTGCCTTACGATCTGCCATTTGCCGTGAAAGGCTTTTTAACACACTTTAAACCTGCGCTGGGCATGCTGATGGAGACTGAGCTTTGGTTTAATCTGATTGCGGGCGCTAAGGCGCGAAACATTCCTTTATTGCTGATTAATGCACGACTCTCAGAGAAATCTGCACTTGGTTACCGCAAATTAAGCAGTCTTGTTCATGAAGGTTTACAAAACCTATCCGCCATTGCATCACAAACTGAGCAAGATGCAGAGCGCTTGATACAGCTTGGCGCAGCTAATGTAAGTGTTGTCGGTAATTTAAAGTTTGAAGTGCACCCGCCAGAAGATGCCGCTATGCGAGGAAAGCAATTGCGCGATTTATTTGGCAGCAATCGCCCATTATTTTTAGCTGCCAGTACGCGCGAAGGTGAAGAGAGCATTATCTTAGACGCTGTGACAGCACTCAAACTGCCGCACTTACTTACCGTTATCGTACCACGCCATCCGCAACGTTTTAACGAGGTTGAAGCCTTGCTGCAACAGCGCCAGTTAACTTACCAACGGCGCTCGACGCTCGTTCAAACTGCGAATGCTGATACGCGATTTATCCTAGGTGATAGCATGGGCGAGTTGTTCAGTTATTACGCCAGTGCTGATATTTGCTTAGTTGGCGGCAGCGTATTGCCATTCGGCGGGCAGAATCTAATAGAAGCGATGCGTATGGCAAAACCTGTGCTGATTGGCGAACATACGTTTAATTTTACCGAAGTTTCGGAGCGTGCCATTGCGCAAAATGCCGCTTGGCGTGTAAAAGATATCAAAGAGATGCAGCAAGCGATTCAAACTTTGTTAGACAATCCGCAACAACAGCTTGAGATGGGTCAGGCTGGGTTAGCATTATGTATGGCATCGCAAGGCGCTACGCAAAAGACTTTAGCGATTATTGCGGCCTATGTTTAATTAACGGCAATCAATTAACTGACGGTAAGATCCGTCACATAAACCACTTCGCAAGCACCCGCGCCTGTGTCGTCTCGCGTAAGCGAACTACGCCAATGCCAGCCATCAGCGCGTTTTGCTTCGACTAACTGACCTTTTATGCTGACAATCTGTCCTGGGCGTATTTTGCTAAGTTGTCGCCTGATGCTATCGTTTGCTGGAATAATATGCGTGTTGGCAGCATGAATTTCAATCTCATGTTGTGGAATGGGGAACTCATCAACATGCCAATAAAAGAAGCGGTTACCCTGAGTAATCTTAATTTTACTTAGCACTGCTTCATCTGACATTGGCCCCCAGCCTAGCGCTAAATCAGTGGGAGACAACTCCGCCTCTGTACCCATGAAATAGTCTTCTGTTGATAGCACTCTTGCTTTAATTGAATACTCAGCCAGCGGCGTGAGTGTGAAGCCGTTATACTGAAAGTCTGCGGTGCCCGTACTAGTTTGGAGGGGTTCGTCTGGTGCGATTTCGCCTACGCCATGAATGACAGACCGATGTTGATGATGCTTGTAAGCACCAAAGGCCAGCAGACACATCAACACTAACAATAACTTCTTATTCATCGCGAAATTTTAACGAATAAGTTTGCTAATAGCTTTGAATGCGTCACCTTCCGCAATTCCTAGCCATTCAAACACGATAGATTCGGTATTACTAATGATGCAGCCTGCTTCGCGCATTCTTGCCAGCGCATTAGCTTTATTGGCTGGGTTGCGTGAAATCACCGCGTCCTCCGCCACAAACACCTGCTTACCCACACTTGTTAAATCTAGCGCAGTTTGCAAAACGCAGATATGTGCCTCCATGCCCGCAAGTACGATTTGCGAATGATCACGTGTAAGTTGACGGCTAAAAGTTGGCTCTGCCATGCACGAGAATGAGAGTTTTTCTACTGGTTTCACGTTTGGCAGCATCGCCAATAATTCGGGCAAGGTATGCCCTAAACCTTTAGGATACTGCTCGGTGATGATCGCGGAAACGGCTAAAAGCTTTGCGGCTTGCGCTAATATGCCCATATTTTTAATTGTGGATTGCAACTCATCTTGCGGCATGGCGGTGATGAGGCGCGTTTGCGTATCCACAATCACAAGCTGACTTAAACCCGCGCTTAACTTCAAAGACATTTTGGTCATAGGTTTAATAAATTAACACGCATTGTTAATGCACTAATTGTTGATTAATATCTACCAAATCTGCCTCGGCAAGTACGCCAGAAGCGGATTTGAGGCGAATAATATTCACTAGATAGTTATATCGCGCTTGCAACAAATCACGTTTCGCACTGAATAGTTGTTGTTCAGCATTCAACACATCTACACTCGTACGTACACCCACTTCATACCCCAACTTGGTCGAATCGACTTGGCTTTGGCTACTGATTAAAGCCTGCTCTAAAGCCTTAATTTGTGCAATAGTAGTGCTCAAATTGAGATAAGCACGCTGTGTTTCTAGTGCAGCTTGCCGGCGTGCGATTTCTACATCATCTTGTGCTTTTTGCTTATTCAGCACTGCTTGACGAATTTTTGAGCTGGTTGCACCACCTTGGTACAAAGGGATTTGTAACTGCAAACCTATTGTCCCTGTTTTAAGGTCATTACCAGTGCTAAAAACTGAAGCACTGCCTGTGGCATAAGACTCAGAAACACTGGCAACAGCATCTAAAGTAGGTAAATGCCCAGCTTTTGAGCGATCAATTTCTTGATCTGAAAATTTAAGTGCATCTTGCTGAATTTGTATATTGAGATTATTTTGCTCGGTGACTTCTAACCATTTATCCATGCCTTGCGCTAAAGCATTGGGCTGAATATCGGCTCTGACCGTAGCAAGCTTTTGCGGCAATTCACCTGTAATGGCTTGCACGCTGCGTTGCGCGATTTGATATTCGTTCACTGCAGCAATCTCTTGCGCGACGATTAAATCATACCGTGCTTGCGCCTCGTTGACATCGGTAATCGTAGCTGTACCCACATCAAAATTGGCTTTGGCCTGCTCTAGCTGGCTTAATATTGCAGTTTTCTGTGCACCAATCAAATCAATTTTGTCTTGTGCGATTAACACATCAAAATAGCTTTGAGTGGTACGTAAAATCAGGTCTTGCTTGCTCAGATGCAATTGTTTATCCGCTTGGCTCACTTGGGTCAGCGTTTGATCCATTTGCACCAGATTTTGCTTGCGGTAGATGGGCTGACTAGCTTCTATGCCAGCTTTGTAGGTTTCGAAATTAGATTGCCCGGGCACTGCACTAGAGTTTAAATAACGAATATCCGTTTTAACTGCATTGGCTTCTGCATTAAAGTTGACGGTAGGGCGATACAGCGCTTTACCTTGCTCAATAATTTCTTGTGCGGCTTGGTTAGCACTTAAAGCTGAAGCTAAAGTAGGATCGTGCGTTACGGCTTGGTGATATAAATCGAGTAACGAGATAGTGTTTTCGCGCAGACTCACGACACTGATGACCGCTGGCCGCCCCACAACCGCTGACTCAGCCACTACTGTTAAGTTTTTTGTTATCTGCATCTTTGCAGCAAGCGCGGATTCAGAAACCGATAAAGTCATACAAGCTAGAAAAACTGCACGGTGTAACCGTTCTAAATGGTGTGTCCGTGCTAACTTGTACATTTATTACTCTCTTTAAAACTCAAATTTAATAGATTGTGGGGCATTCACTAGTGGCGGCAAGCAGGTTTCAAAAAGTGTTTCTTTACGGCTACTACCTTCACTCACACGCTGCGTAAGCGTGGCTTGCATAATTGGCATTTCACCAACCACAGCAAACATACGACCACCAATATTCAACATTTGTTCAGCGGCGCTTGGGTGTAATTGCAAAGAGCCGGCAAATACGATGACATCGTACGTCTTATCCGTGGTGTAACCACTGAAAGCATCAAGTACATAGAAAGTCACATTGTGGATATTTTGCTTTTGTATGCGAGCTTCCGCTTGTTTAGAGAGCTCCGGAATGATTTCCAAGGCATCCACATGTTTTGCAAGTTTGGCAATCAGCGCAGTTAAATAACCGCTGCCAGTACCGACCAGCAATACTTTATCGGTTCTTTTGATGTTAAGCGCTTGTAAGATACGGCCTTCGATTTTTGGTGAAAGCATGGTCTGACCATGGCCAATCGGCAACTCCACATCGGCAAAGGCTAGACCTAGTTGTGATTCATCAATGAAGTCTTCACGGTGCACTTCGCCGAGCAAGTCCAGTACGACGGGATCTAACACTTCCCATGTGCGAATTTGCTGCTCTATCATGTTGAAGCGCGCTAAGTCTGTTGACTGATTTTTAGTGGTTTGTTGTGTTTGTGTCATGGCAAATATTTTCCTATCAATTTCTTAATATTATAACGCATGCGCGTGCTGTACAAACTGTTGATTAAACTAGCTTTTAACACTTGTTAGACCTCAGCTGGCACTTTTACTCTAAACCAAGCAGCATAGAGCGCGGGCAGAAACAATACCGTCAACAATGTCGCCACGGCTAAACCACCCATAATCGCCACCGCCATCGGGCCAAAGAAGACGCTTTGCGTGAGCGGTATCATGGCTAAGATCGCCGCCGCTGCAGTAAGAACAATCGGCCTGAAACGACGTATGGTAGATTCAATAATCGCTTGCCATTCTGGCATGCCAGACGCTTTATCTTGATCGATTTGATCTACCAAAATCAAAGAGTTACGCATAATCATGCCAGATAGCGCAATAGTACCCAGCATCGCCACGAAACCAAATGGCTTATCAAACGCCAGTAATGCAATCGTGACGCCAATCAAACCCAATGGAGCGGTGAGCAAGACTAAAAACACCCGTGAAAAACTTTGTAATTGCAAAATCAACAAGGTCAGCACAACCACTAAAAATAGCGGGAATCCTTTTGCTACTGACGCACCACCTTTCGCAGACTCCTCAACTGCTCCACCTGTTTCTAATGTAATACCTAGCGGTAAACTCGCCTTGATTTCGCCTAACTTCGCTTCAATTTGCGCGGATACTACTGGGGCTTGCATGTGACCACGCAAATGCGCACGTACGGTGATGGATGGCACACGATTGCGTCGCCACATGGCACCTTCTTCAAACTCTGAAGTAATCGTCGCAATTTGTGACAACGGTACACTGGTGCCAGTTTGTGTATTAATCATCAAGTTTGGTAGGCGTGACAACCTAGTACGCTCAATCTCATCGCCACGCGCCACTAAATCGATGCGCTCATTACCTTCTCTAAACTCAGTGATATAGAGCTCACTCATGGCGCCGTTCAACATATTGGCAATATCAACCGAACTAACGCCCAGCAAACGCGCTTTTGATTGGTCAATAGATACTTTCATGACTTTACTTGGCTCTTCCCAACCAAGCTGTACGTTAGCTAAGTTAGGGTTTGCGCGCATGATATCTGCGATTTTGTGCGAGATTTCTCGTATCTTAGGAAGATCATTTCCATTGACGCGGAATTGCACAGGAAAACCAACCGGCGGGCCATTTTCCAAGCGCAATACCGATGCTCTTAACGAAGGGAAGTCAGTTTCAAAAAGCTTTAATAAATCAGTGCGTAAAGCTTCGCGCTCTTCTAGATTTTTAGTCAAAATGACAAACTGTGCAAAGCCTCTGTGCGCCAATTGAATATCTAAGGGCAAGTAATAGCGTGGGCTGCCTATGCCAATATAGGCCACAAAGTTATCAAGACCTGCAAGATGTTTACTCTGTCTATTTTTATCCCATTGGCGTAACCAGTTTTCCAGCTTTTTAACTTCATCGTTGGTGGCTTGATACGACGCTCCCTCGGTGAGACGTAAATCCACGGTGATTTCTAAGCGCGTTGAATCAGGAAAGAACTGCTGCTGTACTTGACTAAAACCAGCAATCGACAAGGCAAACATGACGAGCGTAATGACAATCACAGTTTTACGATAGCGCACGCATGTTGTTAGCAACTGACGGAAGCCACGGTAAAACTTGGTGTTATAAATATCGTGATGGTGGTTATCATCAACCGTTTCAGTCAAACCAAGCTTGCTTCTAAGCCATAATTTAATTCTTGAGGGTTTAGGTGCATGTTCATAGTCAGGCAACAAGTGGTAGCCCAAATAAGGCACAAAAATCACCGCAGCAAACCACGATAGTATCAAAGCAATGGCTGAAACCTGAAAAATAGAGCGCGTATATTCACCTGTTGAAGAGGTGGCGGTTGCAATCGGCAAAAATCCTGCAACAGTCACCAATGTGCCCGTCAGCATAGGCATAGCAGTTGAGGTATAGGCGAATGATGCGGCTCTGACTCTATCCCAGCCTTGCTCCATTTTGGATGCCATCATTTCTACTGAAATAATCGCATCGTCCACTAGCAAGCCCAACGCTAATATCAATGCGCCCAATGAGATTTTATGCAGTCCAATATCAAACGAATTCATCACCAGAAATGTCGCTGCTAGCACAACAGGAATCGAAATCGCCACCACGATACCTGTACGCCAACCAAGCGACAGCAGGCTTACTGTGAGCACAATCACCAAAGCTTCAATTAAAGACTCTACAAAGTCATTCACAGAACTAGCAACGATTTTTGGTTGTGAAGTCACAGTTTCAAAACTCAAACCCACAGGCAAGTTTTGCTGAATTCTAATCATTCGTTTATCCAGCTCATGCCCAAGTGCAATCACATCACCACCTTGGCGCATACTCACACCAAGCAATAACGTTTCCTTACCGTTATAGCGTACGGTACTTGTAGGTGGATTTTCGTAGCCACGATAAATCCGCGCAACATCCCCTAACCTAAAATCTTGGTTATTTGCCCGCAATCTAATTTCACGTAACTCTTCTAGCGTGTTGTATCTACCAGAAACCTCAACGCGAATGCGCTCTTTAGGTGAATCAAAAGTACCACCTTTAACTACAGCATTTTGTGTTTGTAAGATGCCAATCAGCGTTGTAGTACTGACGCCTAAGGTAGAGAGCTTAGCATTCGATAACTCTATGAAAATACGTTGTTTACGTTCACCAAAAAAGTCTACCTTGGCAACATCAGGCGTATTTAAAAGCTCAGCACGAATAATCTCGGCCTGTTTTTTTAGTGCGAAATTATCAAAACCATCGCCAGTGAGCGCATACATGCTGCCATACACATCACTAAACTCATCGTTGAAAGTCAGGCTTTCAATACTCTGCGGCAGCGTGTTCCGAATATCACTCACTTTTTTGCGCACCTGATACCAAATTTCAGGAATATCTTTTGATACGGTATCGTCTTTAATCACGACAAAAATCATCGACTCACCTGGTCGTGAATAGCTGCTGGAATAACCCAAATGCGGCACTTCCTGAATTTTCTTTTCAAGCTTATCGGTTATTTGCTGCTCAACCTCTACGGCGCTCGCACCCGGCCAAGTGGTGTGCACTAACATGACTTTAAAGGTAAACGGCGGATCTTCTGACTGGCCTAATTTAGTATAAGCAAGCAGACCAGAAATAGTGAGCATCAACATCATGTAAAGCACCAAGGTTTGGTGCTTGAGCGCCCATTCTGTCAGATTAAAACGTGACGAAGCTGCTGGCTGTGTGTCGGATTGTGAGTCTTGGTTGCTCATAAATTATTTAGACTCAGCCATTTGCGGCTTAACCTTTTGGTTTTTAATCAAAGTATGCACGCCAGCTATAGCGACCATTTCGTTGGCTTGTAAGCCGCTTTTAATCACTACGCCCGCTTCGGTAAATTGACCCGTCGTCACCTCGCGAGGATTAGCAATATTATTTTTATCGATCACCCATACCGTGTTTTTTCCATTGATTTGCGTAAGAGCAGTTGACGGAATCATGATTTCATTGACTTCGTCTTGCGCAAATCTAACTCCTGCTGTCATACCAAGCTTAACGGCTTCATCAGCATCACTGATGGTAACGCGCACATCAAATGCGCGTGTAGCAGAATCTGCTGCTGGCGCCACTTCGCGCACATGCCCGAGATATGTTTTTGCTCTATCCGCCCATAGTTTTACAGCGACTTTATCACCCACTTTTAACTTGGCCATCTTAGATTCAGGCACCGCCACTAGCACTTCAATTTGTTTAGTATCGACGATTTGCGCAATCATCGCGCCGACCTCCACTACTTGACCAGGCTCAGCATGAATCTGTGTCACCACGCCATCTCTATCCGCAATCAGAGCCGTGTAGCGCGATTGATTTCCCGACACAGCAGCTTGCGCTTTCACCTGCTGCAAACGGGCTGCCGATGTTTTTAGCTCGGCTTCGCGCATATCTAAAGCTGAAGCTGAAATAAATTTCTTGTTAAATAAGGTCCGTTGACGCTCAACCTCAGCTTGCGCCAAGCCATAGCTAGCTTCCGCTGCCCGCACATCGGCCGATGCTGCTTGCGCGCTCAAATTGGTATCAGTTGCATCTAAACGCGCTAACACCTGGCCTTTTTTAACTTGGCTTCCCACTTCAACTTTACGCTCAATAATTTTGCCGCCAATTCTGAAGCTTTGATTCGATTCATAACGCGACTTCACTTCACCAACTAATACCATGGCATTATTCGCTGCTGATTCGCCTGCAATCACAACCAGTGCGGGTCTTGGCGGTGGCGGTGGCTCAACGTGTTTTTGGCAAGCAGCAAGCAATAAGCCGATGCTGAGTATGATTAATTTTTTCATGTTGGTTCTCTTAAAAGTCCGCGTATCAACACAGTTTGCATCAATTGCAAGCGCGCTGAAATATCTGCCCAATTCACCCACTTATCACACGCCATGTTAATCTCCAATGAGCAAACACCGTGTACACCAGCCCAAATAATCTGTGCAATCAAATCTACATCTTGTAATTCGGCTTTAAAGCGACCGGCTAAATACACATCATTGACCACTGTTTTTAGTAGGAAATATGCATCTTGCTCAGCATTATTTTTCTGTAAGCTGGACTTTTCCGGGTCACAAGGAATACGTTCTGCCATAAACATCAAGCGATAGTGATTTGGAAAGGATAACGCGAATTCAGCATAACCATAACCCAATGCTTGCATGCGCTCAACAGGGTCTTCAATTTCTAGTATGGTATTTAAGCTTGTCGCTAGCGCCAACATATCAACGTCTAGAATTGCACGCAGCACAGCTTCTTTATCGGCAAAGTGCAAATAAATGCTAGTGGCAGAATAACCAATGCGCTTAGCGATTTCGCGCATAGTAACGGCCTCTACGCCGCGCGCAACAAACAGCTCACGCGCCGCATCAATAATCAATGTGCGTAACTGCTGACGTTCGGCTTCTGTTTTTGGTTTTGGAGGCATAATAAAATATTTTACTTAACATCGTTAAGTTAACATCGTTAAGTAAAAGCTGTCAACTCATATTTGCGGCTTCAACACGTGTAAAGGCTTATAAGTGTGAGACAGGGTAAGTGTGAAAATTAAAGTTTGAGATATTGTTACTTCTTGGCGATAACAAATAATCCAGCGACAATAAGCAGTGCACCGAGTATAAGGCGTAAAGTAATAGCCTCTTTAAGTAGCCACCAAGCCAATAGAATAGCAATGACTACGCTACCTTTATCTATCAATGCGACAGTGGCAACGTCGCCGACTTTAAGCGCTTTATAATAGAATATCCACGAACCTGCTGTAGTGATTGCGGAAAAGGCGAGCCAGACATAATTCACTTTTTGCAGAGATCTTACTTCAGCGGGATCAACTGCCATCGCGGCAAAAACCAATACAAATATGCACACAAAAATAGTGCGTACAGTTAAACCCAACTCAGCAGAAATACCCACTAAGCCTTGTTTGGCAACGACAGAAGTAAAGCCCGCAAAGAACATTGAAATGATTGCGTAGATGACCCAGCGTTCCATTTTTACCTCGCTTCTATCAACGATTTACCACTAGGCCTTCGCCACCATGAGTTTAGTGGCTTCTTCTAATTTTTGACTTAACTCTGAAATACGCGCATCTACGTTTTGAATAGCAACCTCGGCTCTCACATTCACTTCATGATCAATTTCAGCATCCAGTCTATCACGTGCACTTTGACGATTTTGCGACATCATAATAATAGGCGCTTGAACAGCCGCCAACATTGAAAGTACAAGATTCAGGAAAACATATGGGTATGGGTCAAAGGCCTCGTGCCTAGGACCAAGGATTTCAGTATTCAAAAACGCCCACAACAACAACGCTGACAAGAAAAATATGATAAACGACCATGAACCAGCCACTTTAGCCACGCCATCGGCAGCTAGCTGCCCAATGGTACGATGATCTACATACTCTTGGTTGACATCACGCACATCGTCCATGTGCTCAAGCAACTTAGCGATTTCTTCGCGGTGCGCTCTTGACAGCTCATTCCATTTTTTTTCAGCAATTACTTTTGCGATATTGTTAGGTTCTTTCATACAATCTTTTCCAAATAATTTAGCATTTAATGCTTTGTATCAATGTTTAGCAGTTGCTCCCGCCCGCTGTGGAAACAACAAAATGCAGGCAATAATCATAAAAATAAGGCTTGCTGAAGCCGAATATCGGCTTAACGCAAGCCCGCCTGCGCTTAAAGGCTTATCAAGAAAATCGCCAACAACGGCTCCAAGTGGGCGGGTTAGAATAAATGCAGACCAAAATAAAAACGTTCTGGATAATTGGGTGAAATAGTAAGCGATCACAACCACTGCCAATAAACTTCCAAAAATTAAAGCCGCACCAACATAACCTAACCCTGCCGTATCAGCCGTCCAATCACCTAGTGCCGTGCCTAATGTTTGTGAAAACATAATAGTGACCCAATAAAACATCTCGGCTTTGGATGAACTTAAAGTGCTGACTGAAACCGAGCCCATGGTTTTATACCAAACACCTAAGGATGCCAACAATAATGCAAATAATAATGTTGAACCACCCGTGTAGCCGATGCCTAAAGAGCGTGTCGCAAAGTCTGCCAACGTTGTACCCACAGTGGTGGTAGCAATAATCGTTGTCCAGTATAAAAATGGATGAAATTTACTCGCTTTAATTTGTGCAACAACGGCAACCAGAAAAAGACCTGCGAATATCAATGTGCTGAGCAAATAACCCAGATTCATGGACATCGACAAAGCATCACCCGCAGTTTCACCGAGCGTAGTGGCTAGAATTTTTATTAGCCAAAACATTAAGGTAAGCGCTGGAACCTTGCCAACTGCACTCTCAAGACTTAGTGAATTATTTAGACTCATATTTGCTTACTGGTCATTATTCGTTAAGGTTGGATTTTTCATTAACATGCCTTTTTTAGCTTCGCACATTTTCGTATCCAGCTTAAATGTCACCAATAAGGTACAAAACAAGTCATCCTGGCTTAATGCATCATCTTTATGCGGCAAAAGTTGCTCTTTTTTATAGTCAAAATTCTTACCCATCCAGACAATTCCAGGTACATGCGTCTGTTCTTTAGGCGCCACCATATAAGGTGCCGAATGCAAGTAAATGCCATGCTCACCCAAAGATTCACCGTGATCGCTCACGTACAGCATGGCAGTAGCACGGTCATCATCATATTTTTTCAGAAAATCAATCACGTTTGACAAGAAATAATCAGTATACAAAATGGCATTATCGTAACTGTTATCAATTTCTTCTTGTGAGCAGTCCTTCAACTCGCCCGTCGTACAAACAGGTTTAAATTTCTCAAATGCTTTTGGATATCTTTTGTAATACTCAGGTCCATGATTACCCATTTGATGAAACACGATAAGAATATCTTTATCTTTACGCGCTTCAATATACTGCTCTAAGCCAGTCAGCATGCCAATATCACGGCATTCACCTTCACAAACAGGATTTAATGTTGGCGTTCTAAAATCCTCAACTTTCAATCGAGTCGCGACGCCTTTAGAATCAGAATTGTTATCGCGCCATAATACTTCCACCCCATGGGCAGCCAACACATCTAAGGCATTTTGCTGATTCAAAGCGGTTTCTTTATCGTAAGCTTTCCTACCTAGCGCAGAGAACATACATGGCACAGACACACTGGTTGAAGTGCCGCAAGAGCTCACATTAGTTAAGCTAATCACGCCTTGCTGGGTCAGCATGGGGTTGGTATCTTTGTGATAGCCATTGAGAGAAAAGCGATCTGCCCGCGCCGTTTCGCCCACCACCATAACCATCAACTCAGGCTTTCCACTCGAGTTTAACTTCTTAGCATCTTGCGCAATGTGTTTTAGTGGCACTACTTTTGCAATATTAATTTGTTGATCAATATACTTAACAATTGAGTAAGTTGAGTAGATTGGATTAGCGTAAAAACGTGTTGCTTTATGCTGCCTGATAAAAGACGCATAGCCGCCTGAGAAAGGTGCAATCACCACAATAAGTAATAACAACAATATGCCTAATACGCGCAATCTAGGCAGAAGCTCAGCAAACCCACTCACTGATTTTGGGAAATATTTAATCACTAACCAAGCAGGAATAACGCCAAGCAGGACTGTTCTAACCACAAGGCTCACCGTCAGTAAGCCAGCAAACTCTTGCACATTGGTTTGCATAATATTGTCGAGCATGCTGACATCGACCACCACGCCGAACTTATCCATGTAGTAAGCGGATTGAGAAACAATCAGCAGGTAGATAGCCAAAATCCAACGCGTCGCTTTGCCGTGACTAATAAGTAAAAAGAAAATCGCGGTGACGAGTGAAAAAAATGCAGTCAGCGACAATATAAAAGGCAGATTACTGAATGTGAGGGGATAATTTTCCACAATTCGGCCAAACAGCGCTAAATTGCCAGTCAGCATGATAAAAACAACGACAAGAAAAATACCGCGCGTTTGACTGGAAGCTTGGCTAAACGGTGAAATTAACTTCTTCAAAATATTTGGGAATGAAATCATTTAATTTTTCTTAAATTTATTTTTTGATAATGGATAAGTGCTTGAATCATAACATTAGAAACTTACGACTAGCTTACATCTGAGTGCAGCTTAAACTTGAGCTGCAAGCGCTTTTGGCGACCAGACTAGATATTGCACAAGTAATATCATCCAGACCACCCAAGCTGTCCACAAATTGTGCGACATAAAATGCGCGCCGCGCATCATTTGTCCCCAACCCATGGCAAAACCAAACAACAGGCCTAATATCAGGCCAGCATTTGCCAACTTAGGCAGTGAATCTCTAAACCCAAAATAGATAGCAATCAAGGCAAAGCCGCCGCTGGCATGCCCGCCTGGAAAACAATGCCCCATTTCAGCCGCCGCTGGTAAATTACCAAAAAGTGGAATCCAAGGCTGGTTACCGCCGTATGGCAATAAATCCCAAGGGCAACTGTGCATACTTAGACGTTTTAATACTGAAATAGCACTGGTAGAAATCACCATCGCTATAAATATCCACAAAAACTGGCGATGGTAAACTTTAGACCAATGGCTACTGTTCTGGTTTTTTAGAATAAACCCCCATATTTTCAAACCGAAAATCCAAAAAGCCAACATCATCAAACTCACAACAATCATTAGGTTTCTTAAACCCTTGTGCATCACATTTTCCAGAAATCCGTTATTCTTTAATGGAAACACCAGCGCATGCGTGTCATAAAAAGGCTGAATCAACCAAGTATCTAAATTTGTGTGTGGATAGATAAAAGCCAGCAGTAATCCGGCGACGACAGGCAAAGCGACATGTGGCAACCAAAACGACCGCTGCGAAAATACCCGCTGAAAGTTGCTGTTATTCAATTTTGAGGATGGATTCTAATGATGAGTTTCAAAGAAAAACTAAACAGACTGGGCTTAAATACGCGTTAATCCAATTAAACCATGATAACGCTATTATTAAGCCAGTCATTATAGGCAAGGCAACTACGCTAAATTATATGAATGCAGCGAAGCCGTATTTAATTTTGAGCTGGGTTGAATTCGCGGAAAGTTGCATCTATTACAAATACAGCACTACTGGAAATACCGTGACCGCTAACACTAATATGACCCATTCCATGCCCCAGCGCTCTAGTTGGCCAGTAAAATGAAAAAATAGCGTAACAATGGCGACTAAGTAATAAAGAAGATACAGAATTAATGCCATACAACCCCCGACCTTTTTATATTTGTTTAATTACTGAACATTATAGCAATAACATTCATAAATGCTGATGATTAAATGTCAATTTTTACATTTTTTGTTTTCAACATTATTAGTATAAAGTTATTAAGAAATAAGCACTTAAATTGCTATTAGTCATCATCCTGAAAATATTATGACTTGCTATTATTGACGAATTAGCGTAATTTTCGTTCATTGCTAGGGGTCTATATTTTAAATTAATTTAAATATAGTGAGAAACACCCTTTGAACCTGACGCGGGTTATGCCGCCGTAGGAAAGCATGCAATGTGTCGCTGCTAAATCGTGGTGTACGCATACGATGCTTTTCTATGTTGAACCAATCTATAGGAAAGCACAATGAACGCCACCGATAAGAATCTACAAAAGAACCTCGCTAAATTTGTGAGTGAAACTGCGGAAATCGATCCCGCAACCAAATTACCATTCGCTAACTCACGTAAAGTCTATGTACAAGGCTCACGCCCTGACATTCAAGTACCATTTCGTGAAATTTCATTAAGCGATACACCGTCACAATTTGGTGCTGAAAAAAACCCACCTGTTGTTGTTTACGATACTTCAGGCCCATACACTGACCCAAACGTGGACATCGACATCCGTAACGGTTTGCCAGCAATGCGCGCACCATGGATTATGGAACGTGGCGATGTTGAGCAATTAGATGGCCCAAGTTCTGAGTTTGGTCATCAACGCCTAGTTGACCCTGAGTTGGCAGAAATGCGCTTTAACTTGCACCGCAAACCATTGCGTGCAAAAGCCGGTCAAAACGTCAGCCAAATGCACTATGCACGTAAAGGCATTATCACGCCTGAGATGGAGTACATTGCCATTCGCGAAAATCAACGTCGTGAGGGCATGAGTGAAATGTTGCAAAAACAGCATGAAGGTCAAGACTTTGGGGCAAATATTCCTAAAGTCATTACCGCAGAATTCGTAAGAAGCGAAGTCGCGCTAGGCCGTGCGATTATCCCGGTGAACATTAACCACCCAGAAATCGAGCCTATGATTATCGGCCGTAATTTCTTGGTAAAAATCAACGCTAACATTGGTAACTCTGCGCTAGGTTCTTCAATTTCCGAAGAAGTTGAAAAAATGGTGTGGGGCACACGTTGGGGTGGCGATACTGTGATGGACTTATCTACAGGTAAAAACATCCACGAAACGCGCGAATGGATTATTCGTAACTCACCAGTGCCAATCGGTACCGTGCCTATCTACCAAGCTTTAGAAAAAGTAAACGGCAAAGCTGAAGATTTAACTTGGGAAATTTTCCGCGATACATTGATTGAGCAAGCTGAACAAGGTGTGGATTACTTCACTATCCATGCGGGTGTTCGCTTGGCTTACATTCCAATGACGGCAAAACGCATGACCGGCATCGTGTCACGCGGCGGTTCTATTATGGCAAAATGGTGCTTGGCGCATCATAAAGAATCATTCCTTTATGAGCATTTTGAAGATATTTGCGAAATCATGAAGCAATACGACGTTGCCTTTAGTTTAGGCGATGGCTTACGCCCAGGCTCAATTTATGACGCCAATGATGAAGCACAATTTGCTGAATTGAAAACACTAGGCGAACTAACACAAATTGCTTGGAAGCACGACGTACAATGTATGATTGAGGGCCCAGGCCACGTGCCTATGCATTTAATTAAAGAAAACATGGAGCTACAACTAGAGCATTGTGGCGAAGCTCCTTTCTATACATTGGGCCCTTTAACTACAGACATTGCACCGGGTTATGACCACATCACCTCAGGTATCGGTGCCGCCATGATTGGTTGGTACGGGTGTGCAATGCTTTGTTATGTAACCCCTAAAGAGCACTTAGGTTTACCAGACAAAGAAGACGTGCGCGTTGGGATCATTACCTACAAAATTGCAGCACATGCAGCAGATTTGGCAAAAGGTCACCCAGGTGCTCAGATTCGCGACAATGCACTTTCAAAAGCACGTTTCGAATTCCGCTGGGATGACCAATTTAACCTTGGCCTAGATCCTGAAAAAGCCAAAGAATTTCATGATGAAACATTGCCGCAAGAAGGCGCAAAACAAGCGCATTTCTGCTCTATGTGCGGCCCACACTTTTGCTCTATGAAAATCTCACAAGATGTACGTGATTACGCAGACAAGCTAGGCGTGAGCGGAGAAGAAGCGCTACACAAAGGCATGCAAGAAAAAGCCATTGAGTTTGTGAAAAAAGGCTCAGAAGTTTATCAAAAAGTTTAAGTTCACTTTTTAGCCAATAAAAAAGCCAGCAGATGCTGGCTTTTTTATTTTCCGCTCAGTATTTTTCATACTAAGCTAGCCCTTTGATTTGAATTAAAAATTTAGCCGTATTTAACGACCTTTATTAGGCATTTGATTTCACGTTAACCGCATTAAGCTGGTATTTTACTTTTACCTATCTGGCTGAGTTGTGAACAATATTGAATCCAGTATCGTTGCCGACTTTAGGCAAACCCTGCTTTGGCCAGTGCAGCTCATTTCAGAGTCAAATAGCCAAAAAATCCAACGCCCATGGGATATTCTCAAAGCTGAAAATTGCCCTTGGCAAGAAATTCAGGATGAGTTTTCCTTAGCAAAACAATCTTTAAGTGAAGTGCGCTATCAAGAGTTCGTCACTTTTATGCCATTTGCACAGCGCTTTTTATACGGCGAAGGCAAGCATGGGCGAGAGTCTGGTGGCTATGGAGAGTCGCCTCTGCATATATTTTCCCGCTCAGATGTTAATCAAGTTCGAATTACGCTAAAACACGAAAAAGAACCCATCGTATTAAAAGTCGCGCATATTGAGCTGTATTTTTTCTTTGATATTGACGTGGCTTTTTTAGCTCTCGAAGTCACAGGGAAAAACATCAAACTCAATCATGCCATGGATATTCTCTATCGCTTGGGACGCACTTACCCCAATTATTGGGAAGAAAATGGCGATGCTGGCCACTGCGCGAAAAGTATTGAATGGTTAGATAAAGAGGGCAACGTGCTTTCTCGCTCAGACTACCAAGATAAAGCACGCTACTTAGCCTTTGTAAAAGACAACCACGTGCCTTGTGTTTCATTGCATTGGGAATTTCTAATGCATCCCTTGGTACAACATTATTCCAGCCAAGAAGGCCTAATTCGCTATCGTGAAATTGAATACCAACGTATGCCACTAATGGCCTACCTAGCCTTTGAAGATATCAACAAACTTACCCGTGGTGATTTAATACGGCTAGGCCTCGTCACGCAACCTTGGGATTCTGAAACGCTGCCGTTTACCGAAGAGTTTTTAAGCAACTTTGAACAAAAGCACTGCTACGACCGATATTGGGACAACAATAGATGCGACCTATGGAGCAGCACACGCATTATGTGCACAGGACAAAATTTTATTGTAGTCGGCAGTCAACAGCACCACGTGTACACCAACGATAAAACCGGCATTAAGCGCAATTATCAAAACCAATATTTTCTACTATTTTTAATCGCCCATTTCCAAAAAGCCGCGCTCTTAATGCTATCAGACCGCATGGTGCAAGCCATTAGCCGCCTCAATATTGAAGATGAAGACTCCATCAAAGCGTTTAGGCAAAGTATCCGCAATGTCATGGGCGTATTTTTACGCTTTACTCACCGCTATTGGTTTGAGAGCGTATCAGACCAAGCCGTGGCCAAAGATGTATTTACCATGATGCATAAGCAATTGGACACGCTAGACCTGTTTAAAAAAACGCGTTACCGCATTATGGATATGGCCGAGTACTTAGAAGGCGAAGAGATTAAACGTCAAGCCGACACGGTAGTAAGATTAACCGTAGTGACCATTTTAGGCTTAATAGGCAGCATGACCAGTGGCTTGCTAGGCATGAATATTTTCGACTTCAGCCAATCAAGCATCATAGAAAAATTCAGCTATTTTATAGGCATCTTTATCCCAGTCGGCATACTCACGTTTTACACTGTACTTAAATCGCGCAGACTGTCGCTGTTTTTAGACGCACTTTCAAATGAGAATACAGGGCTGTTGTATAAGCTAACGAAATTGAAAAGTGTGTGGTTTGGTAAGGTGGAAGATTAGGGTTTAAGCTAGCAAAACCTTTGAACGAGTGTTTGACTTAAACCCTTTAGTTTCTTGAGATACCATCACTTCAATATCGTAGTAAGGCGCTGGATACCACACGGCCATCTCTTCCATCAACAAGCTTAAAGCTCTACTACGATTTTTGCCTGCATCCAGTGTGTTATTTTTCCTAGCTGCTACTTTATTGAGAATCATTTTCTTCACCTCATTTAAGATTATTCAGCATGTTTAATTCTATTAAAAATGCTTACCATAATGATTAGTTAGCAAAGACCGTGCCAATAGATCTTTCCATAATTGAACTATTAACCTATTGATTATATTTATTAATTAAAAATGTATGAATAAAGACATGTTGACAATTCAAGGTTAATGTTGAATTGTCAGCAAAATTTTGGCAGCCAAGGCGTGTGTTTTTGCACTCGCCAAAATCTATCTACGATTAGTCATATCTCAAAGCGCATAAACTTCTTAAAGCCTTTATTTATGGCTTGGATCAAGCAATAAGTGAGAGTCTTACTTTGCGGGTTTCTAGGGCTACATATCTATTTAATCTTGACGGCATGTTAATATAATTAGCATCTTGGCTAAATTATAAGCATAAATAATGATTGCGATTCTCGAAGCTAAACGTGCGGGGCTGCTCTCAAAACAGCATTGGCTCAATAATGCACTGGCTGGGGCAATCGTTGGCATTGTAGCCTTACCTTTAGCGATGGCGTTCGCAATCGCATCTGGCGCAAAGCCAGAACAAGGAATTTATACAGCGATAGTGGCGGGCGGGCTAACCTCTTTATTTGGCGGTAGTCGTTTGCAGATAGCTGGCCCCACTGGAGCTTTTATCGTTATTCTTGCTGGCATTACAGCTAAGTACGGTATTGAAGGCTTGCAGGTTGCCACATTGATGGCTGGCATCATGTTAATGCTGATGGGTTTGACACGTCTTGGCGGGGTCATCAAATTCATTCCCGATCCAGTAATTGTTGGCTTTACCAGTGGTATTGGCATCATTATTTGGGTTGGTCAGTGGAAAGATTTTTTTGGGTTATCGCCAGCGACAGGCGCCGAACATTTTCATGAAAAATTCTGGAATCTGATACAGGCATTTCCAGGGTTACAGCTTGAACCAACATTACTAGGGTTGCTAACACTGGCAGTGCTACTCACTTCTCCACGCGTCTTAAAACGCATTCCGTCACCTTTGGTTGCAATGGTGATAGCAACGGCTGTTCAATGGTATTTTAATTTTGAAAATGTGGCGACTATCGGCAGTGCTTTTGGTGGAATTCCACAAAATTTACCGCATTTCCAATTGCCTTCTGTCACATTTTCAGAGGTGCTAAAGTTGATTGGCCCAGCTTTCACCATTGCGCTTTTAGGCTCAATTGAATCATTGCTATCAGCCGTTGTAGCCGATGGCATGACTGGCACTAAACATAATTCTAATCAGGAGTTAATTGGCCAAGGTATTGCGAACATTTTTTCGCCTTTATTTGGCGGGTTTGCCTCAACTGGTGCGATTGCGCGAACCGCTACCAATATTCGTAATGGCGGCACCAGCCCGATTGCAGGTATCGTTCACGCCTTAACACTTGTGGTGATTGTATTACTGCTTGCTCCGCTAGCATCGCACATTCCTTTATGCGCTTTATCAGCGATTCTCTTTGTTGTTGCTTACAATATGAGTGAGCTACATCGCTTTTCTCATATGGTACGGACTGCGCCCAGGGCTGATGTTGCGGTATTGCTTATTACATTTTTGCTAACAGTGTTTGGTGACTTAGTAATCGCTGTCAACATTGGCGTGCTGCTGGCATGTCTGCTCTTCATGAAGCGTATGTCAGAAACTTTTGTGATTGAACAACAGCCAGTAGACGCGTTAAAAGTAACACCAGAGAGTGCCGACTTTAAGCTTCCGCCAAAAACTGTCGTTTTTACTATGGAAGGGCCTTTCTTTTTTGGGGCTGCTCAACATTTAGAAAGTGCGCTCGAAGATGTTCATGGACATGCCAATATTTTGGTATTGCGGCTTGGGCAAGTTCCTTTTATTGATGCAACGGGTATTCAGGCACTTTGCGACTTACTAGACACTTGCAAGCACCATAAAACAAGGTTGGTACTCAGTGAAGCTCGACCCAATGTAGTTAGAAAACTAACACTAGCTGGATTGGTGCAGCAATTGGGTGAAGATAACGTTCTAAAACATCTGCATGAATTACATTGAACACATAAACATGAAATATTATCCAGATAAGCTCACGTAAACTGGCTTGATTTGCTGATTAAATAAATAGAAGTTATCAGCTATATTTTGGTAAAATAGCCTTACAAATTAAATGAATAGACTATTTTGACCACGATTAAACTCAATAAAAAATCTGACGACACGCAAGTTAAGGCGAATAAGCCGCCTGTGCGTCGCACCAATGCTGGTGTGCGTGACCGTAGCGTCGCGCCGCCTAAGGTAAATGCGCCTGTTAGAGACGAACAGCCAACTGAAAGAAAATCCGAAAGACAAGAAGCTTCACATCAAGCGCCAGATAGAGCTGGGCAACGTAACCATCGCTTTGATGGTAAGCCTCGTGAAAATTTGCGTGATGATGATAGACAAAATGCACGCCCAGCTTATTCAGCTAGACCTGCGGAAGAAAGAGAACAACAACCACGTCAAGCAAGACCGCAAGGTGTTGATACGCGCATTACACCGCGCCCCGACAAAAACGAACCGCAATATCGCCAAGCGCCACGCCGCGGCGGTAAGGTACGTGATGGCTATGATGCAGTCAACACGCCACAGTATGGCGCTGCGGCAAAAGCTGCATATAAATCTACCACGATTAGCACCGAGTTACCGCGTCTTTCCAAGGTGATGGCCGAGCGTGGCATTTGTTCGCGTCGCGAGGCAGATGAATGGATTATGAATAGCTGGGTAATGGTCGATGGTGTGATTATTGATACGCTGGGCACACGCATTAACCCAGATGCTGAAATTGTAATCAGCAGTTACGCGCATGAAGTGCAGGCTGAAACGGTCACGATTATTCTGCACAAACCTGTGGGCTATGTGAGCGGTCAGGCCGAAGATGGCTACCAACCGGCAATTGTATTGGTGCACCCTGATAACGAATGGTTGGATGACCCTGAGTTAAATCAGCTCCATGAGCGCGAGTTTCAACGTAGATATTTAAATGGCCTTGCACCAGCAGGCCGCTTGGATATTGATTCTACAGGAATGTTAGTACTCACTCAGGATGGTCGCGTAGCACGCCATTTAATTGGTGAGGATTCAACGGTTGAAAAAGAATACTTGGTGCGCGTGGAAGGCTCTTTGGATGATGACGGCTTAAAACGCCTCAATCACGGTTTAAGTTTAGATGGCGAAAAACTCAAGCCAGCAAAAGTCAGTTGGCAGAATGAGGACCAATTGCGCTTTGTACTGCGCGAGGGTAAAAAGCGCCAAATTCGCCGTATGTGTGAAATGGTAGGCTTGCATGTAGTTGGCTTAAAACGCGTACGTATCGGAAGTGTTAATTTAGGTAAATTACCAGTCGGACAATGGCGTTACTTACGTAATGGCGAACGTTTTTAAGTTATGCTATCGCTAGTCATTTTTTGACGTTTATTAAGGGATAAATCATGAGTTTATTTGATGACGTAGCAGGCGCAGTAATGGGTAAGGTAATGGGCGGCAACCAAGGTGGTATGGCACAAATCGCTATGGAAATGTTTAACCAACACGGTGGCTTAAACGGTGTTTTAGACAAATTTAAACAAGGTGGTTTAGGTGATCTAGCGGCTTCATGGGTTGGCACAGGTGCAAACTTGCCAATTTCTGCTGATCAAATTTCTAGCGTTTTAGGAAGTGGCGCAATTGCTGAAATGGCAGCAAAATTCGGCATTACACCTGAAGTGTTAAGCACCCAAATTGCACAACATTTGCCTAGCGTAATAGATAAAATGACACCAAACGGTGAAGTCGGTGCTGATTCAGGCAATTTACTGAGCACGGTTTTGGGCATGCTTAAATAAGTATTGAACACAGATAAGCATTGAAAAAGGGCGATGTATCGCCCTTTTTTATGAGTGAAAGCTTTAAGTAACGCTTTGTAACAAAACTGACCTAATCTAAAACTCAAACCTGTTAAAATAACTTTATGGACATATTACTCATACTAAAAGCCTTAATCCTTGGTGTAGTCGAAGGCGCTACCGAATTCTTGCCCATTAGCAGCACGGGACATTTAATTATCGCTGGTGATTTGCTGGATTTTTTAACTAAAGATAAGCGTGATGTATTTGAAATCATCATTCAACTAGGCGCCATTCTTGCCGTGATTTGGGAGTATCGCGTAAAATTCATTCACGTAGCAACCAATCTAAATGAAAGTAAATCACGACAATTAGTGATTAATCTATTCATTGCCTTTTTACCATTAGCAATACTAGGTTTGGCGTTTCATCACCAAATTAAAGATTTATTATTCAACCCAAAATCAGTGGCCATTGCCCTCATTGTGGGCGGTTTTGTGATTTTGTTCATTGAGAAAAAACTACCTGCAGTAAAAATTCACTCTGTTGATGATATGGATTGGAAACTGGCACTTAAAGTTGGCTTTGCACAAGCCATTGCCTTAATTCCAGGTGCTTCTAGAGCTGGCTCTACTATCATTGGCGGCATGTGTTTTGGTTTGTCACGTACGGCAGCCACAGAATTCTCATTCTTTTTAGCGGTACCCGTGATGTTTGCTGCTACTTTTTATGATTTATACAAAAGTAGAGACTTACTTTCCGCTCATGATTTAACGCTCTTCTTAGCTGGATTTATTACAGCATTTATTGCAGCATTAATTGTGATTAAAGTGTTAATCCGCTATGTTGCAAACCACGATTTTACTGCGTTTGCTTGGTACCGCATTGTGTTTGGTGCAATCGTGTTGGCCTATTTCTGGCATTAAGATGACACAAACC
This sequence comes from Methylotenera versatilis 301, assembly GCF_000093025.1. Taxonomy (GTDB): domain Bacteria; phylum Pseudomonadota; class Gammaproteobacteria; order Burkholderiales; family Methylophilaceae; genus Methylotenera; species Methylotenera versatilis. The sequence goes on from NC_014207.1 coordinate 3,003,828, forward strand.
GCGAGCGGTTATGATGATTTGGTTGCAACGCTTAATCTATTTGCTGCTCCTGTCGCGCTTGAACCGTTAGCCTTTGGAACAGCAATTGATCAACTAGGCGCAGATGCCTACACATTGACCGCAACTATTACCGTTTTACCTTTCTTGCAACCATTTCCGTTAGGTGTATTCGCACTGGTCGGCAGTGCTGCATTTTTGGCATTGGGCATGCAATTATTTAGAGGCGAGCAGAATTTAAGCCTACCCAATAAAATCCGCAACTTGACTTTAAGTTTGCGTACTCGACAAGTGTTAGTGAATACTTGTTTAAAAATCATGCACTTTTTTCATCGCTTTACCAAACCACGTTTGAGGTTTCTAGTCGAAGGTAAACTAGGTCAACAAGTGGGTGGTTTTATCTTTTTAGCAGTTGGCGTAATCGTCGCTATCCCTTTGGCAGGCATGCCATTTAAAAATCTATTTCCAAGTTTAGCGGTACTATTTTACTGCACCGGCGAAACTGAACATGATGGTTTAATGGCAATTTTTTCACTGATTTGTATTGCCCTGTCCATTATTTTATACAGCATAGTACTCTATATTGCTTGGAAATTTGGCGCAGCCGCAATTCACCACTTTTTCTGGAAATAGTATAAGAGTTGCTCTAGTGTTAAAATTTTGTAAACCCTGTATTGAACCCTTGTAGCGAGAGTCATCATGAAAAAATTTCTTAAATATAGTTTGTATGGTGTTGGCGGCTTAATCGGCCTAGTTTTAATTGCCGTAGGCATTATTGCTGCGACATTCAACCCAAACGATTACAAACAAAAAGTGATTGATTTGGTGCAAGAGAAAAAAGAGCGCACGCTCAAGTTGGATGGTGACATCAAACTCGCTTTTTGGCCAAAGATTGGTGCAGACTTAGGCAAGGTTTCACTTTCCGAACATAAAAATAGCAAAGAGTTTGCGTCGTTAAATGGCGTGAAAGTCTCACTCGCATTGTTGCCACTCCTCAAAAAAGAGCTAGTGGTAGACACTGTTTATATTGATGGCGCACAAGCCAATATCGTTAAATATAAAGATGGCACCACCAACTTTGACGACTTAATGAGCAAAGAAGAGGAGTCACAAGACATTAAATTTGATATTGATGGTGTAAATATCACCAACTCATCCTTGAGCTATAGCGATGAAGGCACTGGTGCAAAATACAATATCTCTAAATTTAATCTAAAATCTGGTCATATTGCATTAGCTGAACCCGTAGATATTACAACGGACTTTGCAGTTAACTCAAATCAGCCTGAAATTGCAGCCAATGCCAATTTAAAAGGTAATTTTTTAGTAGATCCTGAGACAAAACATTTTGTCGCCAAAGGTTTAGATGCTGCAATAAAAGGCGATTTACTTGGTGGTAAGAATGTTGATGTAACACTGAGCGGTGACGTGGATGCCAAGCCTGAATCGCGCGAATTTTTAGTCGATAGCTTAAAGCTGGTAGGTTCGGGTCAGTTTAACGAAGCAAAACTGAGCATTGAGCTTAACGCACCAAAATTAAATGCTCAAAAAGATGAAGTCACTAGCAAAAAAACTACAGTGACTTTAATGCAAGAAAAAGCCGGAGATACCTTTAAGGCCAACTTAGAACTAGCCGACATTAAAGGCTCGCCAAAAGCATTAGAAAGCAGCGGCATTACGGGCGAAATTTCTGCCGTACAAGGCAAACGCACGGTCACAGGCAAGTTCTCTTCACCGTTTAGTGGCAACCTTGAAAGCCTGATTTTCGACTTACCAAAATTGGCTGGCAACCTAGATATTAAAGATCCTAGCTTACCGAATGGTGGCATGAAAGGCCTTTTCAACCTATCTGCACACACTGATATTAAAAATGAACTCGCCAATAGCAAATTTAGTTTAAATATTGACGACACCAAGCTCAATGGTGATGTTGCTGTAGCTAGCTTTAAAAAACCAAGCATTAAATTCAACCTGAGTGCGGATAAGCTAAATCTGAACAAGCTATTAGCAAAATCTACCCAGGCAGAAAAACCAAGTAGCGGAAAACCTGCAGATTTAAGCGCAATCAAAAACCTATTATTAGATGGCAAGTTGAATGTGGGGAGTATTCAGTATGAAAAATTCCAAATTTCAGGTCTGAATGTCGCCATTAAAGCCGATGGTGAAAAGCTCACGTTGAGCGGCTTAAATGTTAAAGTGGATGACAGCCAGATTAAAGGCAGCCTAGGCATTAGCCAATTCTCCAAGCCGCTTTACACCTTTGATTTAGATATTGATCAGTTAGATGTTGATAAATACGCATCAACAAGCAAGACTCCGACTAAGGCTAGTAGCGATAGCAAACCACTTGATTTAAGTGCGCTTAAAGCTCTGAACGCAGATGGTAACCTGCGGATTGGTAGCCTTAAATACGGTAAAACCAAAGCTTCAAATATCCGTATAGACTTAAAAGCCGATGGTCAGAAACTAAACTTGAACCCAGTTGCGGCAAAGATTGATGATAGTCAGGTGAATGCAAACGTTGGCATTTCAAGGTTTAGCGACCCGATTTTCAGCTTTAATGTGAACATCGATAAATTAGATGTGGACAGATACATCACGAAAAGTAGCTCAACAACTAAAAGTGACGGCGATGCACCTATCGATTTATCCGCACTAAAAAAGTTTAACGCTTCAGGCGAGGCGAAAATCGGCTGGCTTAAATTGGCGAATGTTAAAACCGAGAATGTGAACCTTGGTTTAAAAGCGGAAGGTGGCGTGGCAACACTTTCACCATTCTCAGCCAACTTGTATCAAGGTAGTATGAGTGGTTTGTTAAAGGTGGATGCACGTTCCACACCTAGTATCGCGTTCAAACAAAGTATGAAAAATGTTTCGATTGGCCCTTTGTTAGTAGACTCTATCAATAATGATATGTTATCTGGCAAAGGAACTGTGAATGTTGACGTAACAGCGTCAGGCAACACGGTGGGCGCACTTAAGAAAGCATTATCAGGCAGTTCATCCCTGAGTCTAACCGATGGTGCGTTAAAAGGCGTGGATATTGCTGGCAGCGTCCGCGAGCTTAAAAACAAGGTCAATATCCTTAAAACCAAAGATGCTAACGCGGATAAATCTAAGAAAACTGACTTCAGCGAACTCACTGCTTCGTTCACCATTAAAAATGGCGTAGCGCATAACGAAGACTTAGCCATGAAAGCGCCAATTCTAAGATTAGCTAAAGGCGATAGCCGTGGCGATATCGATATTGGTAATGAATCAATCAATTATTTAGCCAAGCCAACCATTGTTAAATCACTCAAAGGTCAGGAGGGCGCAGATTTAGACTCCCTAGCAGGCTTCGCGATTCCGCTAAAAATTACAGGAACATTTTCTAGTCCTAAATACGGTATGGACTTTGCGGCGATTGGTACAGCGCTGGCACAGTCTAAGTTGCTAGATAAAGTAGGTGGCGACAAAGCTACTGCGGTGAAAGATTTACTTGGCAACGGCAATAAAGTGGATGCGCTGAGCGGCTTGCTCGGTAAGAAAAAACCAGCAGATACGACAACCACACCAGCAACAACCGATGCAGCCGCAAAACCTGCTGAGGCGCCTAAATCTGCAGAAGATCAAGCCAAAGACAAACTTAAGAAATTACTTAAATTCTAGATTTAAAATTTCAGCTTTAAACGCTTAAGCATTTAATTAATTTATACCACTCATGTAGGTTGTACCATTCATTCGTACAACCTACATCAACATGCTAGTTTTATTTAAGGTTTCACTGAATGTCTGATTTTGCAAATCGCCTCATTGCATGGCAAAAAATACATGGGCGGCACGATTTACCTTGGCAAAATACTGTAGATCCATATGCGATTTGGGTATCAGAAATCATGCTGCAACAAACGCAAGTAGCCGCAGTCATTGGCTACTACAGTAAATTCATGCAGCGCTTCCCTAATATCGCCAGCTTGGCAAATGCAACGCAAGATGAAGTGCTACAACATTGGAGCGGTCTAGGCTATTACTCAAGAGCGCGAAATTTACACAATGCCGCCGTGACGATAATGGATGAGCATAAGGGACAATTTCCGCAAGACTTTGAGATGATTCAAACGCTGTCTGGCATTGGGCGCTCCACCGCAGCAGCCATTGCATCATTCGCCTTTAATCAAGTACAAACTATTTTAGATGGCAACGTAAAGCGCGTACTGGCTAGGCACTTTTTAGTTGAAGGCTGGCCAAGCTCACCTAAAGTTGAAAAAGAATTATGGCTACTCGCTGAAAAGTTATTGCCAGAACAAGGCATGGTAGCGTACACCCAAGGCTTAATGGATTTAGGCGCGACACTTTGTACCAGAAGCAAGCCAAAGTGCAGCAATTGCCCATTAAATGGCAGTTGTAAAGCACTGCAAGCACAACGTGTGCATGAGCTGCCAACCCCCAAGCCACGCAAATCCATCCCAGAAAAACATACCACAATGCTTATATTGCGCCGCGGCGATGAAATCCTGCTCGAAAAACGTCCTTCTACTGGTATTTGGGGCGGCTTATGGAGTTTTCCTGAAGCTGAGAATAGCCAAGATGCTGAAGCCATAGCACTGAAAAAATTTGGCGTGACTGCTGAAAACGATATTACCTTACCCAATTTAACACACGTTTTTACGCACTTTAAGCTGCATATTTGCCCCCAAACTTTGCAAGTGGTAAAACTAAACCCTCAAGTGAACCAAGCTGCGCATATGTGGCTAAACATCGAAGACGCAATTGGCGCAGCTATTCCAACGCCTATACGTAAAATTCTGCTTAGTATGCAAAAAACTTCGCTAGGTTATTGATTACTTAAGACTAGCTATTGGAGTGCTTAATAAGTGCATTTAAATAAAGACGAGAAAGCCATCTGCAAAATAGACTAGCCCGACTAATCCTGCTGCAACACCTCCATACCAAATGGCTTTTTTCTTCAATAGCCCAGCGATAGACGAAAGTAAAATAGCAATTTGTAAGTAAATGACGGCAATTCCAAACGCTTTAGAATGAACTTGAGCTTCATCTCTTACAGCCTCAAGGGCTTTGGCTTTTTCTTGAGACTGAGTTTTTTCTTTTTCGTACTTTTCAATCTTCTTTTTATAGTCTGCTATTTTATCTGTATAAATAGAAGACAGCTTTGCTGCATCAGGCTTGAGACCCATTAAATCAAGCTCCAACTTTTCTGACTGTAGTTGATAAATGTAAGATTTGATGCCTTTTGATTGGTAGTATGCCCATTCATCAGATGCCTGTGCTTGAGTAATCACAGACTTCGTCGAGAACCCGCCACCTTTGAAGGTGGAGAGCGTTGCACATACTGCAAATATGATGGTGGTCAAGGCTAAGTAATTGAGCCAAGCATCTTTCTTTTCTTCTGACATTTAAGTGGTCCTGACATTGATGGTATAGAAATTACACCACCATAGTTTTACCAATAAATGCTTACATTAGCCTGACAGTTCACTACGAGCATGCATAATGACACTCCATGCTGAGTGCAACGCAAGGCTAGCCATGATCATCGCAACTAACAAATCTGGCCAGGCAGCACCAGTGCCAAATACGCCTATTGCCGCAAGAATAACGGCAACATTACCAAGCGCATCATTGCGTGTGCAAAGCCAAACACTACGCATATTGCTATCACCTTCTCTATAGGCATAAAGCAGTGCGGCTACACTTAAATTGGCTGCTAATGCAACTACACCAATTAATCCCATTGTTTCAGCACTAGGCATTACGCCTATGACAAAATGCCAGACAGCGCTGACTAATACCCAAACCCCAAAAGCTGCCATTGATAAGGCTTTAATTAAAGAAGCTCTAGCTCGAATTGCAATAGCCATGCCTAATACCCATAAGCTAATGCCGTAATTAGCGGCATCACCAAGAAAGTCTAAGGAGTCAGCTAACAAAGAGACTGAATTAGCTTTCACTCCTGATACGATCTCAACCACAAACATGGTGATATTGATTATCAAAGCAATCCATAATATTTTGCGATAACGTCCATCAAGACTTTTGCCTTGTTCTGGTTCAGGAGGTTGACAACAATGTGCGCTCATAAATACCCTTTCCAATTTAGAACGAGTATCATAAAGTCTGTAGCAACTACAGGGTCAAGCCATGTTAGAAAAATATACGATCGGGGCTTTAAGCAGAGAATCTGGGGTTAATCTTGAAACAATCAGATATTACGAGAAGATTAGCTTACTCAATAAACCATCACGCTCAGAGAATGGCTACCGTCATTATGATGAGTCAGCAATCAAGCGGCTTCGATTCGTTAGGCGAGGCAGGGAGTTGGGATTTGGTATTGCAGAAATCAAAACGCTGCTAGAACTTGCAGATCATCCAGAGCATCCATGCAGAGAAGCAGATCAACTTGCACAGGCACATCTGCAAGAAGTGGAGACCAAAATTAAAGACTTACAGGCAATGCAGGAGGTACTAACAAAAATAGTCGCTTGCCAGAGCCATACTGCCGAACATTGTCGGTTGATTGAAACACTAGATCAGCGGTCTTGTTGCACGTAAAAAAAGTACTTGAAAAAACTACTTAGCTTTAGCTAAAAAATGAAATTTGATTTGAATCTCATTGGCTACCGTGCCAAAGTCTGACCAAGATCCCTCACCAATTGCATAATCAGCGCGCTTTATTACAAATGCACCATCCACTAAACCTTGAGGATTAAATGTAAAAGGCGCGCTCACCGTCTGGCTACGTCCTTTAATCGTCATTTTGCCAGTCACTTCATATCGATTTGCGCCTAATGATTTAAAAGTCGAGGATTCGAATTTGGCATGCGGGAACGCTTTAGTATTGAACCATTCTTTTCCAGTAACTTCATCATTGGCATCGTCTGATCCGGCATCAATGCTTGCAAGGTCTATATCTAAAACTGCCTTAGCGGCAGCAAGCTTCGCTGGATCAAAGTTGAGTTGTACAGCAAACTTCTTAAAGCTACCATCAATTGGCACGCCCATCTGTTTATAGACAAAAGCAAGGCTGCTCTTATCTGCTTGAATGCTGTTGTATTCGGTCGCCTCAGCAAAAGACAGCATTGCCAAACTGCTGATTAAGATCGCCATTACTTGTTTTTTCATCATATTTCCACTTTCTTAGGTCAATGTTTGCGTTTGGGTAACATACGAGTCAGTACGTCGTCTTTATCAAAAAAATGATGCTTAAATGCCGCTCCCGCATGCCCAATCACAAGTGCAATCAGCACAAAATTCAAAGTCTCATGCACTTCTCTTAACGCGTTACCAAGCTCCTTATTTTTAGTCAGTAAATCAGGGATTGGAATGATGCCAAAATAGACAGTTTGAAATCCTTTTGCAGAACTCATCAGCCAACCACTAAGCGGAATGGCAATCATCAGCAAGTAAAGTAGTCCATGTCCAATATGCGCCGCCACCTCAGCAGTTCTAGACATATTCATGGGTAGCGGCGGTGGGCTGTGAGTGAATCTCCACAACAGTCGGATCATAACGAGCAAAAATGCCGTCACACCCGCCCATTTATGCCAAGAGTAAATTTGTAGCTTCCAGGGTGATAAAGGCAGGTCATGCATATAAAGGCCGACTGCAAATAGAGAAATAATGAGTATTGCCATCAGCCAATGTAAGCCTATCGCTATCGAGGTATAGCGATTACTAAAAGTTAATTGTTGCTGAGGTTTCATCGTTTGCATTCCAATACATGAGGTATGCTGACTATTTAACCACTATAAAATTGGATGTAAAAGTATAAATATTAGCTCTAATTAATCTAATATTTAGATACTTTTATTGCTGATATGTCTCAAGTGGACAATAAGCATCGAACTATAAGCTATTTGTTTGCCATCGCACGTATTTCGTTCATCGCTTGAGTCGTTCGTTCTGATAGCTTGCGTACTTCACTGGCTACTACTGCAAAACCTTTGCCCGCTTCACCTGCGCGAGCAGCTTCAATCGCAGCATTGATTGCTAGGATATTAATTTGCATGGCGATTTGGTTGATAGTATCAGCCACGTTTAATATTTGTCGCATGTTCTCTTCATTGCGCACAACATTCAGTTGATGTAGCTCTTTGGCTGTTCTTTCATCACTAATATCCCGAATGGCACCTGCGGAACGAAGCGCTACACCTGATGGGTTGCGAGCCGTAATAGCACGCTCACGAAACCACACATAACCACGATTAGCGGTCTTCAACCTGTATTCAACGTTATAAGGGGTAGTCCACTGCTATCATTCAAATGCGCACTAAAGGCATCCAATGCTTGTTGTTTATCATCGCCATGTATCGCGTTTAGCCAACTATCCCAACCGTTGGGGAAGTCATCCACTCTCTCATGCCCTAACAGCTTTCTAAACTGCTTAGACCATTCTATTTTGCTATCTTTATGGTCAGGGTCACCATTCACCATATGGAGAACCCAAATACCTTCTGTGATCGCTGAGCCTTCAAGCTCTAAGTCTTCAAGTTTCTTCTTTACGGAAATTAGCTCAGCATATATCTTGTCATGTTTTGCTTCATTACCATCCATGTTTTTTTGCAACATTCGATGCTCACAATCTTTAAAGTATAGAAGAGATTGTCCTACATAACTCGTCCATCACTTATACTACTTAATGAGTATTAAGCTGGAGCTAGTCAAATATTTCTCAATCAATCATGTCACTCATGGACTTAAAAATAGTAACTCAACATATTTAAAGTAGGATTAAAATACTACTCAACTACTTGATAGACATAAACAGGTTGTTTGAATTCTATTTTCAAATGAATGGGCTAAATGACTGAAGAAACCAAAACCGATGATGAAGGCTTAATTGCCTCGGTAAAGAATATCGCCACAACCTTGCTGGCGCTGACGCGCACACGCTTAGAACTGCTCTCTACAGATTTAGAAGAGGGCTGGATTCGGCTCGTTTCATTATTAGTCACCGCCTTTGTCGCACTGTTCTGCCTTTGTTTCGGCATGGTGTTATTGGCTATTTTTATCATTGTGCTGCTTTGGGATACGCACCGATTATTGATATTAGGCTCGTTAACGGCCATATTCATTACGGCTGGCATTGTGTTATGCGTGCTCGCAATACGAGCACTCAAAGCCATGCCGCGCTTATTTGAAACGAGCATTATTGAACTAGCAAAAGACCAAAAGCATCTCGATGCTGACAAGTGAATTTAGAAGATGAAGAAGAAACTAGCCTTGATTGCTGAGCGTCGTCAGTTACTGGTAGTGCAAGCTGAACAGCAGCGTGTATCACTGGCAAAAAATATACAGCCACTACAAGGTAGTTTGGAGCTTGTTGATAAAAGCCTAAACATCGTACGCTATGTTAAAAAGCATCCAATACTCATCATGGGGTTAGTAAGTTCAATTGGCCTACTTAGGCCGATGCGAGCAGTTACATGGATGCGTCGAAGCTGGATTGCCTCTTTAGCAATACGTGGCTTACGTGCTTGGTTAACTAAAGCACCGTCAGCAGAAAAGTAAGTGGCTTTAAAAAATGATGCTTAAAAGCATAATAAAAAAGCGACCTAAGTCGCTTTTTTATTTAGTGATACCTTGCTTGCAATATTTTATCTGCCAACATTTGAAAACGTGGTGAAACGAACTCTTTAGTTTGTGTACCTGCGTCTGCAATATTCAATAGCTCTTCAATTGCAGATCTAAATCCCAACTCAAATAACCAGTAATCTGATTGATCAATCGCAGATTTTTTATCTGCGTTTACATCTTCACAAAGTCGCTCAAATGCTTCCATACATGCGTTATATTCAGCCATATTCACTCCCGATTTATGACACGGATATTTCAATCATAGCAAATTTTAATTAAAACTTACCAATCTTTACAACACGTTGCTTGTTGCTATTGAATCAAACTGGCGCTTCAAAGTTAAATGAAATATTAAATCTCGCCCCAGCTCTCTTCCCACATGCAATGTTTGATCTTTTTACGGTTTGCAATCAACTCATCAATGCTTGGCTCGTCGTTCAATGCACGCTTAAGTGCTAGTTTAATGGCTTCATAGTTGTTTTTATACATATCAGCTTTATCTAAAGTGCCAGCTTTTTCTAACTCGATACAACCTGGATCAATCCATAATAATGCAACGATACATAAATCATTTACTTGGTCTTTAGGAATAATGCCTTCAATAACGGCGTCCAAAATACCATCAGCTACCCCTGCTTGCACTACACCACCGAACAAACCCACGTCAGTGCTGCCTTTTAGCGTTACTTTTGGCACCATCATGCAAGCTGGACGTACTAATTGGTTGATATCACGCACCGCAAACATTGCAGTGTGACCTTTACTTTGCGCCATCATGTTAGCAAATGCTTGCCCAACAGGACCATCTACACTGCCTATTAGAATTTCAGGCATAGCTGCAGTCACGTCTTTACCTTCAGAATAAACAGTTGCCTCACCAGCTTTAAATACGATTTTTGACATAATTTTCTCTTTGATGATGTTAAATAAAACATCATTTTACCAAAGGCTTAGGTTTAGTTTCAATTTAATTAATAAAGTTAACTATAAATCTAGTCGCATATCTACGTGCGGAATATTTACATCGCAATATTCATCACTGATTTGTTTAAAACCAGCTTTTTGATAAAAGTGGATGGCGTGCGTTTGTGCGGATAAGTAAATACTTTTACTACCACGTTCTTTGCAAATACTAATGGCTTTTTGCAGCAGAGCTGCTCCCAGCCCAACACCTCGCCATTGCTTTATCACCGCCATACGGCCAATTTTTTGATAGTGAATGATACGCAAACAAGCGATAGGCTGATTTTCATAAGTGGCTAGCAAGTGCACAGCGCTGGCATCAATCTCGTCCCATTCAAACTCAGGTGTCACAAATTGCTCTTCTATAAATACTGGCGTTCTAACTGCGCGTAGTTCATTTTCTGCCTCTTGCCAGGTCACTTGTTGAATCGTGACTTTTGAAAGCAACTCAGGTGAAATTTCCGTATGATTAGATTTTGGTGGCATTTAGATAAGCTTGCGAAATTAGAATGTTCAGTGCATTATTCAGGCTATAAATTTTTGACTCATCGAAAGTGTCTTATGCAACGTTATTTATCAGCTCTTGCCCGCATTTTACTCGCACAAGTTTTTTTATTACAAGTGACCATGCTCGTGGTTGGATTTTTTAGCAATCCTGATGGTTATGCACAATATCAAGCTGGATTAGGTAGCTTGGGCTTACCTGGCATTTTTGCACCATTAATTATTTTGATTCAATTGGTTGGCGGATTAGCACTTTTCTTTGGTTATAAAACTAAGTTTTTTGCCCTATTCATGGCGATTTATGCCGTAATTATTTCTGTTTTACTGCATTTACCAGTGCTGCAATACTTAGCTATTGCAGGCGGTTTGCTAATGCTTTATCTAAACCCTATCACGGCTTGCAGTGTAGATAGCTTAAAAAAATAATCAGGTATCTCACTCAAAAAAGCGGCTACTAGCCGCTTTTTTATTATCAAGATTTTAACAGTTACTCCAGTCTTACTCCCATTCCAGCGCAGGGTAAATCGTATTCACATTGCGCCTATTAGCGATATCAAACAACACCCACTTGTCTTTCTCAGACGCTGCCGCAGTATTCATGGTGGATTCCATACTCTCGCCCTTTTTAATGCTAGCGCGTATATCAGTTAATAGTACCGATAAATAACGCTCATCATTATTCAGCGCCACTATCCAGTCTTTGGTCACTGGCCCATGCCCAGGAACAACTTGTTTGGCTGGGCTATTTTTCAACTTTTGTACTTCTGTGATTAATCCTTTGATATCACCCTCTAACACTGGCGTGCGATCGATAAACAGTAAATCACCTGTAAATAATGTACTGGCTTTGCTTTCAATCACCGAAACATCAGTATTTGTGTGCGCTACCGGATGTGCTGTGAGCGTTAATTTTCTATCACCTAAATCGAGCTCTAGCGTAGTTTTAACAGTCATTGTAGGTTTAACAAGCTCGCTGGCTTGTGCATCCGCACCTAACAATCTGGCGTTTAATTTGGCATAAGCTTCATGGCGTAACTCCATGGCATTTGCCAATTTATCGTGACCTATAAATTGCGGCTTATCATTCAGAAAAGCAGCATTGCCATAGATATGGTCAGGGTGCACATGCGTATTAATCACATATATAACTGGTAAAGGCGTAATTTTGCGTATAGCTTCGCGTAACTGCTTGCCGACTTTAAAGCTGCCGCCAGTATCAATCACCGCAACGCCTTTGCTGCCTACAATAAAGCTAGCATTACAAATATCACCCTGATAGCCATCATCTATATCTAAATGCACACCATGATGCACATAGATACCATCGCCCAGACTTTCAATGGCAAAGCTTTCATCCTGCGCTTGTACTTGCGCGCAACCCACTAACGCGAAGAGGCTAAGGGTTATCATTAAAATTCGCATGACTCATTCCTGTTGATTAGATAATTGGTTAGAATGATGTGGTATTGTGGAATCTATTGCTGTGACACGTGTCACATAGGCACAAAAATTAATATACAGGAATATCATGACGATTCAAACATCTTCTCGTTACACCAAAACTGCTGTGGTACTTCATTGGCTTATCGCTATTTTTCTAGTAGGGATGTTTGTATTAGGCTGGTTTATGACTGATATTCCAAAAGAAGCACCTAAACAAACTGCTTTTGATCTATTCGATTTAGGCGTTTACACATGGCAAGTCGCTCAAGAAATCTCGCCTAGAGCGTTCTACTTCAATTTGCATAAATCTTTAGGTATCACCATTTTCGCATTGATTGCCATCCGTATCTTGTGGCGTATTACCCATAAACCACCAGCTTTCTTGACTTCATATTCTGCATTAGAGCGTAAAGTTGCTACTGGAACGCATCATCTTCTGTATTTATTCATGGTAGTCATACCATTAACTGGCTTATTAATGAGCATATACGGCAAATACAGTGTTAACTGGTTTGGTATAGAGTTAATCAAAGGTGCTGACAATAAAGGTCTGCGAGATTTTTTTGAAGGCTCTCACGAATTCGTTGGTATTGTTTTACTAGTGTTAGTCGCGCTCCATGTTGTGGGTGCTTTAAAACATAAGATTATTGATAAAGACGATACTTTAAAACGCATGACATTTAAGTAATAAATTATGAGCAAATAAAAAAGCCCGATAGATTCGGGCTTTTTATTTATTGGTGATACTGCTTACTATGCTTTCTAACGGCTTCTAACATCGCTGCCGCATTTTCTGGCGGCGTCCATTGTGTAATGCCATGTCCGAGGTTGAATACGTGCCCATGACCGTTGCCATAGCTGCGAAGTACATTTTCTACTTGCTTCTCAATCGCTTCTGGCGTCGATAGCAAAATTGCTGGGTCTAAGTTACCTTGCAGTGCGACTTTATCACCTACACGTTTACGCGCTTGACCAATATCTACTGTCCAATCTAAGCCAAGTGCATCTGCACCAATTTCAGCTTGTGCTTCTAACCACAAGGCGCCACCTTTGGTAAAGACAACACTTGGAACTTTGCGACCATCATTATCTTTAATTAAGCCAGCTACAATTTTCTTCATATAATTAAGCGAAAACTCAATATAGGCATCGTGTGAAAGTGCACCGCCCCATGAATCAAAGATCATCACCGCTTGCGCACCAGCCAAAATTTGCGCATTTAAATACTGAATCACGGTTTGCGCGGTTGTTTCTAAAATGTGATGCAACAAATCTGGGCGAGCGTAGGCCATTTTTTTTATGGTTAAAAAGTCTGTGCCACCTTTGCCTTCCACCATATAGGTGGCTAGCGTCCATGGGCTACCTGTAAATCCAATTAAAGGTACGCGGCCATCTAGTGTTTTGCGGATTTGCGCTACGGCATCAAACACGTATTGCAATTTAGCCATATCTGGTACTTCTAGCTTTTGAATATCAGCTTCTTCACGTAATGTGCGCTCAAATTTTGGGCCTTCACCTTCTTCAAAATATAAACCTAAACCCATTGCGTCTGGCACAGTAAGAATATCAGAAAACAAAATTGAGGCATCTAAAAGCGGATAGCGGTCTAGCGGCTGAATCGTCACTTCAGTCGCAAAGTCCGGACTTTTGCACAACTGTAAAAAACTACCTGCTGTTTTGCGACTTTCACGGTACTCTGGTAAATAACGTCCTGCTTGGCGCATCATCCACACTGGCGTGTAGTCAGTTGGCTGGCGCATTAGCGCTTTTAAGAACGTATCGTTTTTTAATTCACTCATTGTATTAACCTAAATATTCAAGTCATAAAAAAGGACGCAAAATAATCTACTTCGCGTCCTTTGTGTCTAATCATCGTTCATAAACTTGGATTAGAAATTGCATTTTCACCGAAACTTACCTTGGCAATACTCAGCGTGGCAATGTAGAAGAGCCCATTAAAAACTCATCCACAGCTTTAGCCGCTTGGCGACCTTCACGAATCGCCCAAACCACCAAGGATTGTCCACGGCGAACATCGCCGGCTGCAAACACTTTTGTTTTGCTGGTTTTATAGCTGTCAACGCCTTCGGTAGTAGCTTTAGCATTACCACGAGCGTCTTTTTCTACACCAAAAACTTCAAGCAATTTTTGCACTGGAGACACAAAGCCCATCGCCAATAATACTAAATCAGCTTTGATGGTGAATTCTGAACCAGCCACTTCAACCATTTTGCCATTGACCCACTCAACTTTAGCGCCTTTTAAAGCAACGACTTTACCGTTCTCACCGATTAACTCTTTAGTAGTGATAGACCAATCACGGCTGACACCTTCTTCATGTGAGCTTGAAGTGCGCATTTTGAGCGGCCAATTTGGCCAAACGAGCTCTTTGTTTTCTTTTTCTGGTGGTTGTGGCATTAATTCGAATTGCGTAATACTTAATGCACCGTGACGGTTTGAAGTGCCTACACAGTCTGAGCCTGTATCACCACCACCAATTACAACAACGTTCTTATTGCTCGCCATCACTTGATTCGCAACGGTATCGCCAGCCACCACTTGGTTTTGCGGTGTTAAAAAATCCATGGCATACATCACGCCATCTAACTCGCGACCTTTTACTGGTAAGTCACGTGGATACTCAGCGCCTCCGGCTAAAATCACGGCATCGAATTCAGCGAGCAAATCATCCGCATTAACATTTTCACCTACGTTTTGATTAACGCGGAACTCAACGCCTTCAGCTTCCATCTGAGCCATACGACGATCAATGTGTGATTTTTCCATTTTGAAATCTGGAATACCGTAGCGAAGCAAGCCACCGATGCGGCTATTCTTTTCTAACAGCACAACACTATGACCTACACGCGCTAATTGTTGCGCAGCTGCCATACCCGCTGGACCTGAACCTACGATTGCGACTTTTTTACCTGTTTTATGCGCAGAAATCTGCGGAGTCACCCAGTCATTTTCCCAAGCTTTATCGATGATTGCATGCTCGATAGATTTAATACCAACTGGATCCGCATTAATATTTAGCGTACAAGCCGCTTCACACGGTGCTGGGCAGATACGACCAGTGAACTCAGGAAAGTTATTGGTTGAATGCAAGACATCAATCGCTGCTTTCCAATCTTGGCTATACACCAAGTCGTTAAAATCAGGGATGATATTATTGACAGGACAACCCGTAGTACAAAATGGAATACCACAATCCATACAGCGCGCACCTTGCTGTTTGGCTTCTGCATCGCTTAAATGTAATACAAACTCTTTGTAATTTTTAACGCGGTCTGTCACTGGCAGATTTGCTTCAGCCAGTCTATCGTATTCCATAAAACCTGTTACTTTGCCCATACTAATAAGCCCTTACCCATATTTAATTTTTTTGCATTGCGCATACTGTGTGTTTTTAACAAGCAGTGATTTAGCTAACCTTAAGCAGCTACTAATGCTTTGTCTTCAGCAAGTTCGATTAAAGCGCGTTTATATTCGTTTGGCATCACTTTGACAAACTTAGTTCTGTAGTTTGCCCAATCAGCCAACATCGCACTCGCACGAACGCTACCAGTATATTTAACGTGATTTTCAATCAATGTTTTCAGTGTAATTTCATCTGGTTGATCGAGATGATGTACTTTACCTAAGCTAGCATCTGCGCTTTCCACTTTTTCAAGCGCAACCATGCTCATATTGCAGCGTTTAGCAAATAGACCATCTTCGTCATACACATACGCCACACCACCGCTCATACCTGCCGCAAAGTTTTGACCTGTTAAACCAAGCACCACAACAGTGCCGCCAGTCATGTATTCGCAACCATGATTACCAACGCCTTCAACGACCGCTGATGCACCTGAGTTACGCACGCAGAAGCGTTCACCTGCAACGCCGCGGAAATAGCTTTCACCCGTAGTTGCACCGTACATAACGGTATTACCGATGATAATATTTTCATGCGCGATACCGCGGAATGCCACTGGCGGTTTAATGATAATGCGTCCACCACATAAGCCTTTGCCCACGTAGTCGTTACCTTCTCCAGTCAATTCAAACGTAATGCCTTTGGCTAAAAACGCCGCAAAACTTTGACCAGAAGTACCAGTAAAGTTGACGTGTATCGTGTCATCAGGCAAGCCTGCGTGACCATAACGCGTAGCAACTTGATTAGACAACATAGTACCTACAGTACGATTTGTATTAGAAATTGCTATGTCTAACACTACTTTTTCGCCAGTTTCTAGGGCTTTAGTAGCCAAGCTAACTAATTTGTTATCTAGCGCATTCACCAAACCATGGTCTTGTACGTCATTATTTTTACGTGAAACGCTCGCAGGCATTTCTGGCAGATGGAACACTTTGGCAAAATCTAAACCTTGAATTTTCCAGTGATCGATACCTGCTTGCATATTTAGCAAATCTGCACGGCCGATTAAATCGTCAAACTTAGCAACACCGATAGAAGCCATTAACTCACGCACTTCTTCAGCAACAAAGAAGAAGTAGTTCACTACATGCTCAGGCTGACCAGTAAAGCGTTTACGCAATTCTGGGTCTTGTGTTGCCACGCCTACAGGGCAAGTATTGAGATGACATTTACGCATCATAATACAGCCTTCAACCACTAGCGGCGCGGTAGCAAAACCGAACTCATCAGCACCTAATAAGGCACCAATCACAACATCGCGACCGGTTTTAATTTGACCATCGACTTGCAACACCACGCGGCCGCGCAATTGATTGAGCACTAGAGTTTGCTGTGTTTCAGCAAGGCCAATTTCCCAAGGACCACCAGCATGTTTCACTGATGAAATTGGTGATGCACCTGTACCACCATCATGACCAGCAATCACAATATGATCTGATTTAGCTTTAGCAACACCAGCCGCAACCGTACCGACGCCAGTTTCAGCGACTAATTTAACTGAAATCGATGCTTTAGGATTTGCATTTTTCAAGTCATGAATGAGCTGCGCCAAATCTTCAATTGAATAGATATCATGATGTGGAGGAGGTGAAATCAAGCCCACACCAGGCACTGAGAAGCGCAATTTCGCGATATATTCAGACACCTTGTGACCCGGTAACTGACCACCTTCACCAGGTTTAGCACCTTGCGCCATTTTGATTTGAATTTGATCAGCTGATGCCAAGTATTCAGCCGTTACACCAAAGCGACCTGAAGCCACTTGTTTGATGCGTGAGCGCATTGAGTCACCCGCTTTTAGCGGAATATCTTTCACAATCACATCGCTACCAATGACTTTCGCCATAGTAGTGTCAGCAGCTACTGGAATGAAGCGTTTTGCATCTTCACCACCTTCACCAGTGTTCGATTTACCGCCGATGCGGTTCATGGCAATGGCTAAAGTTGCATGCGCTTCAGTAGAAATTGAACCCAGTGACATCGCACCAGTCGCAAAACGTTTAACGATTTCTTTGGCTGATTCTACTTGATCAAGCGGAATTGCCGCGCCTACTGATTTAATCTCAAACAAACCACGCAAGGTCATGTGACGACGTGTTTGGTCATTGATTAACTTAGCGTATTCTTTATAAGTATCGTATTGACCTGTGCGAGTTGCATGTTGCAATTTAGCAATAGAATCTGGCGTCCACATGTGTTCTTCGCCACGCACTCTAAATGCGTACTCGCCGCCAGCATCTAAGCTATTGGCCAACACTGGA
This sequence comes from Methylotenera versatilis 301, assembly GCF_000093025.1. Classification (GTDB taxonomy): domain Bacteria; phylum Pseudomonadota; class Gammaproteobacteria; order Burkholderiales; family Methylophilaceae; genus Methylotenera; species Methylotenera versatilis. The sequence goes on from NC_014207.1 coordinate 3,021,999, forward strand.
TCTTCACCAAATGCTGACGTGTGCAAACGTTCAGCTTCTTCAGCCACTTGATCTAAACCAATACCTTCAACATTGGTAGTGGTACCAGTAAAGTATTTTTCTACAAAAGCCGTGTTTAAGCCAATGGCCTCAAATTTCTGGGCTCCACAGTATGACTGATAAGTAGAAATACCCATTTTTGACATGACTTTATACAAGCCTTTGCCAACCGCTTTAACAAAGTTTTTAGCTGCGGCATACTGGTCTTTAACATCCATATGCTTAATAGTTTCAAATGCCAACCATGGGCAAACTGCCTCAGCACCATAACCTGCAAGCAAAGCAAAGTGATGCACTTCACGCGCTGAACCAGTATCAATGACCAAACCTGAACTGGTACGTAAGCCAGCATCTACCAGATGCTCATGCGTTGCTGAACAAGCCAGCAATGCGGGAATCGCTAAGCGATCTGCGCTGATATTTCTATCTGAAAGAATCAGAATATTAAAGCCGCTTTTTACTGCATTTTCAGCCGCGCTAGTTATGCTAGCAACTGCTGCTGCCATGCCAGCCTTACCCTGTGTTGCAGGATAAGTAATATCTAACACTAATGATTTATATTGGTTTTGTGTAAGTGTAGCAATCGCTTTCAATTGCTCTAACTCATCTAACATCAACACAGGTTGACTGGCCTCTAAACGCATTGGAGGCGTTGCTTCATCCACGCCTAATAAGTTTGGTTTTGGGCCAATGAAGGTTACCAATGACATCACCAACTCTTCACGAATCGGGTCAATTGGCGGGTTAGTCACTTGCGCGAATAATTGTTTAAAGTAGTTATAAAGTAACTTCGGCTTGGCTGACAACACTGGCAAAGCTGCGTCGTTACCCATTGAGCCAGCGCCTTCTTCACCGTTTTGCACCATAGGTTGCATTACGAATTTGAGATCTTCTTGTGTATAACCAAAAGCTTGTTGCGTATCCAGAAGACTAGCCGCCATTTCTAGACCGCCTTCAACTTTAGGCATATCACTTAAGAAATAACGTGTTTTCTCAATCCACTGCTTGTAAGGCTTAGCCGTCGCGAGCGCATTTTTCACTTCTGCATCGCCAATAATACGGCCTTGCTCAGTATCAATCAGCAACATTTTGCCTGGCTCTAAGCGCCATTTTTTAACGATTTTCTCTTGCGGGAATGTCAATACGCCCATTTCAGACGCCATCATTACGAGGTCATCTTCAGTCACTAAATAACGCGCTGGACGCAAACCGTTACGGTCTAGCGTTGCACCAATCATGCGGCCGTCGGTAAATGCCACGGCAGCAGGGCCATCCCATGGCTCCATCAATGCAGCGTGATACTCATAGAATGCGCGACGCTCTTCGTCCATCAAGGCATTATTGCTCCAAGCTTCTGGAATCAACATCATCATCGCGTGTGGCAATGAGTAACCACCGGCCACTAGCAACTCTAAACAGTTATCAAAACAAGCTGAGTCTGATTGGCCATCTACAATTAGCGGCCATAGTTTTTCTAAATCTTCGCCAATCAGGCTAGATTTCATGGTTTCATGACGCGCGGCCATCCAGTTAACGTTACCTTTAACTGTATTAATTTCACCATTATGCGCAATCATGCGGAATGGGTGCGCTAAGTCCCAAGCTGGGAATGTATTGGTAGAAAAACGTTGATGCACTAGCGCCAACGCTGAAACCAGCATTTCATCGTTTAAATCCGTGTAATAAACACCCACTTCATTAGCAAGCAACATACCCTTGTAAACGATGGTGCGTGAAGACAAAGATGGAATATAGAACGTGGCCTTGTCTTGTAAATTCAATGCACGAACCGCATGCTCTATGCGTTTGCGAATAACGAATAATTTACGCTCAAAAACGTTCTGATCCGTAGTTGTAGCACCAACCATAAGTTGACGCATAGTAGGCTCAACATCACGCGCAGCTTGAGCGATATTGCTGTTATCAACTGGTACATCGCGCCAGCCGAGTAAGGTTTGATTTTCTTCTGCAATGATTTTGCTGATTAAAGCTTCGCAAGCTTCGCGATTTGTTATGGTTTGCGGCAAAAATACATTAGCAACAGCATATTGACCTGCTTCTGGAAGAGTAATGCCAAGCTTCGCGGCCTCTTTACGCATAAATGCGTCTGGCATTTGCATAAGCAAACCAGCGCCATCACCCAATTTAGGGTCATAACCTGTAGCACCACGATGGGTCAGGTTAGTTAATAATTCCAACCCTTTTTGCACAATCTCATGGCTCTTTTTGCCTTTGATATGTGCCACAAAACCTACACCACAAGCATCACGCTCGTTTGACGGGCTATATAAGCCCTGTTTAGCAGGCTGATTTGAATTCAAATTGTTTGAATTTAGGTTGTTCGAGTTACTTAAATCTGTTGCCATATTATTTAATCACAAAACATTTAGCGGAACCTTCAAGTTTACCGTTAAATGCCTATGTGTTCAATAAGATAGGGGCATAAATTAAGCTGAATTTCGTTTTTTTTAATTTTTAGGCGCTTCATTAAGAAATAAAGCAAGCCTAAACTCAAACTACAGAGCCCCGCCATTTCACTGATGTTGAAATAACGGGGGCAAAGGGAGTTGGTGAGTGAAATTGACCAGAGGAACTGAAGAGTACAATTAAAGCAGCAAGTCTTTACTTGATTAGTGAAAATACCTTTTTAGCTGCAGCAACAGTGTTAGCAATATCTTCATCAGTATGCGCGGCTGAAACAAAGCCTGCCTCAAATGCAGATGGGCCTAAGTAAATGCCACTATCTAACATGCTGTGGAAGAACTGATTAAAGTGCTCTTTGTTTGATTGCAACATCTCATGATAAGAAGTCGGGCATTTTTCGCAGAAATATAGGCCAAACATTCCACCAACGCTTTGTGCATTAAATATCACACCAGCTTCTTTTGCCGCAGCCTTTAAGCCATCAACTAACTTTTGAGTTTGCGCGGTCAACTTAGCGTGGAAGTCGGGCGCTTGGATAAGCTCTAGTGTTTTCAAGCCAGCCGTCACAGCAACGGGATTGCCAGAAAGCGTACCCGCTTGATACACCTTACCCACCGGTGCGAGGCATTGCATAATATCTTTGCGTCCACCAAACGCACCCACCGGCAAGCCGCCGCCAATCACTTTACCCAAAGTCGTCATATCAGGCTTAATGTTATATAGCGCTTGCGCACCGCCCAAAGCGACGCGGAAACCCGTCATCACCTCATCAAAAATCAATACAGCGCCATGTTTAGTGCAAAGTTCACGTAGCGTTTGTAAGAACTCCATGTGTGGCACGATTAAGTTCATATTACCGACGACAGGTTCAATAATCACACAAGCGACTTCATCACCTGTTTTATCAAACAAGTCTTTTAATTGCTGCGTGTTGTTATATTCTAAAGTGAGCGTGTGTGCGGCTACACTGGCGGGCACACCACCTGAATCTGGCTCACCAAAAGTCAGCAACCCAGAACCAGCCTTTACCAATAAGCCGTCTGAATGGCCGTGGTAGCAACCCTCAAACTTCACGATTTTATCGCGGCCAGTAAAACCACGCGCCGTGCGGATCGCACTCATAGTGGCTTCTGTACCGCTGCTATTTAAACGTACCTGCTCCATGCTAGGCACCAGCTTATTGATTAACTGCGCCATTTCAAGCTCTAAACCTGTAGGCGCACCAAATGACAAGCTATTTGCCGCAGCTTCTTGTACAGCCTTAATCACCGTAGGGTGTGCATGACCAACAATCATTGGGCCCCAAGAGTTGATGTAATCGATGTACTCCTTACCATCGACATCCCAAAGCTTAGAACCCAAACCTTTTTTGAAAAATATAGGCGTACCACCCACACTACGAAACGCGCGCACTGGCGAGTTCACACCACCAGGAATAAGTTCTTGAGATTTGTCAAAAAGGGTTTGATTGGTAGAAGTCATGTCGTTGCCTTAAGGGTTGATTCTTTGAATAAACGTGCAAATTGTTGAGCCGCTAATTTTACGTCATCTGCATTAAAAATTGCATTAATCACAGCGATTGAATTGGCGCCAGCTTGAATCACTGATGGCACATTTTCTAGCGTAATGCCGCCTATAGCCACTGCTGGAATATGTAATTGCGCGTTTGCTTGTTTGAATAAATCTAAACTTGCTACAGGCGCATGCGGCTTGGTGCTAGATGCAAAGCAAGCACCAAAAGCCACATAAGTTGCACCAGCTTGTTGCGCGCTTAGCGCCAAATCAAAGCGGTTATAGCACGATGCACCTAGTATTTTATTTGCGCCTAATCTTGCTTTAACTTCGGCGATATTGCCATCATCTGCACCTATGTGTACGCCATCTGCATTTAAAGCGAGGCAAAGCTCTACAGAGTCATTGATGATAAATGGCACTTGATGTTGCTTGCATAGCGGCAAAATAGCGCTTGCTTGTTGAGTTTGCAACTTATAGCTTGCTTGTTTATTGCGATATTGCAGCACGCGTATACCGCCTTGAAGCGCGGCTTCTACCTTGGCTAACAGTAAATCTGTGTCAGCTTCGTCGGGCGTGATTGCGTATAAACCGCTTATCATGAAATAAATTGCTTTAGCTGAGGTTAGTGCGTTTTAGCACTGCCATCACCGCTATTCACAACGGCATCTTCTTCGTCACGTGCCCAGAACATGCGGTCTGGAATAAATTGCCCCATACCTGGTCTAAAGCCATTTTTAAGTGTTTGCCATGTGTATTCTTGCGCTTCCATCACGGCTTCTTCGATGCTCAAACCATGCGCCATGCAGGCGGCAATTGCACTTGTAAGTGTGCAGCCAGAGCCATGATAGCTACCAGCCAATCGCTCCCATTTGTACGCTTTAATAAGCTTATTTTCACCATACAATGTGTTGGTCACCTCTAAGCTGCGTTCATGTGTGCCAGTAATCAGCACGTACTCACTGCCCATTTCCAGCAGGCGCGCAGCAGCTTCATCTAGTGAAGTTAGCGCTACTTCATCATCCGCATCGGCAAATGCTAATCGACGCGCTTCTAAGCTATTTGGTGTAATTAAAGTGGCTTGTGGAAACAACAGCTCAATCATGGCGTCCATCATGTCATCATTGGTTAAATCATCGCCACGACCAGAAGTTAAGATGGGATCTATCAACAACGGAATGTCAGGATAATCCGCCATGATTTCGGCAATCACTGCGATATTTTCAACTGAGCCTAGCAGACCAAGCTTAAATGCTGAAACCTGAACATCTTCTAAAATCGCCCTTGCTTGGTCATTCACCCAATCTGCATCCATCGCCAGCACACCATCAACACCACGCGTATCTTGCACGGTAATAGCCGTCACCACAGAGAGCGGGTGGCATCCTATGCTAGCAAAAGTGAGAATGTCTGCCTGCAAACCTGCGCCACCACTAGGGTCTGTGCCAGCAAAGGTTAATACTGAAGGTGGTGCTTGATTGGCCATAATGTTTCTGCGCTAAATGATTACATCAATTTAAATGGAGCGGGTGACGGGAATCGAACCCGCATATCGAGCTTGGGAAGCTAGCGTTCTACCACTGAACTACACCCGCCTAAGCCACTATTTTACTGCATTTTATTGACAGCTTTAACAATTTGATTGTACTTTTGATTACCCTTAAAGTGAAGCCATCGTACTATTGCGTATGTTGCCGCACTAAATCACTTAACCAATCCATAAAGATTCGTACTCTTTTAGAGAGATTTCGTCTGTGCGGATACACGAGCGATACAGGCATCGCTGGTGCACCGAACTTCTTAAGTATTTCCACTAATTTGCCTTCAGCGACAAGCTTGGCACCACCTATCAATGGCGCTTGAATAATCCCTAAACCAGCCAAACAAGCTGCTTGATAGCCATCTGCGTTATTAACACTGAGCCGACTAGGCATTGAAATGCGCTGGCATGCTTGACCGTCCCAGTACTCAAACATATCAAACTTAGTAGCGGCATTGACACAATAGTGAATCAACCAATGATTACTTAAATCCTCTAGCCTTAAAGGTTCACCATGCTGCGCGAGATAGGCTGGGCTAGCGTAATTGGTCTGCGTTAACACACCGAGATTTCGCACAATCAAACCCGAATCTTGCAACTTGCCTGTGCGTATCACGCAATCAAAACCTTCTGCAATTAAATCTACTTGGCGGTCGGTACTACTCAAATCCACTTGTAAGTTTGGATAACGACTTAAGAACTCTGGTAAACGTGGAATCACAATATTGTGCGCCATTGGGTATGACATATCGACACGAATCAGACCGCGAATGCTGGCATCGTCAGTTTGAAACAAGCTATCTAGCTCATCCATCTCTGCCAGCACATCTTTACCGCGCTCGTAAAAAATCTGACCATCTGGTGTCAGCTGTACTTTACGCGTAGTGCGATGCAGTAGCTGTGTGCCCAGCCGATTTTCTAATTGTTGCACGGCTAGAGATACACTCGCTTTTGGCAAGCCCAGCGCGTCTGCCGCTTTGGTAAAGCTACCCAGCTCAGCCACGCGCACAAAGCGCTTTATTGCATCTGTATTTTCCATAGCACAGCCAATTGTCAATAATAAGTGAACAGTATAATCATTTATTGAGTATTTATCACTTTATAGAATACCAATAAGATAGCGACTAGTTCAACAACTCATGGAGAAATATGATGGCTCAGAAAACTCAAAAAATAGGTGTGATTACTGGCGGCAGTCGCGGACTTGGCAAGAACACAGCATTGGCGATGGCGGCACAAGGTGTGGATGTGATTTTGACATACCACAGCCAGAAAGACTCAGCAGAAGCTGTAGTAGCGGAAATCGTGGCGATGGGGCGCAAAGCCGTGGCACTAAAATTAGATGTGACCAACGCATCTCACTTTACAGACTTTGCCGAGCAAGTTTCGCAAGCCCTTACAACACACTGGCAACAAAGCCACTTTGATTTTTTAGTGAACAATGCAGGCGGCGGTGCTTATGCGTCTTTTGCCGAAACGACCGAAGCGATGTTTGACCAGATGGTAAATCTTAATCTCAAATCAGTATTTTTTCTCACCCAAAAACTATTGCCGCTCATCAATGATGGTGGTCGCATTGTGAATATTTCCAGTGGGCTCGCTCGCTTTGCCATCCCTGGTTACATCGCTTATTCCGCGATGAAAGGCGGGGTGGAGGTGCTGACACGCTTTATGGCGAAAGAATTAGGCGCGCGCAACATCACCGTAAATACGGTAGCGCCAGGTGCAATTGAAACAGACTTTGGTGATGGCTTAGTGCGCGACAACAAAGACGTTAACGCTTATATCGCCTCGCAGACCGCACTAGGCCGCGTGGGCGTTGCAGACGATATTGGCCCGATGATTGCATCATTGCTATCAGAGAATAATCGCTGGGTTAATGCGCAACGCATTGAGGTTTCTGGTGGAATGTTAATTTAGCTATGCTGATTTAATCGTGTGACTTTAACCCCAGCTTATTTCAATAAGCTGGGGTTAATGCACGTTAAAAAATAGTCAAAACTCTAGCGGATCAACATCAATCGCCCATCGCACTTTAGCTGCGATGGCTTGACCTCTTAATTGACTCACCAAGTTTCTAAGCAATTTTTGCAGTGCGCCTCTATTGCTAGTTTGCATCAATACATGGCCTCGCTCCATGCCTTTTAGACGTTCCATTTGTGGACGGATTGGGTCGTATACAGTGACATCAGTGCTTAAATCTCGGACTAATTTGAATGCATGATTTAAAAACTGTTGCACAAGTGCAAAATCATTCGCTTCCGCACGTAGCAGCGCCATAAACACATACGGTGGGAACTGCACTTGTTCGCGCTCTTGCAACATGGCGTTGGCATAACTCACATAATCTTGGCTGCGCAGTGCGTTAAATAGCACATGCTCTGGAAACTGCGTTTGAATAATGACCTGCCCTGCTTTATCTGCCCGACCTGCGCGTCCAGCTACTTGCATGAGTTGCGCAAATAAACGTTCACTTGCCCGAAAATCTGGGCTATGCAGCGCACTATCGGTATCAATCACGCCAACTAAGGTCAAGTTTGGGAAATCATGCCCTTTAGCGAGCATTTGTGTGCCCACCAAAATATCGATTTCTTGATTGTGTACTTTGTCTAAAATCTCAACCAAAGCGTTCTTGCGGCTGATGCTATCGCGGTCTACTCGTGCAATGCGCGCAGTTGGCAGCAATTGCGCCAAGGTTTGCTCTAGCCTTTGTGTGCCGTGACCTGTTGGGTGTAAATCTGCATTGCCACAACTTGGACATTGCAACGGGATTTTTTGCTCATGCCCGCAATGATGGCAGCGCAATTTTCGTTGCCCTAAATGCACTACCAAGCGGCTGCTGCAACGCATACACGGCGCAATCCAATGGCAAGCTGAACACAACAAAACAGGCGAATAACCTCGGCGATTAATAAACAACAAGCTTTGCTCTTTGCGCGCTAACCTTAGTTTTAACGCAGTAATCAGTTGCGGCGTTAAACCCTGTTGCAGGTTCACTTTAGTCGTATCTATACACTCAATATTGGGCAGTTGCGCCGCTGTAACCGCACGCTGGTTCAGGCTAAGTAAATTGTATTTATTTGCAGTTGCATTATGCCAACTTTCCAGCGCAGGCGTTGCGCTACCCAGCACCACTGGAATGTTCAAACGCTTGGCTCTCACCAGTGCAATATCGCGCGCATGGTAACGCATACTATCTTGCTGCTTATACGAGCCATCGTGCTCTTCATCGATAATAATGAGCTTTAAATTAGGCAGCGGCGTAAAGATAGAAAGTCTTGTGCCGATGACAATTTTAGCCGCGCCTGATTGCGCCATTTGCCAATGATGTAAGCGTTCACTCTCGCTTAAATTACTGTGCAAACTCACTAGCGGAATATTTGCAAAGCGGCTTCTGAAACGAGATTCCAACTGAGGCGTTAAGTTGATTTCTGGCACTAGCACTAATACTTGCGCGTCTTTAGAAGCTAAAAAGTGCTGCATCAAACGAATATATACTTCGGTTTTCCCACTGCCTGTAATGCCATGCAACAACCATGCTTTAAATTCGGTTGAGTTTTGCACAATTTGCTCAACCGCATGCGCCTGCTCTTCATTTAAGTCTGGCTCAATAGCTGATTGCTGTTCTAATACGCGCAAACCTGCTTGTACTTGCTTGCTGCTCGCCCAACCATCCAACACCAGCTGCTTTGCAGCTTTACGTGCGCCGCTGGAAATAGCATCTAACTCGACCTCTGTCAGCAGTTCAGATGCTTGCAAAGCCTCAAACACTCGGCGCGTCACCAATTGACGTTTAGGAATTTGGTCAACACTTTGCGTACGCCCAAACTCAGTCAATTGATAGGCAAACTGCTTGCGCGAAACGGCTGGCGCGATTTGCCGCAAACGTGAGGGCAGGGCAGATAACAATGCCTGCCCAAACGGATATTGGTAATAATCCGCGCTAAACTTAATCAAATTTAACGTTTCAGTATTAATTGGCAATTCATCTACAAATACCTGCGTGACAGGCTTTAGTTTTTCAATCGGAAATTCGCTAGTTTCAGCAAAGCCCATCACAATACCAATCTGGCTTCTACGGCCAAATGGCACGAGTACGCGCTGACCGATTTGCGCAACATTCCCACCGCTCAAATAATCAAATAAGCGGTCTAGCGGCACATCTAAAGCAATTTTTAGGATGGTTTTGGGCAAAGTTATGTTCAGAAAATCAACTGATTAAAGAAAAAATGGCGACAGTAGGTTAAAATAGCGGTTTTAGCATGTAATGCAAATATTGTGAAAACACATCTTACCCAATTACTGACCGCAGCCGCAAAAACTATTGCGCCTGAATTTGAAGCGACCATTTTACTTGAGCGCCCAAAATCTGCCGAACATGGTGATTTTGCAACCAATTTAGCATTGGTTTTAGCTAAGCCACTCAAACAAAATCCGCGCGCAATCGCTGCCCAAATCATCGAAGCACTGCCAGCCAGCGACTATATCGCGAAAACTGAAATCGCGGGCGCAGGATTTATTAACTTCTTTTTGAATGCTCAATCACAGCAAGCTGTTGTGACTGATATTTTAAAAGCTGGCGAAAATTATGGTCGCAATAACATCGGTAGTGGTCAGAAAGTACAACTAGAGTTTGTTTCAGCTAACCCAACCGGTCCATTGCATGTAGGACACGGACGTGGTGCAGCGGTGGGCGATTGCTTAGCACGCTTGCTGGATGCCAATGGCTGGGATGTGACACGTGAGTTTTACTATAACGATGCTGGTGCACAGATCGACAATCTGACGATTTCAGTATTAGCGCGGTGCAAGGGCATTCCAACGGACGATGCTAGTTTTCCTGAAAATGGTTACCGTGGCGACTATATTATGGACATCGCCAACGCGTTTCTGAACAAAGAAACTGTGACCGCCGATGACATGCAAGTCACTGCAAATGGCGATATCACTGACGAAGATGCCGTACGCACCTTTGCCGTAGCCTATTTGCGCCATGAGCAAGATTTAGATCTAAAGGCCTTTCAAATCAAGTTTGACGTATTTTCACTAGAAAGTGCCTTGTATTCAGAAGGTAAAGTTGAAGAAACCGTGCAAGCGCTGATTAAAAGCGGTCATACCTATGATTTAGATGGTGCACTTTGGCTTAAAACCACAGACTTTGGCGATGACAAAGACCGTGTGATGCGCAAATCTGAAGGTGGTTACACTTACTTCGTACCTGACGTGGCTTACCATGCAGAAAAATGGAAACGTGGTTTTGTACGTGTAATTAACGAGCAGGGCGCTGACCATCACAGCACCATTACTCGCGTTCGTGCTGGTTTGCAGGCTTTAGATGCTGGCATTCCAAGCGGTTGGCCTGATTATGTATTGCACCAAATGGTCACTGTGATGCGCGGTGGCGAAGAAGTGAAACTGTCAAAACGTGCAGGTAGTTATGTCACGCTACGTGATTTAATTGAAGAAGTTGGCTGTGACGCAACACGTTACTTCTTAGCCGCGCGTCGTTCAGACTCACAATTGGTGTTTGATATTGATTTAGCTCGTGCTCAAACCAACGATAACCCTGTGTTTTATATTCAGTATGCCCATGCCCGTATTTGCAGCGTGTTAGCCCAATGGGGTGGTGTTGCAGCGCAATTAAATGATGTAGATTTAAGCCCGCTTAATAATCCGCATGAGACTGCACTGATGCAACGTTTAAGTTCCTACCCTGAAACAGTTGCAAATGCCGCGACCGAGCTAGCGCCGCACGTAATCGCAAATTATTTAAAAGATTTAGCCAGTGATTTGCATAGCTATTACAATGAATATAAGTTTTTAATTGAAGATGAAACCGTTAAACTAGCGCGCTTAAGCTTGATTAGCGCTACACAACAAGTCTTAAAAAATGGTTTAGGCTTACTTGGCGTAAGTGCGCCCGAAAAAATGTAGTACAAATGTAAGGACTTTAGAAAATTATGAGTAGAGATTACAAACCAAGCCCAGAAAGATCAAAAAGCAGCAGCAAAGGCAGCCCTTTTTTAACGGGTCTATTGGTCGGCATTTTATTAGGTGTTGCTGCATCACTCAGCGTGGTGATGTTTATTAAAGGCGGCGATAGCCCATTCGGCGCACAAACCGAGAAAGAACCTAAAACGCCATTGGCAGATAAAATTGTTGCGGACACTAAAGCTGAAGCAGCAAAAGCTGCAGCTGAAAAAGACAAACAAGCCGCTGCAGATAACAATGAAAACGTTGACGACAAAACACGTTTTGATTTTTACACAATTTTGCCGGGTAGCGAGAGCAAAGTGACCAAAGAAGAAGAAGATAAAATCAAGGCAAACGACCAGCAGCCTGTTGTTCCAAAAAGTTACTTTCTACAAGTGGGTGCTTTTCAAACAGATGAAGAAGCTGATAATCTAAAAGCTAAACTTGCCTTGCAAGGTTTTGAGGCGGTAGTACAGACCGCTACCATTCCTGATAAAGGTACTTGGCACCGCGTACGCGTAGGACCTTTGAACGATTTAGATCAAATCAACAAAACCAAAAAAGATTTAATCAGTAACGGCTTTAATGCTGACTTGATTAAAGTAAATAACGAAAACCAGTAACGTAAACAAGTTATTTTAGATACTGACTACAATTTTTATAGATTGAATTGTCAGCCAAATTTAAAGTCACACGTTTGTATGTAAATAATATTTAAGTAATGTGAGTGAATATTAATCATTAATTTAGATAGTTAAATTTTAGACCAAGTTAAAAGGAAAGTTAAAGATGAAAAAATTGTTGGCCGCATTAATGTTGTTAACCTCATTCAATGTGTTGGCAGCAGACCCACAATTGGGTCAGGAATTTGATAAAACAGCAGAAGTCATCAACACAGACAACCCGGGTAAAATTGAAGTCACTGAAATATTCTGGTACGGCTGTATTCACTGCTATCACATGGATCCTATCCTCAATGCATGGGTAAAGAAATTACCAGCAGATGTAGCATTCAAACGTGTACCTGGTTTGCCTAATCCATCTTGGGCGCCTATGGCTAAAGCTTTCTATGCTATGGAAGATTTGAAATTATCTGATAAATTGCACACCGCTTTGTTTGATGCTGTGCATAAAGAAAAAGTGTTAGACCCTACCAATGAGGCAGCAATTACTGATTGGATGACTAAAAAAAGTGGCTTAGATAAAGCAAAAGTTGAAGCAGCATTTAAGTCATTCTCTATGAATAATAAATTGAACCAAGCGGCTAACTTCTTCCGTGCTTCTGGCGCAACTGGTGTACCTAGTTTTATTATCAATGGTCAATTCATTACCTCTAGCACAATGGCTGGTGGTAACGAGCAAGCGCTTAAAACAGTTGATTTTATTGTTGGAAACATTCGTGCAAGCAAAGCAAAGGCTCCTGCAAAAAAGTAATTGAAGAATCAAACTGGTTAACGTCCTTTTTCAAGAGAATGTTTAATCGGTGATTCTGATAAGACTTTAGCTTAAACCTAATTAGCCCGTTACTGCCTTTTGGTATTAACGGGTTTTTTACGCCTATAATATTTCTGTTATTCAATTGTTATCATCATCTAAGGCTACATCCATGAAAGTTTTTATCACTGGCGCTTCCAGCGGCATAGGCGAGGCACTCGCCACAGAGTATGCTAAACGCTTTCAAAATAAAGACACTACTATAGGACTAGTGGCCAGACGTAGTGAGCACTTACAAAAACTGCAATCTAAGCTACAAGAAACCTACAAAATTAAATGCGCTATTTATCCGCTAGATGTGCGTAATCATCAAGCGCTAGCCACAACCGCAGCAGACTTTATACAACAATATGGTACGCCGGATATCGTCATTGCCTGCGCGGGCGTAAGCCGTGGAACGCTCACCGAACACGTGGAAGACATCGCCGCTTTTCAAGCGATTATGGATATTAACGTCATGGGATTGGTGCATACCTTTCAACCATTTATTGCCGCCATGCGTCAAGCTGGGCAAGGACAATTAGTCGGCGTTGCCAGTGTCGCGGGTATTCGTGGCTTGCCAGGCGCAGGCGCCTATAGCGCGAGCAAAGCAGCAGCCATTAGTTATTTAGAAAGCCTGCGCGTAGAAATGGCGCAACACAATATTGCTGTCACCACCATTGCACCGGGCTATATTCGCACACCAATGACTGACGTGAATCAATACAAAATGCCGTTTTTAATGGATCCCAATGTATTTGCCCATAAGTTTGCCAGTGCCGTTGAAAACAAACGTAGATTCTGTGTGATTCCATGGCAAATGGGTTGGGTAGCAAGATTAATGCGCTTGATACCACCATTTCTATGGGATTTTGCCATGAAAAAAGCGCCTCATAAGAAGCGCTTAGATTGGGATTGGCTTTAGTTTGTCATACCTTTGAGCATCGATATCTAGCATCTTTAAAGATACTGGATTCCGTGTCATGCACGGAATGACAATCTGTAAAACACTGTTCTAACGTGTAATTGGTTTATAGCGAATCCGCTTAGGTTTCGCACCTTCTTCACCCAAACGTTTGCGTTTATCGGCTTCATACTCCTGATAGTTACCGTTAAAGAACGTCCATTGCGACTCGCCTTCTGCTGCGAGTATGTGTGTCGCGATACGGTCTAAGAACCAGCGATCATGTGAAATTACCAATACGCAGCCTGCAAACTCTAATAACGCATCTTCTAGCGCACGTAATGTTTCTACATCTAAGTCGTTTGATGGTTCATCCAGTAGCAACACGTTGCCGCCTGAAATCAACGTTTTAGCCAAGTGCAAGCGGCCACGTTCACCGCCTGAAAGCTGACCAACGATTTTTTGCTGATCGCCGCCTTTAAAGTTGAAGCGGCCAATGTAAGCACGTGATGGCGTTTCGTAACGACCTACTGTAAGAATATCTGAACCACCTGAAATTTCATCGAATACGGTTTTAGCATCGCTCAGGGCGTCGCGACTTTGGTCAACATAAGCCATTTTAACGGTTTGACCGATATTCACTTCGCCGCTGTCTGGTGCTTCTTTACCTGTAATCATTTTAAATAGCGTTGATTTACCCGCACCGTTCGGGCCAATAATGCCGACTATCGCACCTGCTGGCACACTGAAGCTTAAATTATCAATCAACAAGCGATCTTTAAAAGCTTTACTGACGCCATTGAATTCAATGACTTGGTCGCCTAAACGCTCACCAGCTGGGATGAAAATCTCCTGCGTTTCGTTGCGTTTTTGGTATTCAGCACTTGCGAGCTCTTCGTAACGTGCAATACGTGATTTACTCTTCGCTTGGCGTGCTTTCGGGTTTTGACGCACCCACTCTAACTCTGTATTCAATGCTTTACGACGTGAAGATTCTTGCGATTCCTCTAACGCTAAACGTGCTTGCTTTTGATCTAACCAGCTTGAGTAATTGCCTTTCCATGGAATACCATGGCCACGATCCAACTCTAAAATCCATTCCGCAGCGTTATCAAGGAAGTATCTATCATGCGTTACCGCCACCACGGTGCCTGGGAAGCGCACCAAGAACTGTTCTAACCATTCCACAGACTCTGCATCCAAATGGTTGGTTGGCTCGTCTAGTAACAGCATATCTGGCTTAGACAGCAATAGTTTACATAAAGCCACACGACGTTTCTCACCGCCAGATAATGGGCCGATTTTCGCATCCCATGGAGGTAAACGTAGTGCATCTGCAGCAATATCTAGTTGCGTAGTTAAGTCACTGCCGCTTGCGGCAATAATGTTTTCCCACTTTGCTTGTTCTTCAGCCAGCTTGTCAAAATCTGCGTCTGGTTCTGCATAGGCGGCATACACGGCTTCTAGCTTGGCTTGTGCCTCCATCACTTCGCCCATTCCTGACTCAACTTCTTCACGTACAGTTTTTTCTGGGTCTAGTTGCGGCTCCTGCGGCAAGTAGCCAATCGTCATATTGGGCTGCCATTGCACTTCGCCCTCAAACTCTTTGTCCACACCTGCCATAATGCGCAGCACAGTAGATTTACCAGAGCCATTTAAACCCAGCAAACCAATTTTTGCACCTGGGAAAAAAGATAAAGAAATATCTTTAATAATGGTTTTTTTAGGAGGAACGATTTTGCTCACGCGGAGCATAGACATGACATATTGAGCCAAAATAAGTACCTTTTTGTTTTGCT
This sequence comes from Methylotenera versatilis 301, assembly GCF_000093025.1. Lineage (GTDB taxonomy): Bacteria > Pseudomonadota > Gammaproteobacteria > Burkholderiales > Methylophilaceae > Methylotenera > Methylotenera versatilis. The sequence goes on from NC_014207.1 coordinate 3,037,663, forward strand.
AATATAAAAAATGAAAGCTTAACAGAAAGCCCGCCTGCTTGCTCGCTATCACTTACTATACATCAATGATTGCCAGTGAATAAGGCGAGGGGAATGTAGGTATAATGTGCCAACGATAAAAGGCACCGCTTAAATGGCAATCAAATCCACAATTTATAAAATCGATCTGCAAGTTTCTGATATGGATCGCAACTATTATCAGCAACACAATTTAACCATTGCCAAACATCCGTCAGAAACTGATGAGCGCGTCATGGTGCGGCTGATTGGTTTTGCTATGTATGCCAATGAAGCGCTGATATTTGGCAAAGGCTTGAGCGATGATGAAGAGCCCGATTTGTGGCAAAAAGATCTCACTGGCGCTATCGAGTTATGGATGGATGTTGGTTTGCCAACAGAAAAAGATATTCGCAAAGCAGCAGGGCGTGCCAAGCAAGTAGTGGTGGTGCTTTACGGTGGAAGAGTCGCTGATATGTGGTGGACGGCAAATAGCAAAGCCTTACTTAAAACCAACAACTTAACGGTGATTAATTTGCCTGAAACAAAAGAATTAGCAAATATTGCAGAACGAGGCTTTAATATCAGCTGCACCATTCAAGATGGGCAAATCATGGTGGGGCATGACGGTGGAACTTTAGACATTACACCTGTGATTTTGAAAGAGCCAAGTACTTACTAGCGCACTTTAATCAAGTCAGCATTTCTAGGTCAAAATCACTTTGTATGCCGCGCTTGCTCCAGCTGGTGCATGTTCTAGCTTCTGATAAGTCACCCCAGCAAAATCCGCACAAACTTGCTGAAACGCGCCTGTCACCAAAGTTTCACCTTGTTTTGCGACATCTTCACCCAGTTTACAGGCGGCATTCACCTCTGCTCCAAACACTTCGGTATTACCTACACGCAAAATCTTACCAAAACCCAAACCGACACATAAGTGAACTCTTTCTTGCTCAAGTTTAGCTTCGTTGTAGGGAATTAAAATCTGCTGCATCACAAGTGCACATTGCAATGCTTTTTGTGGCTGACGAAAAATCACTAAAAAAGAGTCACCATCAGTTTTAAGCAAGAAGCCTTCATTCTGCTCAATCACTGGTAATAACAAACGCTCAGATTCATAAATCGTCTGCAAAAAATGAATTATGCCGTACTCAGCCACTCGGCGAGAAAAGCCCGCCAGATCAGTCATCATAACGCACCACTCTTCGCCAAACAAATCCCAAATACGCTGATCTATTTCTTCTTTATTAGCATTTGGTAATAACCTTTGTGCAATCAAGTCGTATAAGCGACTTTCAGAATTCTGCATTACAGTTTTAGAGTTGTGACTCATATTGTTTCCGCTCAATGAGACGTATACTTCTTGGCTTATCTACTATTCTACTGTAACCGATTTTGCCAAGTTTCTAGGCTTATCCACATCCGTGCCCTTAATTAATGCCACATGATATGCCAATAATTGCACAGGAATAGTATGCAAAATAGGTGAGAGCACGCCAACATGGCGCGGAGTACGAATGACATGCACACATTCACTTTCGGCAAAGTGACTATCATCATCGGCAAAAACAAACAGCTCACCACCTCGAGCTTTTACTTCTTGCATATTTGACTTTACTTTTTCGAGTAAAGTATCGTTTGGCGCAATAACTACAACGGGCATATCACTATCAACCAAGGCTAGCGGACCATGTTTAAGTTCCCCTGCCGGATAAGCTTCGGCATGTATATATGATATCTCTTTAAGCTTAAGCGCACCTTCAAGGGCAATTGGATAGTGTATACCGCGACCTAAAAACAAGGCGTGATGCTTATCAGCAAATGCTTTTGCCCATTCGCGTATTTGTGGCTCTAAATTTAGGGCGTGCTGCACGCTACCACCTAATTGCCTAAGCGCTGTTAGGTAACCTTGTTCTTGAGCATCATTGAGCATACCTCGCTGTTTAGCCAATGTTGCAGCTAAGGTAAACAAAGCCACCAATTGTGTAGTGAAAGCTTTAGTGGAAGCCACCCCTATTTCTGCCCCAGCTCGAGTGTAGAATACCAATTTTGAGGCTCTTGGAATGGCACTTTCTTGCACGTTACAAATAGATAGCGAGTAGTGCTGACCTAATGATTTTGCATGTTTTAATGCTTCCATGGTGTCTAGCGTTTCACCTGATTGTGAAATTGTTACTATCAGCTGGCGTGGGTTTGGTACTGATTGGCGATACCGATATTCACTCGCGATTTCAACGTTGGTAGGTATTTTGGCAATACTCTCTAGCCAGTATTTAGCAGTAAGCGCTGCATAATAGCTAGTGCCTGCGGCAAGTATGAGTATGCTATCAACTTGGCTAAAAATTTCACTAGCCGCGTCACCAAACAATACTGGAGAAAAGCGATTATCATCGATTAATGCTTCTATCGTATCCGTAAGCGCTTTGGGCTGTTCGTGTATTTCTTTTTGCATGAAGTGTGCATAAGGGCCAAGCTCCATGCTTGCAAGCGACACATCACTCATGTGAATTTTACGCTCTACGGTATTGCCATTACTTCCAAAAATTGTAACGCCATCTCGACGTATATCAGCGACATCGCCATCTTCAAGGTAAATCACTTTGCGCGTGACCGAAAGCACCGCCGAAACATCAGATGCAATAAAGTTTTCATTTTCACCTAAGCCAATTAACAACGGGCAACCTTGGCGAGCTGTAATCATATGTTCAGGCTCTTTAACTGAAATGACACTAATTGCAAATGCGCCGGTTAGTTCAGCTACCGCCATTTTTGTTGCGGATAGCAAGGCTAAACCTTGATTGTGGTAAAAGTGAATGAGGTGTGCAATCACTTCTGTATCGGTTTGCGAAGTAAACTCATATCCAAGTTGCATTAACTTATCACGCTGTTCATTATGATTTTCGATAATGCCGTTATGAACGACTGCTAGCTCTCCCTTTGAAACGTGTGGATGTGCATTGCTTTCTGTGACTCCGCCGTGTGTTGCCCAGCGCGTGTGGCCGATGCCAACTTGACCACTTAGATTCACTTCTAAAGCTTTTTCTGTCATGGCAGCAACACGGCCAACCGCACGAACGCGTTCAATGTTTCCACCACTTAATACAGCAACGCCAGCAGAATCGTAGCCGCGGTATTCCAAGCGGCTTAAACCTTCTATAAGGGTTGACACGACGTTTCTACTTGCAACTGCGCCTACAATTCCGCACATAGATGTACTTTCATCAATTGATTGATTTAATCTTACTTTTTAATCTTTACTGGCCGCTTCCAGCCCACTATCGTTTTTTGTTCTTTTGCGCGGCAGAATGTTAAAGCATCGGCTGGCGCATCTCTAGTAATGGTTGAACCTGCGGCAATGGTCGCGTTCTTTCCTATGGTGACTGGCGCAACCAATTGTGAGTCTGAACCGATGAACGCACCATCTTCAATCACCGTTCTAAATTTATTCGCACCGTCGTAATTACAAGTTATTGTGCCAGCACCAATATTGACCTGTTTGCCTACGGTTGTATCGCCCACATAACTTAGATGGTTAATCTTGCTACCAACATCAACTTGCGAATTCTTAAGCTCTACAAAGTTACCAATATGCGTATCTGCGGCCAGTTTAGTGCCAGGGCGCAATCTTGCAAATGGTCCAATACGGCTATTTTCGCCAATCTCGGTGTCATCAATATGTGTAAATGGTGCGATTTGAACACCAGCTTTTATTGTGGCGTTTTTAATGACACAGTTGGCTGCGATCTTTACGTTATCACTTAAAGTGACATTACCTTCAAACACGCAATTAACATCAATCTCAACATCTCTGCCACAGCTTAGCGAACCGCGCACATCTAGGCGGGCAGGGTCTTTTAAAGTAACACCTTGCAGCAGTAATTTTTCTGCAGTGCGCTTTTGATACACTCGCTCTATAGTACTTAAATCTGTTTTAGAGTTAATACCTGTCACTGACCATTCATCGTCTGTAATCTCTGCAACAACTTCTACCCCTTGTTGCACAGCTAGCGCCACAATATCAGTAAGATAATATTCGCCCTGAGCATTGTTATTGGTTAGTTGCGATAGCCATTTTGTTAAGTGACTATTTGGCATTGCCATAATACCTGTATTTACTTCGACGATATTACGCTGTGCCGCCGTTGCATCTTTATGTTCTACAATCGCTGTTACATTTTGATTATCTGCACGTAAAATGCGCCCGTAACCAGCGGGGTCTGCTTTATTAAAAGATAGAATCGCTAACTTGGTATTGGCTTGTTCAATTAAGGTCTTGCAAGCGGCTACGTCAACCAAAGGCACATCGCCCAGCATCACTAACGATTGTGCATCAGCATCTAAAAAGGGTAGGGCTTGTTGCACTGCATGTCCTGTGCCAAGCTGCTCAGCTTGGTTTACCCAACTAATATTTTCGTGTGGAAATGCTTCACGAACGAATTCGCCGCCATAACCATACACCACAATAATTTTGCTTGGATTTAGTGCTTTGGCACAATTAATCACATGCGCCAATATTGATTGGCCGCCAATTTCATGTAGAACTTTAGGTGTGTTGGAATGCATGCGGGTGCCTTTACCCGCTGCAAGAATAATGATATTAAGTGCCATCATGCCTTTAAGTATTCTGTGATTTTCGCATGGCTAAAGTATAACAAAAAAGGCAGCCTAAGCTGCCTTTTTGCTGGTGTTAACTTTCGTTACACCGAATTGATTTTGGTCATCAATGATTAACTTTACGTAGTCGCTCAATCGCTTGAATTTGTGCAATCGCTTCAGACAATTCAGCCTGCGCTTTTGCATAATCAATGTCTGAAGTACGATTTTTCATTGCTTCTTCAGCAGCAGCTTTTGCCGCAACTGCTTTAGCTTCGTCTAAATCGTGACCACGCACTGCAGTATCAGCCAACACAGTAATTAAACCTGGTTGAACTTCTAAAAGACCGCCAGAGATAAAAATCAAAGTCTCTTCAGCAGTGTCAGCCAGTTTAATACGTAATGAACCTGGTTTGATTGTAGTTACCATAGGTGCATGGTGAGGATATATACCTACTTCACCTGTACTTGCCGGAACTACAACAAACTCAGCTTCACCAGCAAATATACTGGCTTCTGCACTTACTACATCGATATGAACAGTATTTGCCATATTTTTCTCTATACTTTATTAAAGTTTACTAAGTATTAAATCAGCTTAGTTTAAAGTTTTGGCTTTTTCTACTGCTTCTTCAATGCCACCTACCATGTAGAACGCTTGCTCAGGCAAGTGATCGTATTCACCAGCAACAATCGCTTTAAAGCCTTTGATTGTTTCTTTTAGTGGAACGTATTTACCAGGCGCGCCAGTAAACACTTCAGCTACGTGGAATGGTTGTGACAAGAAACGTTGGATTTTACGAGCACGGCCAACAGCTAATTTATCTTCTGGTGACAATTCGTCCATACCCAAAATAGCAATAATGTCGCGTAGCTCTTTATAACGTTGTAATGTTTGTTGAACAGAACGTGCAACGTTGTAATGCTCTTCACCAACTACCAATGGATCTAATTGACGTGATGTTGAATCTAGTGGATCAACCGCTGGGTAGATACCTAAAGATGCAATGTCACGTGACAACACAACTGTTGAGTCCAAATGCTGGAATGTTGTCGCTGGTGATGGGTCAGTCAAGTCATCGGCAGGTACGTAAACCGCTTGGATAGAAGTAATAGAACCTGTTTTGGTTGATGTAATACGCTCTTGTAAACGACCCATTTCATCAGCTAGAGTAGGTTGGTAACCTACAGCTGAAGGCATACGACCTAACAAAGCTGATACTTCAGTACCGGCCAATGTGTAGCGGTAGATATTATCAACGAAGAACAACACGTCACGACCTTCGTCACGGAATTTCTCAGCCATAGTCAAACCCGACAAAGCTACGCGTAAACGGTTGCCTGGTGGTTCGTTCATTTGACCGAATACCATCGCTACTTTTGATTCTTTCATGTCGTCAAGTTTAATAACACCAGCTTCTGCCATTTCATGGTAGAAGTCGTTACCTTCACGAGTACGCTCACCCACACCTGCAAACACTGATAAACCTGAGTGTTGTTTTGCAATGTTGTTGATAAGTTCAAGCATGTTAACTGTTTTACCTACACCAGCACCACCGAACAAACCAACTTTACCGCCTTTAGCAAATGGACAAACTAAGTCAATTACCTTGATACCTGTTTCCAACAAGTCAACTGATGGAGATAACTCTTCAAAAGTTGGCGCTTTTTGGTGAATTGCACGACGCTCATCACAATCAATTGGACCAGCCTCATCAATTGGGCGGCCTAACACGTCCATAATACGACCCAAAGTGCCTACACCAACTGGCACAGTAATTTGATCGCCTGTTGATTTGAATGATGTACCACGTGCAAGACCATCTGAAGAACCCATGGCAATCGTACGCACAATACCGTCACCTAATTGCTGTTGCACTTCAAGTGTTAAGCCTGCTTCAGCATTGCTTGATGCGTCGTCAATAATCAACGCTTCAAACACTTTAGGCATTTGATCGCGTGGAAATTCAACGTCGACCACCGCACCAATGATTTGCACTACTTTACCTATTTTTACACTAACGTTCGCTGTACTCATTTTTTATATCCTATTCAAGCTAATCTGTTGAATTGTAATTTAATTCTTAAAAATACTATGATACCGCTGCCGCGCCGCCGACGATTTCTGAAATCTCTTTGGTAATGGCTGCTTGACGTGCTTTGTTGTAAACCAGTTTCAAATCACCAATGACTTCTTTCGCATTGTCAGACGCTGATTTCATTGCCACCATACGTGAAGATTGCTCAGAAGCCATGTTCTCTGCCACTGCGTTATAAACTAATGATTCGATATAACGTGTCATTAATTGATCAACTACTGGCTTAGCTTCAGGCTCATAGATGTAATCCCAATGACCTTTAGGACTACCTAGTTGCTCGCCACTCAATGGTAACAATTGCTCCATCACTGGCTCTTGCTTCATGGTATTAATGAACTTGGTATAGCTAATATAAAGCTGGTCAATTTCGCCAGCTTCATACGCATCCAACATCACTTTAATGGTACCGATTAGCGTTTCTAAATGCGGCACATCGCCTAAACCAGTAATGTGCGATTTAACATTAGCACCAACGCGGTTCATGAAGCTGAAACCCTTGTTACCAATTGCACTTACTGCAATCGCTTTACCTTCAGATTCCCAATTTTTCATTTGGTTAACTGAGAGGCGCAGCATGTTGGTGTTTAGACCGCCACATAGGCCTTTATCTGAGCTCACCACAATCAAACCGACGTTTTTAACAACATCACGTTTGATTAAATATGGGTGTTTATATTCTGGGTTTGCAAATGAAAGATGCGCAGCAACGTTACGAATTTTCTCAGCATACGGACGGCTTGCACGCATTCTATCTTGCGCTTTACGCATTTTAGAAGCGGCAACCATTTCCATCGCTTTTGTGATCTTACGTGTATTTTCAACACTCTTGATCTTGGTTCTAATCTCTTTACTACCAGCCATTTTTAGTCCTAGATAGTAGAATTATTAGTAAGCGTTTGTTGCTTTGAAGTCTTGAATTGCGGCTTCAACTGCTTTTTCGTTATCGCCAGCTAAATCTTTGCTAGATTCAATGCCTTCCATCAATTTAGCGTATTTAGAACCCATGAAACCGTGTAATGCGTTTTCAAAAGCTAACACTTTATTGGTTGGAACATCATCAAAGTAGCCTTTATTAGCCGCTAACAATGTAATCGCCATTTTAGAAACACTTAATGGTGCGTATTGCGCTTGTTTCATCAACTCAGTAAACATACGACCGCGGTCTAGCTGTTTACGTGTTGCTTCATCCAAATCAGAAGCGAACTGCGCGAACGCAGCCAATTCACGGTATTGCGCTAATGCTAAACGTACACCGCCACCAAGTTTCTTAATAACTTTAGTTTGTGCTGCACCACCCACGCGAGATACTGAAATACCGGCGTTGATCGCTGGACGAATACCAGCGTTAAACAAGTCAGTTTCCAAGAAGATCTGACCATCGGTAATAGAAATCACGTTAGTTGGAACGAAGGCAGAAACGTCACCAGCCGCAGTTTCAATCACTGGCAATGCAGTCAATGAACCTGTTTTACCTTTAACAGCACCGTTAGTGAATTTTTCAACGTAATCTTCATTTACACGAGCTGCACGCTCAAGTAAACGTGAGTGGATGTAGAACACGTCGCCTGGGTACGCTTCACGACCTGGTGGACGGCGTAATAGCAATGAAATTTGACGGTAAGCAATCGCTTGTTTAGTCAAATCATCATAAACGATCAATGCATCTTCACCACGGTCACGGAAGTATTCGCCCATCGTACAACCAGCGTACGGTGCTAAAAATTGTAATGCTGCTGAATCTGATGCTGTTGCCGCAACCACGATGGTGTAAGCAAGTGCGCCGTTTTCTTCAAGTTTACGTACCACGTTAGCGACAGTAGAAGCCTTTTGGCCAATCGCTACATAGATACAGGTCATGTTTTGACCTTTTTGATTGATGATGGCATCAATCGCAACCGCAGTTTTACCTGTTTGACGGTCACCAATAATCAATTCACGTTGACCACGGCCAACTGGAACCATAGAGTCAACAGATTTCAAACCTGTTTGAACTGGTTGTGAAACTGATTTACGTGCAATCACGCCTGGTGCAACCTTTTCAATCTTGTCAGTCATTTTTGCATTAACTGGGCCTTTACCATCAATTGGTTGACCTAGTGCATTGACAACGCGACCGATTAATTCTGGACCTACTGGCACTTCTAAAATACGACCTGTACATTTACAGATATCGCCTTCAGTAATATGCTCGTAGTCACCTAGAACAACCGCACCCACTGAATCGCGCTCTAAGTTAAGCGCCAAACCGAATGTGTTGCCTGGGAACTCGATCATCTCGCCAGCCATCACGTTTGAAAGACCATGAATACGAACGATACCGTCAGTTACTGAAATTACTGTACCTTGAGTACGCGCTTCAGCTGAGGTAGAAAAATTTTCTAATCTGCTTTTAATCAGTTCACTGATTTCTGATGTAGATAACTGCATGTTAACTCCTAAATTGTTCTTTGCTTATGCTGAAAGCGTGTACGCTAAATTTTGTAACTGACCTTTGACGGATGCGTCTATCACGGTATCGCCAACAATAATTTTAATCCCACCAATCAGTTCTGAATCTACAGAAACATTGGCTTCAATTTTTTTACCGAACTTAGCTTCTAAGCGTTTTACCAAATCTTTGACTTCTGCGGCACTAGGTTTTGCAGCAGCAATAATTTGCGCATCTAAGGTGCCTTCGTCTAGCGCCTTAAGCTCTTCAAACGCTTCAGTAATCGCTGGCAAAATAGACATACGTCCGTAGTCAACCAACACTTTAATCAAGTTTTGACCTTGTTCGTTAAGCTTATCACCACACACTTTTAAAAAAACGGCTTGCAATTCGCTGCTGACCACTTTGGGATCTTGAATGTAAGCTTGCATCTGCGCGTCGCTAGCGACACTTGATGCAAAACCTAACATTTCAGACCATTTAGCCAACGACTTTTGTTCACGACCTAATTTATAAGCAGCAACTGCGTAAGGCCTTGCGATGGTTGATATTTCAGCCATGTCTTATCCTTAAAGTTCTGCTGCTAGTTTAGATAACATTTCACTGTGTGCTTTTGCGTCAATTTCTTTACGCAAGATTTTTTCAGCACCAGCAATTGCTAGCGCAGACACTTGTGAACGAAGACCTTCTTTAGCGCGGTTTACTTCTTGGTCGATTTCAGCTTTAGCACCAGCTAAAATACGCTCGCCTTCAGCTTTAGCGTTACCTTTAGCTTCTTCAACGATTTGTGTTCCGCGTTTTTCAGCTTGGCCAATAATCTCACTCGCTTTTTGTTTAGCTTCAGCTAATGTCGCTTCTGATTTCTTAGCTGCAACTTCCAAAGCACTTCTGCCTTCTTGAGCTGCCGCTAAACCATCCGCGATTTCCTTTTGGCGTGTTTCAATCGCTGATAACAGCGGTGGCCAAACGAATTTCACTGTGAACCAAATCAACACAGCAAATGCAATAGCTTGTGCGATAAGTGTAAAGTTAATATTCATTACTTACTCCAATATTTAAGTCGTTTAATTTGCGCTAAATTTAAGTAGCGCCAAATTATTTATAAGCTAATTACTTAGCTACTACACTTAATAATGGGTTAGCAAATGCAAACATCATCGCAAGACCAACGCCAATAATGAAAGAAGCATCGATAAGACCTAATAGCAAGAATACTTTACCTTGCAATTGTGGAATCATTTCTGGTTGACGAGCAGCGCCTTCTAAGAAGCTTGCGCACATAATACCAATACCGATACAAGCACCCGCAGCGCCTAAACCAATAATTAAACCAATACCAACGCCTGTGTAGGCTTGAATCATTGCTAATGCATCCATTTTATTACCCTCTCAAAAATTAAACTTACAACTAAACTAGAACTACAAAAAAATACTAAAAATTTAATACCGAAGAACTTAATGTGACTCGTGTGCCATTGATAAATAAACCACTGTCAGCATCATGAAAATAAACGCTTGTAATGCCACAATTAAAATATGGAATATTGACCAGCCAGCACCTAGAATTGCACCGAAGATTGTGCCTGAAATACCAGTGGCAGCCCACATACCGAGCAACAAGAAAATCACCTCACCAGCATACATATTGCCGAATAGTCGCAATGAGTGTGAAAGTGGTTTTGAAACGTATTCGATTAAATTGAACAGAAAGTTCAACGGTAAAACCCAGAATTTAGTGCCGAATGGCGTATAGAAAAGCTCATGAATCCAACCACCAAAGCCTTTAACTTTGATTGAGAAGAATATCATCAAGAACCACACCGCTAAAGCCAATGCAAAAGTTGTGTTGATGTCTGAAGTTGGAACACTGCGCCAGTGCTCTAGACCTAATGGCGCGTAAACGAAATGGTGCATCACATCTACAGGTAAAAAGTCCATGGCGTTCATGGCTAAAACCCATAAAAATACTGTTAATGCTGTTGGAGCGATGAAACTGTGGCGATTGCCGTGAAATATATTTTTTACCTGGTCATCTACAAAACTGAAAATTAGCTCTACAAATGCTTGACCTTTTGAAGGTACGCCAGCTGTTGCGCCGCGCGCTACCCACCAAATCAAACCCATTACTACTACACCAAGCAATACAGACATAACAAGACTGTCGTAATTTAACATCCAAAAGCTACCGTCACCAACTGGTTGCGAGTTAAAAGTTAAATGATGCGTAATGTATTCAGAAGGGGTGAGTGCTTTTTCTGCTTGTTCTATAGCCATAATCTATTATTTACTTTAATAAAATTCGTTTAAATTAAACTTTTAACTTACTAAACTTTCAATCTGCTCAAAGCGGCACCCGAAAACAGTGCAGCTGCTGCCAAACCAGCAATGAGTGCAAATGGCACTAACTGCTTATACAACTTAAATATAACTACCAATAACACGATAATTATTAAAATCTTGGTTGCTTCAGCTTTTAATAAATTGATTAATATTGCTGAAGCATCTTTATTATTTTCGCCGCGTTTTGCTACCGCTACCGCAGCACAGGCGCCTAGCACTACACTGGCACCACCTAACATCGCTGAAACACTTGCATGCAAACCCGACACAAATAAAGCCAAAACAGCAACGCTCAACGTAGCAACTAATTGAATTTTAAGCATTTTGCTAAATACATCTGATGTGTTGGATGTTGACAATTGCTTAAACCCTGTAACTGAAAACTAGTTAATTTTGACGCTTACTATTGTTGTGTTTTGCTGCTTATTTTGCGATTTTTACATGCACTATATAGCAAAGACCGCGATTTTGAATTATTACCGATTTTTAGTCAAGGATTAAGTTACAAGCATTTACATTTTGTTTAAGCAAAATGAAACACTTAGCGCGAAATTCTACTCACAATTTCATCAAGTTGATCTAAATTTGCATAGCTAATTTTTAAAGTACCAGCCCCTTTTGCATCGGCTTTAATGCTGACTGTTGCACCTAATTTATCACTTAATGCTTCTTGCAGCCTTAATACATCAGGATTTATGTGGGTTTTCTGTATTTGTTTTTGAGGCGCTTCAATGCTTGTAGCTTCTAGATTTTTTACCAGACTTTCTACTTCACGTACTGATAAATTATCCTGAACAATTTGTGTTGCAAGCATCACTTGTTGCGCACCATCTAGACCAATTAATGCACGTGCATGGCCCATATCTAGCTTGCCATGCATCAACATATCTTGCACTGGTGCGCATAAAGTGAGCAGACGCAATAAATTTGAAACCGCCACACGTGAACGACCTACTGCCGCAGCGGCTTTTTCGTGCGTCATTTCAAACTCATCAATCAGGCGTTTAATACCTTGCGCTTCTTCTAATGGATTCAGGTTTTCACGTTGAATATTCTCGATCAAGGCCATTGCCAATGCAGCCTCATCGGCGATTTCACGTACCAATACAGGCACTTCTTCTAAACCCGCCATCTGACTAGCGCGCCAGCGGCGTTCACCGGCAATGATTTCATAATGGTCGTCATCTCCGTGCTCATTAGGTATGTGACGCACCAAAATCGGCTGCATAATGCCTTGCGATTTAATCGAAGCAGCTAAAGTTTGCAAGGCGGCATCATCCATATAGCTACGTGGTTGATATTTTCCAGATTGCAATTGCTCAACTTTTAGCACTAAAAGTGAATCGGCTTCACCAACACTGCCCATATCGCCTGCAAGCAAGCTATCCAGCCCGCGACCCAAGCCTCTATTTAAGCCTTTTAACTTAGCCATGTTTTTTATCACTCCGCATTACTTCTTTTGCTAATTCCAAATAGGCCACCGCGCCTTTTGAAGCTTTATCATAATTCAACACAGGCACACCGTAGCTGGGCGCTTCTGCTAAACGAATATTGCGCGGAATAATAGTTTTGTATACCTTATCGCCAAAATGGCTGATTAGTTGCGCAGACACTTGCTGTGCGAGCATATTGCGATTATCGAACAAGGTGCGTAACAAACCTTCAATCTCTAGCGTTGGATTCAAACGCGCGCGCACTTTTTTGATGGTATTTACTAAGTCCGACAAGCCTTCTAAGGCGTAATATTCACATTGCATCGGTATCATCACGGCGCTAGAGGCCGTGAGCGCATTCACCGTGACCAAGTTAAGGGCAGGGGGGCAATCCAACAATACAAAATCATAAGGCGCAGCTTCTTCGGCGCTCACTAATTTAGCAATCGCCACTTTTAAGCGATTTTCGCGCGCCAGCTCATTCACCAACTCAACTTCCGCACCTGCTAAATCGCGATTTGATGGCGCAATATCAAAGCCGCCTTTTTCACTGGTTAAAATCACTTCTTTTAGCGACTTCTCACCAATCAACACATGATAAATACTGAACTTTAAGTGTGCTTTATCTATACCACTACCTGTACTGGCATTGCCCTGCGGATCCAAATCAATCAGTAAAACGCGCTTACCTAAACTAGCCAAACTAGCAGCCAAGTTCACGCAAGTCGTGGTTTTACCTACACCGCCTTTTTGATTAGTGATTGCTAATATTTTCATTATTTTCTTATAGGTTTATCAGAATAAAATTAACTGGATTAACTTACGACTAGACTCAATTGACACTTAAAAAAACCAGATGACGCTCTGCGTCTAAACCTGCTACTTTCAGGATTTCAATTTTGTTCACCTGCACGCCCGCACTTTTAAAATCTTGATGCTCAAACTCATGCTCTGGCATTACGCCTTTCATAGCGAGCCACAACCCATTACTGGCTAGCAAATGTTTTGTGAGTTTAACAAATAGTCCAATTTCTGAAAAAGCGCGTGAAATTATCACATCAAATTTCACGTCTTTTTTAAGCGCCTCTACACGTCCAACTTCAACCTGAAAATTGCTCAAACCTAATTCGCCTTTTACTTGTCGCATGAAGCTGGTTTTTTTAGCGACAGAATCTATCGCCGTTACTTGCAACTCTGGCAGACATATCGCCAAGGGAATGCTCGGCAAACCGGCACCTGCACCAACATCCAATAAACACTTAGGTGTTAGGGCCTGCACATGCGGTAGTACGCTCAAGCTATCTAACAAATGCAAAGTCACCATTTCTAGCGGATCTCGGATTGCCGTGAGATTATGCACTTTGTTCCATTTATCAATGAGCAACAGATAGGCAATCAATTTCGCTTGTTTTTCAGCGTCGATTTGCAAATCCATTTCGAGCAAACCAGATTGCAGCTTACTTTGTAGCGCACTTATCAAAGTCATACGGCAATTTACGCTGCTAAATCTGCAGCCGGCTTGCTACGGGATTGACGTTTCAAATACACCAATAACAAGGAAATAGCCGCAGGTGTTATACCTGAAATACGGCTGGCCTGACCTATGGTTTCTGGTTTTTGCGCATTCAATTTTTGTTGTGCTTCAATCGGCAAACCATGAATTTCACGATAATCCAAATTATCAGGCAGCCTTGTATTTTCTTGACCACGACTACGAGCGACTTCATCAGTTTGGCGATCAATATAGCCTTGATATTTGGCAGCGATTTCCACTTGCTCGCGCACAGAAGGTTCAACTTCGCCCAAGCCGATTTCACCTAATGTGAGCACAGCTTCATAGCTCACTTCTGGACGACGCAGTAACTCAAACAAACTATATTCATGCTCAAGCGGCTTGCCAAACATTTCCACCATTTTTTCTGTGGGCACATTAGCCGGTTGCACAAAAGTCTTCTTAAGGCGGTCTTGCTCGCGTTCAACCGCTTCTTTCTTGCGGCTAAAAGCCTCCCAACGGGCATCATCCACCAAGCCTAATTTGCGACCGATTTCAGTCAGGCGCATATCAGCGTTGTCTTCACGCAATTGCAAGCGATACTCAGCACGGCTGGTAAACATACGGTATGGCTCAGTGACGCCGCGAGTGATTAAGTCATCGACCATCACACCCAAATAAGCTTCATCGCGAGCAGGACACCAGGACTCTTTGCCTTGTGAATAAAGCGCAGCATTCGCACCTGCTAGCAAACCTTGCGCAGCAGCTTCTTCGTAACCAGTAGTGCCGTTAATTTGTCCTGCAAAGAACAAGCCTTGCACCATTTTGGTTTCCAGCGAGCTTTTCAAACCACGCGGATCATAGTAGTCATATTCAATCGCATAGCCCGGGCGCAGAATATGTGCATTTTCTAGACCGCGTACTGAGCGCACTAACGCTAGCTGAATATCAAACGGCAAGCTGGTTGAAATACCGTTTGGATAAACTTCATTGGTGGTTAAGCCTTCAGGCTCCAAGAAAATTTGGTGTGAATCTTTATCGGCAAAGCGGTGAATTTTATCTTCCACACTTGGGCAGTACCGTGGACCCACACCTTCAATCACCCCCGTGTACATAGGTGAGCGATCTAAACCGCTACGAATAATATCGTGTGTACGCTCATTAGTATGCGTAATCCAGCAGGGCAGTTGAGCGGGGTGATGCGCAACATTACCCATAAAAGAAAACACAGGCACAGGGTCGTCGCCCGGCTGAATCGTCATCACAGAATAATCAATCGTGCGACCATCAATTCGTGGCGGCGTACCAGTTTTCAATCTACCTGCAGGCAAACCGATTTCACGTAAACGTGCTGCTAATGAAATGGCTGGTGGATCACCTGCGCGACCAGCGCTGTAGTTTTGCAGCCCCACATGCACCAAACCACCTAAAAATGTACCCGCAGTGAGCACGACTGATTTAGAGGTAAAGCGCAACCCAATTTGCGTCACCACACCAGCAGCACGATCACCCTCTAAAATAATGTCATCCACAGCTTGTTGAAACAGCCAAAGGTTAGGCTGGTTTTCCAAGCGATGTCTAATCGCCGCTTTATACAATACGCGGTCAGCTTGAGCGCGAGTAGCACGTACGGCAGGGCCTTTACTGGAATTTAAAACTCTAAATTGAATACCGCCTTCATCCGTCGCGGCCGCCATTGCGCCACCAAGCGCATCAATCTCTTTTACTAAATGACCTTTGCCGATACCGCCAATGCTTGGATTGCACGACATTTGACCTAAAGTTTCGATATTATGTGTAAGCAATAAGGTTTTTTGCCCCATTCTGGCACTAGCAAGCGCAGCTTCGGTGCCTGCGTGCCCGCCACCGACTACAATCACATCAAAAACGTCAGGAAAATTCATATATTCAAGCTTGTCTTTCAAACAATAGGCACAATATAACAACCATCGGAATACAATCACGTCTTAAGTGATTGAAGGTATTGTGCGAAGGCTAGATTTTACTTTAATAGCCGCCAATAGTCATGTAAAAGCATGTTTTTTCACAGAATTAAGTCAACTCTTTTTACCTTAAAACGTTACCTTTACAAGATAGACACAATTTCTTAATAATCTTGGCATAATATTCGCTTTACAAAAATTAAAGCATCTTTTAGCAAACTACTTTATTATGTGAATGTTGAAGCATGATTGCTAAGCAAGAATAATTTTTTATTAAAAATAATGGAGCAGCAAATGAAAAAATTAAGTATCCTTTTAGTAGCATTGTTAGGTTTTAGCGCCATTTCTGCGCATGCCAGCATTGCAAATGCAAAAAAATTAGTATTGATCTACCATACCCAAGCCATCGCTGAAAATAAAGAATTTGCTGGGCCTTCAGCTGAAGAAGGCAAAGCTTTTTTCAATAACAAAGTTAAAACTGCTAACGGCAAAGAAGTTGCTTGCGCTTCATGCCACACTGCAAACCCAGCTGATAACGGCAAAAATATCGTCACAGGCAAAGTGATTAAACCACTATCTCCAGTGGTTAATACAAAACGCTTCTCTGACTTTGATAAAGTGGAAGCTAAATTTTCACAACATTGTGTTGATATTTTAGGCATGGACTGTACAGCAGCTCAAAAAGCCAACTACATCACTTACGTTTTAACAGAAAAAACACCAACAGTTAAAGCCAAAAAATAAGCTTTAAACTTTAAATTAAAAAGCAGTGTTTCACGTGAAACACTGCTTTTTTAACATCTAAAATTCCCCTACAACCCATATATTTTCATCAATTAAGCCTTTTACAGCTAGCACTTGCCGGGTAGTATCGTACCTCAT
Source organism: Methylotenera versatilis 301 (assembly GCF_000093025.1). Taxonomy (GTDB): domain Bacteria; phylum Pseudomonadota; class Gammaproteobacteria; order Burkholderiales; family Methylophilaceae; genus Methylotenera; species Methylotenera versatilis. The sequence continues at coordinate 3,054,870 of NC_014207.1, forward strand.
ACCTAAATTGCAGCATGCGGCATAATTTACAAGCCGCTAAAATAAACCTCGTAAAGTGGCATGTAGTATTAAACTCAAATCTGGCAAGTAAAAATCCAATAAAGCTTCGCGCATTCCCAGCATAAAATCCACTTGTGATGGCGAATTGAGGGGTAAATTACAACGCACAAAATGGAAGCTCATTAGGTTTTCATGTAAATTAGAGAGACTCTCTTCTCTTAATTTATCGGGGACATGAATACAGTATTGATGACTTATGTGTAGAATCTCACCTGACCAACTATATTTCTAGACTACATTTCAACCATTAAGATTCTAGATTACAGCAAATCGACATGATCATTTAGTTTTCACCTCCGTAGTGACAAAACCAAAGTCACCAAATGTCTATTAGAAATGCTGGAGTGATGATTGTTTCACGTGAAACACAAAAATTAACATCCTGGCTTGATAATTAAAAGGCAAAGCTATTGACGAGTGCGTGATTGCGCGCCTATAGTATGGCAAGCGTATTTGTGCAAATACCACGGCGCTTTCACCGAACAAATATTGAGGAGAACTGTATGGCGGGTAAATTCGAATTAAAAACAGCAAAAAGCGGACAATTTCATTTCAATCTATTGGCGGGTAATGGCCAAATAATTATGCAAAGCGAAATGTATGAAAGCAAAGCTAGCGCATTAAATGGTATTGCATCAATCCAAAAAAATGCCGCTGACGATGCACGTTATGATCGCTTAGTTTCAAAATCAGAGAAACCATATTTCGTACTTAAAGCTGGCAACCATCAAGTCATTGGCCAAAGTCAAATGTACGAAAGTGAGGCGGGTCGCGACAATGGTATTGAATCTGTTAAAAAGAATGCACCTGAAGCTACAGTTGACGACCAAACGGCTTAAGCTTTAATTCTTTGCCATAGTAAAAAAGGCGCCTTGAGCGCCTTTTTTACTGCTTATTAATTGTCACTTTCCGATGCAGAATTTTGAGAATATTTCGCCCAATAAATCATCCGGCGTAAATTCTCCTGTAATACTACTTAATGCGTCCTGAGATATTCTCAGCTCTTCAGCTATCAACTCCGCAGAGTTAATTTGTTCAGATGCAAAATTTAAATGTATCTGCACTTGGCTTAATGCTTCCAAATGTCTGGCGCGCGCCATAAAAACACCTTCAGAATTATTTTCATAACCTGCGAGTTTTAGTAAATGGCTTTTTAATAAATCTAAGCCGGCGCCAGTTTTAGCAGAAAGGTAGATGTGCATTGCGCCGTCTTTTTCTGCAACTAAAGCAGGTTCGTTGGCCACATCAATCTTGTTATGCACCCAAATTTTGCGAATTTCTTGCGGCAACCTAGCTAAAATCGATTTTTCAGTTTCCGTGATACCATGAGCTGCATCTACCAACAATAATGCGATATTGGCGCTTTGTGCGGCTCGCCAAGTTCGCTCAATACCGAATTTTTCTACTTCATCATCAGTTTCGCGCAAACCTGCAGTGTCAATTACATGCAAAGGTACACCATTTATTTGAATGGCATTTTTGATGGTATCGCGAGTTGTGCCTGCAATTGAGGTAACGATAGCAATTTCTTCACCTGCCAATTGATTCATCAGGCTAGATTTTCCAACATTGGGTTGGCCAACCAAAACGACATTGATGCCTTCTCGTAGTAAACTCCCTTGTTTAGCTTTTGCAAACACCGCATTCAACTCTACGATAATTGTAGCTAATTTATCTGCTACGCGACCTTGTGTAATAAAGTCGATTTCCTCTTCAGGAAAATCTAAGCACGCTTCAACAAACATGCGTAAATCGATGAGTTTTAAAAGTAGGGTATTGATGCGTTGCGAGAACTCCCCAGATAAAGAACGGACAGCACTTTTAGCGGCTTCTGCCGTAGCGGCATTAATGAGGTCAGCAACAGCTTCGGCTTGAGCTAAATCTATTTTATCGTTTAGATATGCACGGCGTGTGAACTCGCCTGGCTCAGCTTGACGTGCACCCAACTCAATACAACGCGCCAGCAAAATCTGCATAAGCGCAGTACCACCGTGAGCCTGAAGCTCTAAGACGTCTTCGCCGGTATATGAATGAGGATTGGGGTAATAAATTGCAATGCCACGATCAATTAAATCACCGTTGGCTTGTTTAAAATCTAGATAAGCTGCATGGCGTGGAGCAGGGATGTGTCCTAGAACGCCAGTAGCTATTTGACCAGAAAATGGCCCAGACACCCGTACAACACCAATGCCGCCAGCGCCACTGGCTGTGGCGATGGCGGCTATGGTGTCTAGTGGCTTAGTGTTTGCCACCTGACTTTTTCAATAACGCTGCTGCATGGATTGATTTGTTCACATACCATTGTTGCCAAATTGAGATGATGTTATTCACTACCCAATACAACACCAAACCAGCCGGGAAGAAGAAAAAGAATACACTGAATATAACTGGCATCCATGTCATCACTTTAGCTTGAATAGGGTCTGTTGGTTTAGGATTAAGTTTAGTTTGAATAATCATAGAAATACCCATGATTATTGGCAAAATATAGTAGGGATCAACTGCTGAAAGATCTTGAATCCAGCCAAAGAATGGCGCATGGCGTAATTCAATTGAGCCTAGCAACATCCAGTACAGGGAAATAAATACTGGAATCTGAATCAAAATCGGCAAGCAACCGCTCATAGGATTGATTTTCTCTGTTTTATAGAGCTCCATCATCGCTTGCTGCATTTTCTGTCTATCATCCCCAAACTTTTGTTTCATTGACTCTAAACGTGGTGCCAACTCACGCATTTGCGCCATTGAGCGATAGCTTTTTGCTGATAATGGGTAGAAAGCTGCTTTAATTAACAAGGTAAGTAAAATAATCGCCACACCCCAGTTATGTACTAAGCTGTGAATAAGTGACAACACCCAAAATAATGGTGAAGCCACCATTTTTAACCAACCATAATCCACGGTGTATTCTAGGCCTGGTGCGGTTTCAACTAAATCTTTCTTAGTTTGTGGGCCTGAGAATAAACGTGCTGGAACAGTTAAACTTGCGCCTGGTGCAATAGTGCTTAATGTACTTTTCGAACCGATTCTGTACATGTGCTCGTTAAGCTTTTCTGTATAAAACTCGCGTGCTAAGCCATCTTTAGGAATCCATGCACTCACAAAGTAATGCTGCAACAAACCAACCCAACCATCGTTAGAAGTCACTTTAAGCGGCTCTTTAGCCATATCTTTAAATGCAAGCTTTTTGAATTTTGTCGCTTCAGTATAGTAAGTGCCGCCTGTAAATGTTGGCATTAGCTTAGAGCCCTGATTAGACTCGTTATCATGCACGATTTGGTAATAAACTACTGGTGTAATAGCGGCTGCAGAGCCATTTTTGATTTCATAATTCACATCGATTGCATATTTGTTGCGATGGAAAGTGTAAACCTTATCCACAGTTACGCCATTGCCAACCCAGCTTAAACGTACCTCTAAAGTATCTTTGCCATCTTGCATTTGATAAGTGGGCGCAGCAGAAGTGAATACTGCTTTATGTGAAGGTAAATCAGCACCAATTAAACCTGTTTGCGCGACATACGTCATTGGTTTAGCAGAGTCATCTAACAAAACAAAGTTAGTTTTAACGTTATCTGATGCGCGATGCTTCAATAACTCTAGTCTACGTAAATCGCCGCCTGTGGTTTCAATATCTGCTTTATATAAATCAGTAGTGACGCTAATACGCTGACCTGCTGAGAGTTTAAAATCGCTATCAACAGCGACATTCCCAGACACGGCAGCTGTGCTGCTTGTCGCACCAGCTACAGTTTGACTGCTTTGTTGCACCACTTCGGCAGGCGCATGTTGGCGCTGCCAAGCATCCCACAACATCAAAATTGACATTGAAAATATAACAAACAGAACTAAACGTTTTGTATCCATGATTTTTAGGGCAATCTTATAAAGTATTTTAAATGTTAAGGAATAGGATCGTGTCCACCAGCATGCCAAGGGTGGCAACGCGACAAACGGCGTACGGTGTAATAACTACCAACAATCGCGCCATGCTTACTGATAGCTTCTATCGAATAGTGTGAGCAAGTAGGGTAAAAACGACATTGCTGACCAAAGAATGGGCTTAGCAATACTTGGTAAGCTTTAATCAACCATATCAGTATACGCGCCATTATGTTCATCATTGATCGTTAGAGGCTATCATTTGCTTGTGTCATTACTTGTGAGCTCTTTATGCTGGCTTAAAATAACGCGCTGGTTTAATTTATAAATAAGTGAATCAAACTCTTGTTTAATTTGAATAAAATCCACTTTATCAAATTTTTTTTGTACTCTAATAATTAAATCAACATGGCAAATATCATGCTGATTTAACCTAAAAAACTCACGCAAAACTCTACGCATATAGTTTCTACTAACCGCTAATTTAGCTGTTTTTTTCCCTACAACTAACCCTAAACGCGCTCGTTGAAGAGTATTTGGTTGATAGTGCATCACCAGATACTTCAAAGAAAAACGTTTGCGGAAATTAAAAACGGATGAAAAATCATCCGTTTTAATCATCTTGGCTTGCTTAACAAGCCTATATGTTTGCACCATTATTTTTAACTGCTTTAGTAATACTGTAATTAAAAATTACTGCGATTAAAACTAACGCTGATAATGCTGCGATGTAATATAAAGCCCTAACGGACTTTAAAATTACAGACCTAGACGTTTACGACCTTTAGCGCGACGAGCAGCAATAACAGCACGACCACCTTTAGTAGCCATACGAACTAAGAAGCCATGCGTACGAGCACGACGTGTTTTTGAAGGTTGATAAGTACGTTTCATGTAATTCTCCAGCGAGCGAAATGCTATAAAGGGCGCTATTAGACACGATAACTGCCTATTTTGTCAACGTTTATTTAGTTTTGTAAAGATTGTATTTGCCTGTGGATAAGTTAGCATAAACCAGCTAAAATGTATTTGATAAACTGTCAGAATTCAATAATGAAAT